>NZ_JAGGQN010000012.1:0-473202 GCF_018613275.1 Bacillus sp. ISL-4
AGTGGATTCTTTCTCAGTCGATAACAAAGAAGTGAAACTTGCCAAAGGTTCCACATTATCTTATGATGCCCTGGTTGTTGCTTTAGGAAGCCAAACAGGATTCTTCGGCATTCCGGGACTTGAGGAAAACAGCATGGTCTTGAAATCCGTAAACGATGCAAACAAGATTTACAAACATATCGAAGATCACATCCGCGAATATGCACAAACGAATAATGAAGCGGACGCAACCATCGTGATCGGCGGCGGCGGATTGACGGGCGTCGAGTTAATCGGTGAAATCGTGGATCATTTCCCTAAAATCGCCAAAAAATTCGGAGTGGACTTCAAGGACTTGAAAATCAAGCTTGTAGAAGCAGGTCCAAAAATCCTTCCGGTCCTGCCTGATCACTTGATTGAACGTGCGATGACTAGCTTGGAAGCACGTGGCGTTGAATTCTTGACAGGTCTGCCTGTAACGGGTGTTAAAGGAAACCAAATCGAATTGAAAGATGGACAAACGATAACGGCCAATACGCTTGTTTGGACAGGCGGAGTTGCGGCTCTTCCTATCGTAGGCGAATCAGGCCTTGAAGTGGATCGCGGCAAAGCGACCGTTAATGAGTATTTGCAATCCAAATCCCATAATGACGTATTCGTTGTCGGGGACAGTGCCGTTGCGTTCCCTCCAGAAGGCGGCCGTCCATACGCTCCTACTGCACAAAATGCTTGGCAAATGGGTGAGCTTGTTGGTTACAACCTATATGCAGCCTTTGAAGGCAAGAAACTTGAAGAATTTTCACCTGTAAACTCAGGTACACTTGCGAGCCTTGGCCGTAAGGATGCGGTGGCAACCGTTGGGGCCAATAACACTTCCCTTAAAGGCCTTCCGGCTACATTGATGAAAGAAGCAAGTAATGTTCGCTATCTATCACACATCAAAGCCCTATTCAGCTTGGCTTATTAATTTTTAGATATAGCACTCATTTAATTTAAAAGGACCATTCATCATTTGACGAATGGTCCTTTTTTGTAATTTAAGAAATCAAATCTTAACTTGGGTGATGCTGAATCTAAGGGAAAATCCCTCAGGTAATTTTGCATTCGTCAAAATCCGGGTTTCTTTCAAGCGTTTATCATTATAAGAGGAGACTTCCATCAATTCTTCATCCATATAAGCAGGATGGGTCATTATCTCCACGCTCGCCCCATCCGTTACCCTCCCCTTCAAGTTTTGAAAATAATCTTCAACCACCATATCTCCATAAAAATCGTCCAGGAATACATCTGTAACGGTTTGAACCCCAGCCAGGTGCCTTCCGGCATTACGCACTGGCAATCCGTATTTATCAGACAGCTTTTTTATTACAGGTAGAAATGCTGTGATCCCGTGTACATGATGATGGCTGTCGAAATGAGTTGGATATAGACCAAATTCCAAGAATCTTTCGATTTGTGCTGACCACTCCCTCTCCAATTCCCTCAAGGAAATACCGGCAGGATCCCCATATATCAACCCTTGCTTTTTAAAGAAACCTGATTCGTCAACTAAACTCGGAACATCACTCAATAAAGGTATACCCCATGTCAGCACTAAGTGTATACCTACCTTCAACGAAGGTGTCTTCTTTGCGATTTCAATCGCATGCTCCGTTGCTTTCGCATTCATCATGATCGTGGCCGAATTGACAATTCCATATTTGTGGCTATCCAAAATCCCATAATTCACCGCTTTAGTTAACCCGAAATCATCTGCATTTACAAGGACTTCAATCATGATAAATTATCCTGCAACTCCTTTTTTTCAAAAAACTGCGGCAAATAATCTTTATGCGCCTCCAGCATTTCGTCTAAGATAAGTTTTGCAACCCGATCACTTGGAACGAGTGGATTGATCGTCATGGCAAGTAACGCAGTATCATAGTCCCCTGTAATTGCAGCTTCGATGGCTACCCTTTCAAAGGATTTGATTTGCTGAATTAAACCGCGGACTGCGACAGGAAGCTCACCAACATTGATTGGCTTAGGACCATCCTTAGTTATCACGCAACTGGTTTCAATCGCCGAGCCATAGGGGATGCCTTCAATCGCACCATGGTTTACGGTATTTACCGCTTGAATATCTCGCTTATCGGTATGCATCGAGCAAATCAACCGCACAGCTGCATCACTGTAGTACGCACCTCCGCGCTCTTCAAGCTGCGGCGGCTTGATAGCCAGATCCTTGTCTTTGTATAGCTCGAATAAACCTGTTTCAAGTCTTTGAACGACCTCTGCACGTGTTTCCCCTTTTTCTGCATCCTTCAATTCTTGGGCTAGCACATCTCCCGTTTTATAATAGTAGTTGTGGTATGGACACGGAAATAGGTTTAACGCTCTTAGGAATTCCGGTTCCCAGCCCATTGCATGGATATTCTTCATCGTGACAGCATTAGATGGATCTGTAATCAAATGGATGATTTGATCTTTGACACTTTCGCCATCAACGAATACATCCAGGCCGTAAACCATATGGTTCAAGCCAGCAAAGTC
The DNA here is from genome assembly GCF_018613275.1 of Bacillus sp. ISL-4. Lineage (NCBI taxonomy): Bacteria > Bacillati > Bacillota > Bacilli > Caryophanales > Bacillaceae > Bacillus > Bacillus sp. ISL-4. Next base: position 2,512 of record NZ_JAGGQN010000012.1, read on the forward strand.
GATCCGGACTCTTGATGGCTCTACATCCATTAAATCCGCAACACCTCGTTCCATACCAATCGGCACATTGCAAAGGCCGATGATCTTGGAAATATTACTGTGACGCAGAACTGCTTCCGTTACCATTCCTGCAGGATTCGTGAAGTTAATCAGCCATGCTTCCGGACATAATTCCTCCATTTCATGAGCAATATCCAGAATGACGGGAATCGTTCTAAAAGCCTTGAAAAGCCCGCCTGGTCCATTCGTCTCCTGTCCGATCACTCCGTGTTTCAATGGAATCTTTTCATCAAGCGCCCTTGCTGCGAGCTGGCCAACCCGCAGCTGGGTTGTTACATAATCAGCGCCTTTTAGCGCTTTCTTTCTGTCTAGCGTGAGATGGACTTCAATATTCACACCAGCCTTTTCAATCATCCTTTTTGCCAAATTCCCGACAATTTCAAGCTTTTCCTTTCCCGCTTCGATGTCCACGAGCCAAATTTCACTCACAGGAAGTTTTTCATGATATTTGATGAAACCTTCGATCAGTTCAGGCGTATAGCTCGAACCTCCGCCAATCGTGACAATCTTCAACCCCTTGCTCATTCAGCAGTCCTCTCCTTCACAGCATCTGCATGTAAGAATTCTTCGCGTAGATCAATCATTTCAATTGCAAGATCCTTTATAGTCATCGCTGTCATTAAATGATCTTGTGCATGCACCAGGATAATGGGAAGATCAAATTGGTCCCCGCCCGCCTCAGCATGGATTAATTGGGTTTGGTATTTATGGGCTTGCAGTAATTCCGTTTCGGCCTCGGCTATTTTCACGCGAGCAGAATCAAAATTCCTTTTCTTTGCTTCCTGCATCGCTTCCATTGCAAAGCTTCTCGCATTCCCGCTATATAAAATCAATTGAAAGGATAGTTGGTATAATTCTTCTTTTTCCATTTTCATCACTACTTTCTTAAACGTTTAGCGTTTCTGAATCTTTTGTAAGCTCTGTTTTATTTTTGGTGTCTATCTTCACTTGAGCATAAACGAATGGTAAATAAATCGCTGTTGAAATGACTAAGTTGATTGCAGATAAGACCGCTCCGGACATATGCCCGCCTGTGGCCAGGAATCCACCCACAATCGGAGGGGTAACCCATGGAATCTTGGCGACGATCGGGAAAACCATTCCGCTGCTTACCGCGATATAAGAAATCACCGTTGTAATTACCGGGCCGAGAACAAATGGGATGAACCACATTGGATTCAGAACGATAGGCAATCCGAAAAGAATGGGTTCGTTAATCTGGAACACTCCTGGTGCCCCTCCGAGTGCAATCATCTGTTTATACCGTTTCCGACCGGCAATGATCATTGCAATGATAAGGCCCAATGTTGCACCAGATCCGCCTAAATAAACAAATGCATCCAGGAAAGAACCCGCCAATACCCCGTATTGATCCATGTCTTTGACGCCTTTTGCATATAAATCGATATTTTTCACTCCCGAACTTTCAAAAAGCGGTGTCGTGATCCCGCCGAGGATATTGGGTCCATGCAAACCGATCATCCATAATAAATGAACAAGAAATACTAGTAAAATAGCGAATGGCAGTGAATCTACTGCACTTTGTAATGGAGATACAATCACTTTACTAAGCCAGTCATTCAGAATCTGCCCATCCGTTATTTTGCGGAATAGCAGTCCGAATACACCAGCGATAAAGATCGTCGCCATACCCGGCACTAACTTTGCAAATGAACGTGCTACCGCTGGGGGTACTCCATCTGGCAGCTTGATGACTAAATATTTCACTCGTGAAAGTCTCACAAAGATTTCAGTGGCAATTAAGGCAACGACAATACCTGTAAATAGGGCTGTAGCATTAAAATAGTTAACGCTTACAAAACCCCATGCCCCGCCTGTTACATCCTTATCATCGATGGTTAAAGTGACATTTCCGATTTGAGGCAATAATAAGAAGAAACAGGCTGCGGAAACCAGCATCGCTTCAAAACCATCGTCACCGTATGATCGTGCCAATTTATAAGAGATGCCGAATACCGCGAATACCGTCATGAATGCAAAGGTTCCAAACCAAATATCACCGCCCAGCGTATTCCATGCAGGACCGAAGATGGCCTCCATCATTCTTCCGTAAGGCTTGATGACTTGCCCGAGATTATTAAACAGGACGGCGAATGACCCAATCATTGTAATCGCTATCATTCCAATCAATGCGTCACGAATCGCAAGCAAATGCCGGTTATTTCCTACCTTTACCGCCCCAGGCATAATATACTTATCAATAAAAGTCATCATATCCTTATTCTCCTTTTATTAAAGTAGTGGCTTGTTTTAATACTTCTTCACCATTACATAGTCCATAGAACATTGGATTGATGGTTGCGACTGGAATACCCTTTTCTTTCCCCGCTTCCTGTAACTTGGAAAGAAGATATCTAACCTGCGGACCTAATAAAATCACATCGGCCTTATCTATTTCATTGTTCACTTCTGTAGAACCCACAGCCCATATACGACATTCTATCCCTTGTTTTTTAGCGCTTTCCTCCATCTTGGTAACTAATAAACTAGTAGACATCCCCGCAGAACAACATAATAAGATATTCATTGAAATTACCCCCCTTTTAATGATTGATTATTCAGTATTTTTAAGTAAGACTAAACCGCATTTTTGTAATAATCCAGGTTACTTTGTTTTATCACTTCCCTTGAAAGGCTATATGAAATGGGTATTATTACCCTCATACATACATTGTAGTTACAAATCGAAAAAATATCAACACAATTTTTAATTTGTTACTACAAATTTTCGATTTAAAGTTGATTATTGAACTTATCCGAGATAATCTATATGTATAGATTGGGAATGAACATAGGAGGAATCACTGTGGAGACCATGAATAAAGAAGCGGCATTGCATTCCATAGTTAAGGAATCGATTATCGATCTCATAAAAAATGGCGAATATCAACCAAATACAAAATTACCGACTGAGGCCGAATTTTGTAAAATATACGGAGTAAGCAGGACAACAGTTCGTACGGCCTTACAGCAATTGAACGTCGAAGGCTACATCTACCGTGTTCAAGGAAAAGGGACTTTCGTTTCGGAGAATAAAGTGAAGCAATTTCTTACAAGCACGGTTGAAAAGTTCTCTGAGCAAGTCACGATGCAAGGAAAAAACCCTTCTACAAAGGTCATTAGCTTAAAGGTGATTGAAGCTAACGCTACCCTTGCCAAGCTTTTCAAACAAAATATTGGAGACCCCGTAAATAAACTGGAACGGATACGTTACGTAAACGACATCCCCCTTCAATATGAAATTGCCTTTCTCCCTTGGTATAAAACACCCGGGCTAAATATCGAAGCCTGCGAAAAATCACTCTTTAAAGTACTTGAGACACAATTCAATTTAAAAGTAAAAAAAACAGTCGAACACTTGGAGTTTTCACTTGCCGACGATTCCATTTCTGACAAATTGGATGTACCGAACGGTTCACCTTGTTTTTCATTAGAAACTTACACATATGAGAATGACGGATCGGTCATTGAATTCTCTAAAACTCTCTTTAGAGGCGATCGTGCACACTTTGTCATCGAGCGGAACTATTGATTATAAATATATAGAAGAAGACGGATGCCTTATTAATTAAGGCATCCCATTTTTTTGTATACTTTTTATACGGCATATTGATTCTAATACGGAATGCTCACACCGAATCATGATTTTTAAAAGGAGACATTTTTTACTGATGGAAACCCTCACAAGATTGAAGTAATTTGCGATACTCCTGCCGACAAGACTCCGCTGGATGCTTGCTTTGATGAGGCTTTGCAGACAATCGGCGGAAAGGGAGCGAATTTCTGAAACCAACTGGAATTATCACCAAAAAACGTGTCTCCATTCAATTCAACAATTCGTATATGACGAATTTCTCAAAAGGATTAGATTCAGTCAAGCCAGGTAACATTACTTCGTTTTTCAGCTCGAATGCGGTTTGGTTTTCGAGGAAAAAAATATAATCCTGTGAAGGATAAAATAATATAAGTTCGATTTGGCGCGGTTCTTTTTCAAAGGAAAGCAAAATGTTATTGATGATTTTCATGAAAATCTGTACCGAGAACGGATTAAAGAAATAAAAACGATTGTCTTTCGTATCAATATCATATTCTTCTGCCAAACAACAGTGGAATTCTATATTGCCATTGTTGTTTTTCCTTTTCTTCATGTAGCCATTCAAATTCTCGATCGCTTCTTTATAGAAATTTTCATTCATCTCCACGCCAACTACAGATGATTGATATAAGTGATGGATAAAAAAATTCAAGCGTCCTTTACCGCATCCAAAATCCACAATGCGATCATTTCTTTTCAGTGCATATTTTTTGAATAAATGTTCTAATGCACTGTATGGCGTAGGTTCGTAGCGGTGATAATGCAAGGAATCATTGAATTTTTTTTGTTCACCTTCCGTCCTGATGTTCAGCATTTCATCATAATTCGTTTCTTCCATTGTTATTTGCACCTGCTTCATGTTTTTTAAAATTTAGGGCTTCCTAATTAAGAACCCCGGATAAGGCTGATCTTATCCAGGGTAAGGTTTTGTTATATGAATGTCCAGACAATTAATTGGAACTTGCTTTAGTTACATAATCATTAAAATCAGAGATGCTTGGGTTGGCTATATAATGACCGCCTTCCACTTGGATCGTCTGACCTGTAATGAATTTGGACTCGTCAGATGCAAGGAATAGCACGGTATAGCCGATATCTTCCGCTTCACCATGATATGGCAATGCATTAAATTTGGCAAAAATATCGAGTACAGCCTGAGGCATGTTATTTTTCGCTGCAGGAGTTAAAATAAGGCCCGGTGCCACTCCATTACAACGAATATGATCTTTACCATACTGTGCAGCGATATAACGGGTCAAATTCACTACCCCCGCTTTGGACGCACCATATGCAGATCGTACGGAGTCACCTGTAAACCCAGCCATCGAGGCAGTATTGATTATCGATCCCCCTCCCGCTATAATCATGTGAGGAATTGCAAACCTGCTTCCCAATAGGACACTTTTTAAATTCACATCCATAAGTCGGTCCCATTCTTCCAAATCTAAATTCACGACATCCAGATCTTTATGCAGGTTAGTTAAACCCACGTTATTAACAAGTACCGTAACAGTACCATATTGTTCAATTGTAAAGTCGACTGCTGCCTGGATAGAATTTGCTTGTCCAGCATCCAAGAATACTCCAGCCGCTTCCCCGCCTTGTTTTTTTATGTTTTCGGCCGCTTCTTTTGCTCCTGCTTCGTTAAAATCAGCAATCACGACTTTTGCGCCTTCTTTAGCCATCAGAGTGGATATGGATAACCCTATACCCGAAGCTCCACCTGTCACTAATGCTACTTTACCTTGTACTCTTCCCATAATAAATAACCACCTGCTCTTCAAAATTGAATATCACTGCTTTATTACACATGACTACCAGTACAAGAATACAATAACTATAAAGTTATTACAAATAATTATACCTATAGTCCAATTTCTTAAAATGGAGATTATTAGAATGTTACAAACCTAAAGAAAATTTTGTTTACCAAATACAAAACAGAAAAAAGCTGAAGCATCAAAAAGAGCTTCAGCTTTTTTTCATTTTTCTTCTTCATCATCCCATATGATCCAATCATGAACCTCAAGAATCTCCAGAAACTTCATCAACCGCGGTAAGGCTGGTTCTGCTTCCTCACCAAAATGTTCACTCATCGCTTCAGAAATCTGATTTACATTCCTTTGGAACTGCATCTGATTAATGGCATATGCCCCAAACTTATCAAGCTTGATTTTACGGACTGATGGTTGTTTAAAGAAACGAATTGTCATTCGTTCCACAAAATTTGTCCTTTGAATGACCAAAAAAGTTGCTTCCGAAGATTCATGTACCATAGTGACGCGTCTTTCCAAAAGGGGAACCATAGTTAACAGGTTCCTCTTTTTTGATTGGCGTTTACGAAGCATCTTCTTTTTTCCCTTTGCTGGATACGAACCAAAGTAATCCAGCTAGAGCAAGGAATAGTAGGAATGGCAGCAAATTGCTGGCTAATTTAGCCGCATCCGGAACTTTGACGCCTGCTGCGATCAATATGGCAATAAGAACACCAATCAATGATTCACCCGCTATTAAACCAGAGGCAAATAATACCCCTCTATCAACCCGAGCTTTAAGCGCTTCTTTTGTTTTCGAGAAGAACTCAACAAAGAATCGAATAAATCCACCGATCATGATTGGGGCACTAGTATGAACCGGTAAGTAAATGCCGACTGCAACAACAAGTGAATTCAGACCGAAAAACTCTAATGTGATGGAAATAGCAGCACCGATAAAGATGAGGGTCCAAGGTAAATCCCCCCCTAGAACACCTTCAGCAAGTATTTTCATTAGTGCCGCTTTAGGTGCAGGTAGTTCTGCAGATCCCATCGTATATGCATTATCCATCAGAACAAGGATAAAACCAATGACGGAAGCGGACGCAACAACACCGATCATCATGGCAACTTGTTGTTTCCATGGTGTTCCGCCGACGATATATCCTGTTTTTAGATCTTGTGAAACATCACCTGAAACCGCAAGTGCTGTACAAATGATCGCCGCGACGGTTAATGCGGCTACCATTCCAGTCGTACCAGTAAAACCAGTAGCTTTATAGACAATGGCCACAATCAATAGTGTAGCTATCGTCATTCCAGAAACAGGGGAAGAAGAACTTCCGACGATTCCAACAACCCTTGAAGCCACTGTCACGAATAAAAATCCAAAAATCGCAATTGCAATCGCACCGATGATTCCTACATCAGTTATAGGTGTGAAAGCAATGATTAAAATTACGATGATCATTCCCAGCCAAACGTATTTAGCCGGCATATCTTGTTCAGTACGGATCGAACCTGATTTTAGTTGTCCTTTATTGGCTTTTACGCCTTTAATAGTATCAATAACTGAACTGAAAAGTATTGGTAATGTTTTGATCAATGTGATCAATCCGCCAGTTGCAACGGCACCAGCACCAATATAGCGTATATAATTATCCCAAATTCCCCATGCATCCAATTCACCGATCGGTACATCAGAAGGGAAAATGGCTGTTCCATTGCTTCCGCCAAAAAAGCTGATGGCCGGTATTAGAACGACCCAGGCTAATAAACCCCCACCTAGCATTTGTCCTGCAACACGCGGTCCAATAATATAACCTACACCCAAAAGGGAAGGAAAGGCATCAAGACCAACCACTGCATTTTTAAAATTCGTGATTCCTGTTTCAACCTCTGTCTTGAAAAGCTTAAACCCATCACCAAGCCCTTTAACGACACCGCCGATAACCAAACCGGCTCCGATTAGTTTCGCGCTTGTACCACCCTTTTCTCCTGACTTCAGGACCTCGGCACATGCAGTACCTTCAGGATATGGTAATGTTTCATGTTCCCTTACAATCAAAAGCTGGCGAAGGGGAACCATCATGAAGACCCCTAAAAATCCCCCAGTTAATACAACGAAAATGATGAATGCTTGACTCACATCCATGTCCCACATGAATAATGCTGGTATGGTAAATACAGCACCGGCACCAATAGCCTCACCTGCCGTGGTCATCGTTTGCACAATATTGTTTTCTAATATTGAGTCCCTGCGAAAAACCCCTCTTAAGATAGCCATTGAGATTACCGCTGCGGGTATTGAAGCAGAGACAGTTAAACCAATAAGTAGGCCTAAGTATGCATTTGCCGCCCCGAATACGATTGCAAGAATGATCCCTAGAATAATTGCAGTTGCAGTTAATTCCGGTAGAGATTTAGATGCAGAGACGTACGGGACGAATTTACTCTCTTTTGAATTGTTCGACAATTTAGCCACTTCCTATGTTAAACTTTAAAATCATAGAGAACATTATATCACTGTAATTTAAAGTCATGCAATGGGAAAATTCTGCTTATTAAAAGTTTGATTATATCTAATAATCAGATTAGTAGTTTCGGTTATAAAATATATAAAAATAACATTTATCTCATAACCATATATTTTCGACCTATTCGTTACATGAAATCACTGCATCTCATTTTTCGATGTCGGGACCATCAGCACTCCTTATTAGCTCCATGAGCAAATAACCCACGGGTTATTGCACATTAAAATGAGATTTAACATATCCTGAAAAATCAAGTCTTAAAAAAAGGAATGATAAATTCATGGTTTCCTATATGGACTATACTTCACCATCCACACAATACTTTTTTGATGTTAATAAAAGCAATTTAATGAAAAAAGACAATCAAAACTATATAAATGTATTAGGTATCAAACAATTGAACACACTCGAAAATGTTTCTCTATTAGATATTTACCTTAGTTCAAACAATGTCGTAGAACCGCATTATCACCAAAATGCTGCAGAGCTAGTGTATTGCATTTCTGGAGCTGCAACCGTTTCATTACTGAATCCTTTTACTAAGCAAATACAAAATTATCCCATTAAACCTGGCCAAGTAGCCAATGTTCCACAAGGTTGGTGGCATTATGAAGTGGCTAATACGGATAATACTCACCTGCTGGCCATTTTTAATGCACCAACACCTGAAGTGATCCTGGGTTCGGATATCTTGAAATTGACACCTGCAAATATTATGGCACATACGTATTGCCTGGATGAAAACCAATGGAAAAAAGCAATTGCGCCAGTTCAGCCCTCAACATTCATCGGTCCGCCAGCCAACTGCCATCGAGCGTCCGAAGAAGACATGCAGCAATATCCGCAATATAATAATCACTATGATAACCAAATGTATACTGCCCCGGCATACAATTATCAATTCCAGCCCACTCCCCCATATCATTATTATTGAAGATAAGTGTTGTGAACTTAATTAACCCTGTCCAAGTCCTATATCCCTTTCATGGATGGCGTCTAATAAATCAGAATCGAAAAAGACAATGGAGAACCCCATTACATCAGGATTCTCCATTGCTTTTAATTACATGACCTGTTTAAAAAGCAGAATTCATATACTTTCGCCACATCTTTCATTATGGTGGTCACCCAATGCGGTGTAAGAGTATTTTAAAAACCGTAACACACTTGGATACAATTTTTCATTATACAGTCTATATATATTCTACCGAGTTTCTTCTTATAATATAAGAGATCCTCAAATTGATCAGCCCCCTCTATAACAACAGATCATTCACTTCAATTTTGCAGTTGGCCAGGACTTTTTTTATCCTTAAAGGAACCTACCCATATCAAGATGTTGTTGAATCCAGTTCTATAAAATTCAACTGCCTGACTCTTTATATCATTCTGGAATTTTTTTATATATTATCATAAGTTCTTTAAATTTCTTAGCTGACCGCCTATACAATGGCATTAACCATTTAGTTTTTTTGAAGTGGAGTGACCAAAACTAATACTTGATTCGGTCCGGTACGCTTTAATACAAAAAATCCTTTCTCCGCTTTAGTTGCGATCCCCTCAGCATTTGGCCAGCAATACCCGTGAGTTTCACATGTTCCATCATCTCGAACCCGTATTTGACCAATTATCCCTACAGCTACCCATTCTTGTCGATTTACACGAGACAAGTACTCTTGGTTAGGGTTCCATTCCGGATTAAGAATAGGTTGCTTTATTTTTCTTTCTGGAATAATTTCATTCCTTTTTTGTCTTTTTGAGCTAGAAGAGTGACACATGATATTTTTTCTTCCCCATTCATCGGTTTGATATTTTCCTTGCCAGTGCAAACCTCCACTGTTTCCCAATACACCTGGTGTTGCACTAGTAATGCCTAAAATAAAGTGGTCTGTTGAAATGGCTTTTCGAATTTTGTCTTCATTTGATGCTGCAACAAAGTAGCCAATATCAATTGGGTTTCCATCTTCAGTCTCAAACATCTCTGCATAATCACCCGCTGGAGTGCCATATGCCCCGTCAATGAACATATTACCGTTATTCAGAAGTTTTCCAACTAGTCCTGTAGGGTCCGTACGGCTCTGCTCCGAAAGCTACATTACATGAATAAATTGGGTCACCATCTACGTCGTTAACCGCCCCATTTAAACCCATAATATGTGCTCCTTCAAAGCCATTTGTCGTTGTAGAATTTCCTTCGACATGGGAAAATAGTCCATCAGCAATTGTAGATTGCCCTTCGGCATGGGATCCATCTCCGGAGGCTAACGTTCGTTTCCTTCGGCATGGGAAGAATCCCCACTAGCATTTGTACTTAACCCTTCCGCGTGCGCAGCAAATCCACTGGCCGTTGTACCTATGCCTTCTGCGTGTGCACCATCCCCGCTTGCTAAGGTAGGTGCGGGTCATTTAACTAAAAAGGCAATGGAGGACCCTATTACATAAGGGTCCTCCATTGCTTTTAATTACATGATCCTCTTGAACATTTTCTCCATTTCATAAATGGAATAAGAGATGATGATAGGTCTTCCATGAGGGCATGTGAAGGGATCGGTTGTCCGCCTTAGTTCATCCAATAGTGCTTGGATTTCATCATTGCGCAGATGACGGTTTGCCTTTATTGAGGCTTTACAGCTCATCATGATGGCTGCTTCTTCACGCAATTTTTTGATGTCGACCTTTTTCATCGATAGCAATTGTTCTATCATTTCCTCAAGGATTTCCTGTTCAATTCCTTTAGGGAACCATTGTGGATGCGATCGGACAATATAGGCGTTATAGCCAAACTCTTCTAAATAGACGCCGACTTTTTCCAATTCATGCCGATATTCATTTATCCTGATACATTGGTCTGTTGAAAATTCAAGTGTGATGGGAACCAGCATATCCTGTAGCTCGTTTTCAACACGTCCGACCTTTTCTTTAAAATATTCGTATTTGATCCGTTCCTGGGCAGCATGTTGGTCTATGATGTACAAACCTTTTTCATTTTGGGCGAAAATATAGGTTCCATGCATTTGCCCAATTGGGTACATGGGAGGTATGCGGCTATCCGGTTCATTCACCTCAATTTCTTCCTCTTGTTCGACAGTGTAGGTTGTATACTTTTCAGCTGACTCGTAATTTGGTTTGCTTTCATCATCTTGTAAGACCGGAATATAAGCATCTGCCATTTGCTGTTGTTCATTGCTATAGATTATTTCCTTTATTGGTTCAAGATTGAACTCTTCATTATGATCCACGTAACTCTTTTGTTCCTGCTTTTCCCGAATCAAGGTATCCTTCAAGAGTGAAGCTTCTTTCTTGGCTTCTTCAAGGACCCGCTTGCCGCTTTCCACAACATGGTCCAATTCCAGCGTAGTTTGCTCACTTTTCACCTGCTCCGGCTTTGGTGTTGGTGTATATCCACTTGGTATTAGAGTCATCTTTTTAAACGAAGATTTGATCGTTTCCGATACAAGACTGTACAATTCCTGTTCCTTGCTGAGCCTTACCTCCATTTTGGATGGATGTACATTGACATCGACAAGAATCGGATCCATTTCAATATTCAACAAAGCAATTGGAAAACGCCCGATTGGAAGAAGTGTATGGTACCCATCCAGAATTGCTTTCACGAGCGCATAGTTTTTAATGAAGCGGCCGTTTATCATGGTTGAAATATAATTCCTTGAAGCCCGGGTGACCTCAGGCATAACGATATATCCGGATAATTTGAAGTCCAAGGAACTAGCCTGAACCTGAATCATCTTTTTGGCAATATTCGTACCATAGATTGCGGCTAGCACCTGCCTGACATCACCGTTACCATTCGTATGCAGGATTCGCTTCTCGTTGTGTGATAACCGGATAGAAACATCCGGATGCGAAAGTGCGAGCCTGTTAGCGACATCCGTAATATTTCCTAGCTCGGTATGAATGGTTTTCATATATTTCAACCTTGCAGGAGTATTGTAAAACAAATCGGAAACCAGGATATCCGTTCCTTTCCGGCTTGATGAAGCCTCGAGTTCCTTAACCATGCCACCTTCAAGAAGTATACGCGTTCCCACACCTTCGCCTGTGCTGCTTTTCATTTCAAAACGGGAAACTGAAGCAATGCTGGGCATTGCTTCACCGCGGAAGCCAAGTGTTCGAATTCGAAAAAGATCATTTTCATCTTTTATTTTACTTGTGGCATGGCGTTTAAATGCCGCTTCTATGTCATCAGCCAAAATCCCATCGCCATTATCCACGATCCGAATGGAACCAAGTCCAGCCTCCACCAATTCAATCTCTATAATGGTACTGTTTGCATCTATTGCGTTTTCCACAAGTTCCTTAACGACTGAGGCTGGGCGTTCAACAACTTCGCCAGCTGCGATTTTATTAGATAAAGCCTCATCAAGCTGTATGATTTTTCCCATTTTTATCGCCTCGCTTTAATTCTCATTTAAGTTTCTTTTGTAATTTATAAAGGGTATTCATTGCCTCAAGCGGCGTCATTTCAAGGATATCCAGTGATTTTATGTCATCCAGCACCTTTTTTTCCTTAGGTGAAGAATTCACTCTTCCTTTAGGAGCCTCTTCCCCAAAGAAGGAAAGCTGTGCCTCATTGACGGATGTTACCGGGGCAGCTTCGGCAATAGGTGCTTCTACAGCGGCAGCAGGCTGTTCAGGCATTTCCTTTGCCTGTCCATTTTCATTTTCTAGCTGCGCTAAAATAGCAGCCGCCCGATCTATTAACTGCTCAGGTAAATCAGCTAGCTTAGCCACATGGATTCCATAGCTTTTATCTGCTGGCCCTTCTTTAATTTTATGAAGGAAAACGACATTTCCATTTTGCTCAATGGCACTGACATGGATATTTTTCAATTTTGGCAGTTCCGCCGCCAATACAGTCAATTCGTGATAATGAGTCGAAAAGAGAGTCTTTGCCCCAATTTCCTCATGAATATATTCAATGATGGCCTGAGCAAGCGCCATCCCATCATATGTTGATGTTCCCCGCCCTATTTCATCAAATAATATCAAACTGTTTTCTGTCGCATTCATGATGGCATTTCTTGCTTCAAGCATCTCTACCATGAATGTACTTTGACCGGAAATCAAATCATCTGCCGCGCCAATCCTAGTAAACACCTTATCAAAAATAGGCAATTCAGCTATACTTGCGGATACGAAGCATCCAATTTGCGCTAGAATCGATGTTAGCGCAATTTGACGCATATACGTACTTTTACCCGACATATTGGGTCCTGTAATCAAGAGTAACTCCCTGTCTCCATCCATAAAGCAGTCATTGGGGACATACTCCTGTGATTGAAGGACTTTCTCGACCACTGGATGCCGGCCTTCCTTCAGTACGATTCTTCGATCATCAGAAAAGACTGGCTTCACATAATGGCGTTCTTCGCTAATCGTTGCAAAGCACTGCAGGACATCCAGTTCACTGACGCCTTTCGCTAAATCCTGTAAGCGCGGGATATAGCTTTTGACCTCTTCACGAAGATTGAGGAATAGGTCATACTCCAAACTGATGCTTTTTTCTTCTGCTTGTAAAATCAAAGCTTCCTTTTCTTTCAATTCAGGTGTGATATAACGTTCGGCATTCGTTAAGGTTTGCTTCCGTTCATACCGGCCTTCTTCAAGCAGATGCAAATTGGCTCGTGTGACTTCAATGTAATAGCCAAATACACGATTATATCCGATTTTCAAAGATTTGATCCCGGTCCGTTCCCGCTCTTCGCGTTCAAGCTGCGCAATCCAAGTTTTCCCGTTTCTGCTGGCATCCCTGTATGTATCCAGCTCCTTATGGAAACCATCCTGAATGATATTCCCTTCCTTCACGGACAATGGCGGGTTTTCTACAAGCGCCGTTTCAAGCAAATCCGTCACTTCTTCGCAAGGATCCAATTTATCGGCCAAAATTGAAATATCCTGATTGGAAGCCATTGACTTCACGATTTCACGAATGATCGGCACCTGCTGTAATGAACGTTTCAGTTGAATCAAGTCCCGAGCGTTTACATTCCCGAAGGCCACCCTTCCGGCAAGCCGCTCCAAGTCGTACACTTCCTTCAGGCGTTCACGTAAGTCCTGCCGTTCGAAGTATTGATTTTTCAGGGTTTCAACAAGGCTTTGTCTCCGCTCGATCTGTTTTTTATTAATGAGCGGCCTATCAATCCATTGTTTCAACATCCTTCCGCCCATGGCCGTTTTCGTTTCATCAAGCAGCCATAATAATGAGCCTTTTTTTCCTTTGGAGCGAATGGTTTCAGTTAATTCCAAATTGCGTTTGCTATAATAATCAATTTTCATATATTGTGATGTTTCATATGCAAGAACTGGCTGTAAATGATCCAGGCTGCGTTTTTGGGTACGGTAAAGATAATTCAATAAACGTGAGGTCGTTGTCGCCAGATTCTGGTCTTTTAACAGATGAAGCAATGCAACGAATGACTCGCTTTGAACCAAATTATTCTCTAGTGATAGAGCGGCAGCGCCCCGTTCTTGCAGCCTTTTTTTCCATTCTTCATTGAAATCCTCGGCAATGACCACTTCACTCGCACCAAGGATGGCAAATTCATTCAGGACTTCCTCGAAACTCTCAATCAAAGTGACCTTATTTTCCCCTGTCGATAAATCATTGTATCCAAAGCCAAACTGCCCATCCGTGAAATGAGTGATGGTGGCAATATAATTATTTTCCTTTTCACGTAGACCCTTACTATCCATTTTCGTTCCCGGAGTAATCAGCTGGACAACTTCCCTGCGTACCACACCTTTGGCTTGCTTCGGATCTTCGGTTTGTTCACAAATAGCTACTTTAAAACCTTTTTCTATCAATATATCAATATAATTAGCTGCCGAGTGATACGGAATGCCGCACATCGGAATTCGCTCTTCACTACCGCCTTCTCGGCTCGTTAATGTGATTTCGAGCTCTTGTGATGCATTCAGTGCATCGTCAAAAAACATTTCATAAAAATCGCCTAAACGAAAAAATAAAAAGGCATCCTGATACTCTGCCTTAATTTTTAAATATTGCTGTATCATCGGAGTATATCCAGCCATTCCTTCAAAACCTTTCCAAACTAAAATCTATTACACATTTATGTCCTTCATTATAACATACGGGAAAGCAACATTGCCTGTATTCGAAATTGCATGGTAAATCAATTATCCTTTGAAATTCAAACTTTTTTTGAGCTGCCTATGCATAGCCCTACGCACGGATATAGTAACATTCCACCCCTATTTTTAATCATGGCCAGACCCTGCAATGGACTTGTCCCGCTTCAAATTAAATAAAACCGGATGAAGGGAATGTCATCCGGTATAATTTCTATATTCTATTCGTCTTCGAATTCATCAAGGAAATCCGGATCTAAATCTTCGAAATCCTCATCATCGAAATCAGAGCCCCAGTCATCCTCACAGCGGCCATCTGGACTAACAGCGACACAAATTTTCGTTTCGCCGACGACTTCCACAAAGAATTCCCTTTCCACATGGACAATGATTTTTTGTCCACATGGGGAGATGCAAGCTTCTAAACAATTCGGCTGTTGGACAGCTTTTGCAACGATTTCATGGTCATCAAGACAATCGGGATCACGGTATTTCAGCGAAATAACGTCGGTATATTGCACTTTTTCAGTTACAACTTCCGTCTTCGAATTATGGTTATAAGAATACCAGACGTTGATTTCGTAGCTGCCGTGAATTTCTACCTTTTTGCCGACTTTCTTTGCATCGTATTTATGGTTGATGATCCAACAACCTAGAATGCTAGAAGGATGATGAGCCGGGCAAATGGTGTGAGAGGACTTTGTGAACTTACGTCCTTTTGCCACCACCGCTTTAGTAATTATCTCTCTATATTGTGACATGCTAGCGAACCCTCCTCATACAGTTTCCATTCATCCTATGCGTGGTAAAAGTCTAGTGTGCGTAGAATTTTAATTGTTTGAAAACTGCTGTAATGTTTTAAACCTAGGTTATTTTATGCGCAAGTTTTGGGATATGTGTCACGAATGGGCACTGTATAAGGATTTCCGCATATATAAAAAGCCCTTCTGAAATCAGAAGGGCTTTTTAATATTCATGAACAGCTTCCGCCGCCTGCTTGTACCTGTGAACCTGTCTCACCGCGAAGGACGTCTCCTTCGGTCGATTCAATGATCAGGTCTGTCACCTTGTTCGATACTTGTGATGAGACCATTTGTAAAAGATCATTTACATCCACTTGGGATTGTTTGAATTCCTGCACAATCGGAAGTTCATCCAATTGTTTTTCCAGTGCATCAATTTTGGCCTGAACTTGGCTGTATGCTTTCTCTTTGCCGTAATGCTGGAAGTTTACAGCCTGTTTTTGCAAGCTCTTGATGCTGGCGATCATTTCACGGATTTTTTGGTTTTCATTGATGTGAGCTTCTGCCCTTTTAAAGAAATCGACTTCTTCCGTGCTGGCGATCATTTCAGCAAGCTCGGCCGCTTTGTTCAGAATGTCATCTTTAGTATATTTAGTCATATTACTCCACCTCAATCGCCGTTGCTTCTTCAACCATATCCCCATTTAATGACCATGTTTTCGTTCCGGTGATTTTCACTTTTACGATTTGGCCAATAGCGGATTTTGGTCCTTTGAAGTTCACGAGCTTATTTTTCGTTGTATAACCTGCTAATACTTCCGCATTCTTCTTGCTTTCGCCTTCAACGAGCACTTCAACAATCTGTCCATCATACTCTTTCATTTTCAATGCGCACGTTTCATTTACAAGGGCATTCAAGCGTTGCAGACGTTCCTTTTTCACTTCCATCGGTACATTATCCTGCATTTTAGCAGCCGGTGTTCCTTCACGTGGTGAATAGATGTAAGTATATGCAGCATCGAAACCAACTTCACGGTATAAAGACATTGTTTCTTCAAAGTGCTCTTCCGTTTCATTCGGATAGCCTACAATGATGTCAGTGGTTAGCGATGCACTTGGGATAGCTTCCTTGATCTTTTTTACTAGCTCTAAATATTGTTCGCGTGTATATTTACGGGCCATGATTTTAAGTGTGTCCGTACTTCCCGATTGAACTGGAAGATGGATATGGTCAACGAGATTGCCGCCTTTAGCCAGTACTTCAATCAAGTGATCATCAAAATCACGGGGATGGCTTGTCGTAAAACGAATACGCGGAATATCGATTTTACGGATTTCATCCATCAAATCGCCGAAACGATATTCGATATCCGTAAAATCTTTACCGTAAGCATTCACATTCTGCCCAAGCAGGGTTATTTCCTTGTAACCCTGTGCCGCTAAATGACGGACTTCTTGGATGATATCTTCAGGCCTGCGGCTTCTTTCTTTCCCCCTTGTGTAAGGTACGATGCAGTAAGTACAAAACTTATCGCAGCCATACATGATATTGACCCACGCCTTCGTTTTTCCTTTACGCACTTTCGGAAGGTTCTCGATTACATCACCTTCTTTGGACCAAACCTCAATGACCATTTCCTTGGAAAGATAAGCTTCATTAAGAATTTGCGGCAGCCGGTGGATATTATGCGTTCCGAAAATCATATCCACAAAATGGTGCTTCTCTAGAATCCGCTTTACAACTGACTCCTCTTGTGACATACAACCGCAAACCCCAAGCAATAGATCCGGCTTTTCCAATTTCAATGATTTTAAATGCCCCAATTCACCAAACACTTTATTCTCTGCGTTTTCCCGAATCGCACAAGTGTTAAGTAAAATGACGTTAGCATCATCCACCGTGTCTGTCGACTGATAACCAAGTGCCATAAAGATGCCCGCCATGACTTCTGTATCATGTTCGTTCATTTGACAGCCATAAGTACGAATGTAAAACTTTTTACCTTCTCCCATTCCACGGAAACCTTCAGGAATTGCAAAGTCATCATGATATTCTACTTCTTCTTTTCCTCGCTTTTTCGCATCTTTTAAGGAAGGCGGAATATAAACGGCTTGAAAGTACTTGCTGAAGTCCTTTTCGGATTTTTTGTCCGCTGGATTCTCAGCCTGTACTTGTTGTGATTCTAATCGTTGTTTCTCGTTCATAGTTAATCTCCTTTCAAAATAGTTAGTTTATTTCTTTCACCAACTATTTCAAGACCTATCTTCAAATGGTTTTATACGGTTTGCTTTTTAAGAATTCCCAGTAAATGTTAGCTATTAAGTGTGATATATCCACATTATTATAGTATAAAGCTTTTAACAGCAAGAAACAATCATTCTGTCGTGGCTTCTTCGAGTGTAAGAAATTTTTCACAAATACGGTAATTGTGAACATAAAAAAAGAGGCCTGATTCGCATATTCTAACGAACTTAGCCCCTTCTTATTAAATGATAGGATAATACTATTCCTTCACAGCTATTTCAAATGCAGACCATGCAATTTACTCGTGAATTTGGGCACTTTACTCGTGAATTTGAGCGATTTACTCGTGAGTTTGGGCACTTTACTCGTGAATTTGCGCTTTACTCGTGAGTTTGGGCGTACTCGTGAGTTTGGGCGCTTTACTCGTGAATTTGCGCTTTACTCGTGAGTTTGGGCGCTTCACTCGTGAATTTGGGCACTTTACTCGTGAGTTTGGGCGTTTTACTCGTGAGTTTGGGCACTTTACTCGTGAATTTGGGCACTTTACTCGTAAACCTTCTCACTCTTTAAGGTATCAGAAGAACCTTACCACACTGACCTTTGATCATCAGTTCAAATCCCTTTTCAAAATCGCTTAGTGAAAAACGGTGGGTAATCATTGGTTTTACATCAACCTTGCCACTTTCAAGCAGACTTGAAACCTGTTGCCAGGTTGAAAACATCTTCCTCCCGGTTATCCCTTGGACAGTAAGGCCCTTAAATACAATATCCTCCGTTATATTAAGCGTGACGGGCTTAGAAGGCAAACTTAGTATTGATATTCTTCCACCATTTGTCGCCATCTTAAACCCTTGTTGGATAGCTGCAGGATTACCGCTCATTTCGCAAACAACATCCACCCCATCCGCACTTGTGAGGCCTTTCGTGATTTCCAATGGATCCTGTTTAATTGAATGAATGAGGTCTGTAGCACCCATCTTTTTTGCAAGCTGAAGTCGATAATCATTAACATCAAGAGCGATAACTTTATCTGCACCGGCCGCCTTTGCTACAGCCACAGCCATAAGCCCAATCGGCCCGCAGCCGATGATAGCCACCGTTTTTCCAAGCACTTCACCAGCAAGCACAGAATGGACTGCATTTCCCATCGGTTCTTGGATCGTAGCTATCTCAAGTGGCATGTCAATCGAATTTTTCCAAAGGTTCTTAGCTGGCAAAGCTACATATTCAGCAAAGCATCCCTGTGTATCGAGACCAATAATGTTTGTATTTTTACAAATGTGTAACTGTCCCATTAAACATTGCCGGCATGTACCGCACACGATATGGGTTTCGGCGGAAACGTAATCACCGACTGAAACATTACTCACATTCCCCCCTACCTCAATCACTTCTCCGGCAAATTCATGCCCAAATACATATGGTGGATTCACTCTTCCCTGCGACCATTCATCCCAGGTGAAAATATGAATATCCGTTCCGCAGATCGAGGTCATTTTCACCTGAATCAAGACCTCGTCATCACGAATATCCGGTATATCGACAACTTGTAATTGTGCCCCATAACCTCGGTGGTGTTTGACGACGGCATTCATTTTACCTCTCAACATGTACATTCCCCCTGAAATAGGGCTACATTTTCCTGAATATATTAAATGTATGAAAAACAGACTGAAAAAATACCAGTATCCCTAATGTACGTGCCATTTTGCCTTTACCTTTAATGACTAAACATAATGTTAGGGCTATCGTACATTTTCCCTAACAAGGTCATATTCCCATAGCATCCTGTCCGCTCTTGAATAAGATATCTCGTACAACAAAAATAATTTAAGGAGTGACTTATATGTCATGTTCTGATAATCATAATCGTGACCACCATCACCATGAAAGGAACGAAGACGATTTCTGTCGTCGAGTGAGACGCTGTGATAGACGCGATCGTGACCGTGATCGTGACCGTGACCGCGATCGCGATCGCGACTGTGATCGTCACAATGAACGATGTTGTTGTAGAAGAAGGAATCGTTGTTGCTTCGGTTTTGGTGGCGGTTTCGGTGGGGGTTGCGGTTGCCGTTTTTAACCGTACCTTCGGCGGATGCCATAACGGTTGTTAAGCTAAGCCAGTCGTAAGCCTTCTAGCATGTGGCATATCTACTGGAGAGCCTAATAATTAACCATAAAAAAGGTTCCCCCATCCATTGGGGGAACCTTTTCTTTTACATAAATTCAGCAACAAGCTTATCAAAGTGTTGTTGATCCAGTGTCAGCTCTGATTTATTTAACCCTTTTTCAGCATACCCTGGCACTAATTCCTGGTACGAAGGGCGTGAAGAGTCTTGATAAATAATCCCTGTCACAAGGCTGTCATGTTGCATCAAAGTCTGCATGGCCTGTTCTTTATTTGATGAATCATAGCCTTCTATCGTGTTCAATTTAGTTAAGTTTTGTTTAAACCAATCATACGTATTGATCTTATTATATGTTACGCAAGGAGAGAAAACATTGATAAAGGAGAACCCTTTATGGTTTATCCCTGCTTCAATGATCGCCGTCAGGTCTTTCAAGTCAGTGGAAAAGCTTTGGGCGACAAACGTAGCACCAGCTGACAATGCTAATTCCATAGGTGAGACAGCTTGTTCTATTGATCCTTCTGGTGTGGATTTGGTTTTAAATCCAGCAGCGGACCTAGGAGAAGTCTGGCCTTTTGTCAATCCATAAATTTGGTTATCCATGACTATATACGTAATGTCGATATTACGGCGGATCGCATGGATGGTGTGTCCCATCCCGATTGCAAAACCATCTCCGTCACCGCCTGAAGCTATAACGGTCAATTCACGGTTGGCCATTTTTACTCCTTGGGCAATTGGCAGTGAGCGGCCATGGATGCCATGGAAACCATAGGACTTGATGTAACCCGATATACGACCTGAACAGCCGATACCGGAAACAACGGCCAAATTCTCCGGCTCCAATCCTACATTGGCTGCCGCACGCTGCATGGCTGCCTGAACGGAGAAATCTCCGCAGCCAGGACACCAGTTAGGTTTTACATCATTCCGAAACTCTTTAAACGTTGCCATATTCGAACATCTCCTTGCATTGTGTGTGAATTTCATGCGGGAGGAATGGGTTGCCATCATATTTTAGGATGCTTTTAATTTTATTAACATGTCCAACATTCATCTTGATAATATTAGCCAATTGTCCAGTCGCATTATTTTCAATAACTACTACTTTCTTAGCACTTTGCACCAATGATAGGACTTCATCAGCTGGGAAAGGATGAATCAAACGGATATGCGCATGATTCACTTTCATTCCATCCGTTTCTAACCGGCCGATCGCTTCATCAATCGTCCCGCGTGTTGAGTTAAAGCCAAGAATTAATAAATCCGCTTCTTCATGCGGTGTGTTTTTGTATACTGGTGTTTGGAATGTGTTAGTTAAATTATTCAGCTTACGCATCCGTTTATCCATTTGCAATTTACGATTCAAAGCCGTCTCAGAAGGTCTGCCCGTTTCATCATGTTCAACACCTGTAACATGGTGAATTCCATTTTTCATACCAGGCACTACACGTGGTGAGACTCCGTCTTCCGTTACTTCATAACGCTTGAAGTAAGATTTGTTTTCAGACTCTTCAATTTCAAAGTCAACCAATTTTCCGCGTCTTATCTCCACTTTTCCATAATCAAGCGGCTGAACCGTTTGTTTACCTAATGATAGCTGTAGGTCGGATAAAACGATAACTGGACATTGATATTCCTCTGCAAGGTTGAATGCTTCTGCCGTATCATAAAAAGCTTCCTCAACAGTACTCGGAGCCATGACGATTTTAGGTATTTCACCATGTGTACCATAGATCATCGCCATTAAATCGGATTGCTCCTGTTTTGTAGGAAGTCCCGTAGATGGACCGCCACGTTGAGTATCGACGATGACAATTGGCGTTTCGGTAATGCCCGCTAAACCAATCGCTTCCATTTTCAAGGAAAGTCCAGGTCCAGCTGAAGCTGTGATGGCGCGTACACCGCCATAGTTTGCACCGATTGCCATTGTAGCCGCCGCGATTTCATCTTCAGTTTGTATGACCGTCCCACCAAATTGAGGAAGTTTTTTAATTAAGTATTCCATAATTTCAGAAGCCGGAGTAATCGGGTAAGCTGCCATGAAGCGGCAACCGCCTGCAACTGCGCCTAAAGCGATGGCATCGTTACCAATCATGAACATTCGTTTTTGGCCATCTGCTTTTTCGAGTTCCATTGCTCCCAGTTTTTCTCCAAGCAACACTTCCATTGCCTTATAGCCAGCAGTAATGGCATCCATATTCTTCTTAACGATTTCTTCACCTTTACGGCCGAATATTTCATCAACCACATCGTTGAATACGGAAATTTCCATTCCTAGAACAGCACATGTCGCGCCGATTGCCACCATATTTTTCATTAATGATGTTCCTAATTCGGCTGCTATTTCCGTAAATGGAACAATATATAATTCTGCCTTTGTATCTTCTGGGCAGACAGGTTTGAATTTTGCATCTGCGATTATGATGCCACCCTCATGTAATTCTTTATAATTGACGTCAATTGTTTCTTGGTCAAAAGCAACTAAGATGTCTAAATCATCAGAGATAGCACGAGTTTCCGTAGTACTTACACGAATTTTGTTATTCGTGTGTCCACCCTTGATTCGGGATGAGAAATGACGGTAGCCATACAAGTAATAACCTAAGCGATTGAGGGCAATACAGAATATTTCTCCTGTACTTTCAATACCTTCACCTTGTTGTCCGCCAACTTTCCATGAAAGTTGATTGATCATGTCTTACACTCCTTTAGGACGTTCGTATATAAATGCATTTAACCGCACCTCTCTTCAGAACATTCAACTATGTATAATTAATCGTTCTATTTTAGGAAAGGTGTACTAAACGCTTTCAATTCTATCGGTTAAATCATTAAATTGCAACCTTTTTGCTTTTATTTTTTATATTTTCAGAATATTTATTCATATCTATATAGTAAGAATTGAAAATCACTTAAGATATTACCTTTTCAAGCGGAAAATTACGGGTGAAATTATCAAAAAGGAGTCCTTTTACAAACTCACTGGAATAAAGCCTGTTCAGTTCATTGATTAAGTTATGATAATCCTTATAGGACATTAAATTTTCTACCATATGATCGATTCCATCGAAGTCAGACCCTAATCCAATTTGTCCTTCCCCGCCCAAACTGCATATATGTTCTATATGTTTCAAGATATCCTTTATCGTAGCCGAACCGCTATTTGAAAGAAATTGCGGGACAAAGGTTACGCCGATCACCCCCTTTTTCTGCAAAAGGGCTTTAATCTGCCCGTCCTTTAAATTTCGTGGATGCGGACAAAGATGATAAGCATTCGAATGGGAGACAATTGGGAATTCCGCCAACTTTAGGGTGTCCCAAAATCCAGCTTCAGATAAATGGGATAAATCACACCAAATTGACTTCTCATTCAATAGGGCTACCACCTCTGTTCCAAACCCTGTCAAGCCGCCCCCTCTTGTTTCTAATGCCCCATCCGCTACCAAGTTAGCGTAATTCCAAGTTAGACCTACAGAGGACACTCCAAGATGAATAAGTGTTTTCAGTTTCAACAAATCATTCCCAATGCAATCGCACCCTTCCAAAGTTAGCATTGCACCTATTTCCTTTTCTTTTAAAGATTCGATGTCTGCCTTGGTCTTTATAAATTTCATTTCCGGCTCTGATAAAATCTTTTCATGAAAAATATCCACCATCGCCAAAGCGGCTTGAAACCTCATATCAGGGTGGACTTTTTCAGGAATATATATTGCAAAACATTGGACCTTTCCCCCTTCATCCAATAATCCCCGCTTTGTTATATGTAATTTATCACTATTCGTAAAAGAAATATCCGGATCGATGAACATTTTCATCAGCACATCACAATGTGCATCAAAAATCGCCAATGTAATTCCCCTTCCTGTATCTTTTTTAAGATTATATATTCCATTATAAAGGGACATGGATATTTCGTCATTTGGATTTCAGGACAAAAAAGAGCCTGCTCGCCTTCCGACAAACAGGGCACCCAAACATGAAATTATCTTGGTTCAATGATTAGTTTTATTGCCGTTCTCTCTTCGCCATCAATAAGTATATCTGTAAAGGCAGGAATACAAATCAAGTCGACTCCACTAGGTGCGACAAACCCTCTCGCGATTGCTACTGCCTTGACGGCTTGATTTAACGCACCTGCACCGATTGCTTGAATTTCGGCTGCTCCTCTTTCCCTGAGCACTCCCGCTAGTGCGCCTGCTACAGAATTAGGATTAGATTTTGCTGAAACTTTTAATATTTCCATTCCTAGTCCTCCTTGTTTTCCCTGCCGATTCTAACTTGGCTCAATAGTTATAACACTTTCCACTGCTACTATATTCATCAAGTAAAACTTGTATGACAAAGAAAACCGGGATTGTCCACCATTTATTAATGAATGGAAAAACGGATGGACAGTTTGACTGTCCATCCGTTCGAATCATTGATAGAATGGATGATCTTCGTTAATCAGTATTCTTTCTATTTTTATTGCCTTGCCGGTTTTATCATCAATTTCTAGGAGAACCCCACTTAATAGGGTCCGCCCCTCTTTTGGCACTTCGAAACGAACAGGAAGACTGGTTAGGAACCGATGGATGACTGCCCCTCTTTCCATACCAAGAATGCCATCATATGGTCCTGTCATGCCTACATCTGAAATGTAAGCGGTGCCAGCAGGTAATATACGGTTATCGGCTGTCTGGACGTGTGTGTGTGTACCGACAACGGCTGTAACCTTCCCATCCAGGAACCACCCCATAGCTTGTTTTTCACTCGTAGCTTCTCCATGAAAATCGACAAAGATGATCGGTGTCTTTTTTCGAGCCTCCGCCACGAGTTCTTCCGCCTTTTTGAACGGACAATCCAAATCAGGCATGAACGTTCTCGCTTGCAAATTGATGATCGCTATATCATGATGGTTCAATTTTAAAAATTTCATTCCTTCTCCAGGTGCCCCGTCTGGAAAGTTAGCTGGACGGACGAGATATTTCGCTTCATCAATAAAATTGAAAATATCACGATTATCCCATGTATGGTTTCCCATAGTCACCGCCTGCGCTCCCCACTCTAAAAAACTTCGGTAAATCTTTTCTGTAATTCCCCGGCCACTTGCTGCATTCTCTCCATTGATGACCGTGATATGCGGACGATACTTTTCTTTTAACTTAGGAAGGTATTCTTGGATCATGTCACGACCAGGAGACCCCACTACATCTCCAATAAATAGCAATTTCATTGTAAAATCCTTTCTAGATTCACCTAATAATATGAATTATTCAAGTATGTATTGTAACATAATTTGGGGTAATTATAAGAATTACGCTTAACGACTAAAATCGAAAATAGAAAAGACGAAGTGGTTTGCACCACTTCGTCTTTCCTTTACAATTATTTGGCGTATTCGACTGCTCTTGTTTCACGGATGACCGTGACTTTTATATGACCTGGGTAATCGAGCTCTTCTTCAATCCTTTTCCGGATATCACGAGCGAGTCGATGTGCCGAAAGATCATCGATTTGTTCTGGTTTCACTAGAATCCGCACTTCTCGTCCGGCTTGAATCGCAAAAGATTTTTCCACTCCATCATAGGATTCGGAAATTTCCTCAAGTTTTTCAAGTCTTCTAATGTAATTTTCAAGCGTTTCACTTCTAGCTCCCGGTCTTGCAGCTGATAATGCATCAGCGGCAGCCACAAGCACTGATATGATAGAAGTTGGTTCCGTATCGCCATGATGTGAAGCGATGCTGTTAATGACAGTTGGATGCTCTTTATATTTGGTTGCTAATTCAACGCCAATTTCAACATGACTGCCTTCCACTTCATGATCAATCGCTTTCCCAATATCATGCAATAAACCTGCACGGCGGGCAAGAACTTCATCCTCACCAAGCTCCGCGGCCAGTAAACCTGAAAGCTGGGCCACCTCAATTGAATGTTTAAGTACGTTTTGCCCATAACTGGTACGGAACTTCAAACGTCCTAGTATTTTGATGAGATCTGGATGGAGACCGTGAACTCCAACTTCAAAAGTTGTTTGTTCACCAATTTCACGAATATGTTCATCTACCTCACGTCTTGCTTTGTCAACCATTTCTTCAATGCGAGCCGGATGGATCCGTCCGTCCTGAACTAGTTTCTCAAGAGCCAAGCGTGCCGTTTCCCGTCTAATTGGATCGAATCCGGATAAAATGACAGCTTCAGGAGTATCATCAATAATAAGGTCAATACCTGTTAGCGTTTCTAACGTCCGGATATTTCGTCCTTCACGTCCGATTATCCGTCCTTTCATTTCATCGTTTGGAAGATTTACTACAGAAACGGTGGTTTCTGCAACATGATCAGCCGCACAACGCTGAATGGCAAGAGAAAGGACTTCTTTTGCTTTTTTATCAGCTTCTTCTTTGGCACGGGTATCACTTTCTTTAATCATAAGCGCTACATCGTGAGCCAGCTCGTTTTCCATTCGGTCGATAATGATTGCTTTAGCTTCTTCACGAGTTAAACCGGAAACACGTTCAAGCTCTGTTTGCTGCTTACGAACCGTCTCGTCCACTTTGCTTTCCATCTCTTCAATATGCTGTTGTCTTTGGTTTAGAGAATCTTCTTTTTTCTCCAAAAGGCTCTCACGTTTGTCTAACGTTTCATCCTTGCGGTCCAGATTCTCTTCTCTTTGCAATAACCGATTTTCTTGTTTTTGTAATTCGTTCCTTCTTTCACGGGCTTCCCGATCCGAATCGGCACGAACTTTATGAATTTCATCTTTTGCTTCCAACAAGGCTTCTTTCTTAAGTGCTTCCGCTTCACGTTTTGCATCCTCAAGGATGTGTTCTGCAGAGCCCTTTGCCCCTGCTATTTTACTCTCAAATTTTGATTTGTGAATAAAATAACCAACAACTGCACCGACGATTAGGCCAAGCAAAGTGAAGATGATTGTCATGGGTTCCATCGTTTCACCTCCCCTTGCTATGAACTTTTTACATAAAATTTGAACTGTCGGCAAGTACATTGCACATAAATTCAATATACAGCACTTAATTTTCAAAATTTTAGTTTGAAAAATTGTAAAATATACATATTAATTGTATAGTTGAGAATTTTTATTGTCAAGCGTTTGTCCCTTATGTATCAATGATTATTCAAGTTTTCTTAATATCAACCATTATAATCTACAGCATTCATTATGGAAGAAGTCTGTAAATCTGATTTCAATGCCCTTTAATCCGCTGAAAATTTCGCACTTTTCTCAAAATATACATAAAAGGCCTAAGCGAACAAGCTTAGGCCTTTTCTAAATATCATTAATCAATCAAGCAATTCAAAATGCTCTTCTGGTTCATTTTCTTCTGGCGGTAATTCATGCTCTCCATCGAGATTATAGTGATCTCTGATTTTCTGAGAAATTTCCTGAGCGATATCCTGATTTTCTTTCAAGAACAGCTTCGCATTTTCGCGGCCTTGTCCGACACGCTCTTCATTGTATGAATACCACGAGCCGCTTTTAAGGACGATATCAAGATCTGCACCCATATCGATGATTTCACCTTCCTGGGAAATCCCTTGACCATACATGATGTCAACTTCCGCTTGACGGAATGGTGGAGCAACCTTGTTTTTTACAACTTTGATTTTGGTTTTATTACCGACAATTTCATTTCCTTGTTTTAGTTGTTCCGCACGGCGCACTTCCAGACGAACAGTTGAATAGAACTTCAATGCCCGGCCTCCCGGGGTCGTTTCAGGATTCCCAAACATAACACCGATTTTTTCACGGACTTGGTTAATGAAAATGGCAATGGTATTTGATTTATTGATGGCACCAGACAGTTTTCTTAGTGCCTGAGACATCATCCGGGCTTGAAGACCCATATGGGAATCTCCCATTTCGCCTTCGATTTCAGCTTTAGGAACAAGTGCTGCCACCGAGTCAATGACAATGATATCCACCGCTCCACTTCGAACTAACGCTTCAGCGATCTCTAAGGCTTGTTCACCCGTATCAGGCTGTGAAAGCAGTAACTCATCGATATTCACACCAAGCTTTTCTGAATATGCTGGATCTAAGGCATGCTCGGCATCAATGAATGCAGCCGTGCCGCCAGTCTTTTGTACCTCTGCAATAGCATGTAATGCAACAGTCGTTTTACCGGAGCTTTCAGGTCCATATATCTCAATGACCCGGCCTCTTGGATATCCGCCCACTCCCAATGCTACGTCCAATGCTAAAGAACCGCTTGAAATCGTTGAAATCCTACGATCAGACTGTTCCCCAAGTTTCATAATGGAACCTTTACCAAATTGTTTTTCAATTTGTTTTAACGCCATATCTAAAGCCGCTTGACGATCACTCACTCAATTTCCTCCTCTATATTCAAATAATCGGCTGTCCGATTAAAGGTGTACTTACGTTAGCAATTATTTGAGATCAAGGTTTGTATCCTGTCTCAAAACCTATCTTTACTATATACTCTTTTTACTATTTTGCCAAGCAAAAAGTCGAACATTCATTCGTTTTTTTCTTTCGGGATATTCTTTGTAAAAACGCGTTTTATCTTAAGGAAACCTCCATTTCCTTTCACTTACTCCCCCAAAAAAACATTTTCATTGAATTAACTTTTTTCTTTTTTTCCCTATTTTTCAAGAAACAAACTTCTAAAACCAAATAAAAAGCAGAGCTGTAAAAGCTCTGCTTAGCGTTTATAAATCCCTTAATAGGTAATGACAGCCGTACTTCACACTCCGAATACGGTTTTGCGCCCTGCTTCCTGAAAGATTCAACTCCTTGAAATGAGTGTTTCCATCCCGATAGGAAATGCCAATAAATACTGTACCTACAGGCTTGCCTTCTTGTTCATCCGGCCCTGCAACTCCCGTAAAGCTTATGCCTACATCCGCATTGAGCTTGCTCCGGACATTAGAGGCCATTTCCATAGCACACTCCCCGCTGACCACCCCATACTCGGAAATGGTATCATCACTGACGCCGAGGACATTAGACTTCGCATCATTCGTATAGCAGACAATTCCGCCTTTGAAGACTTTACCGGCGCCTGGGATGGTTGTCAGCTGTTCTTGGAACATCCCTCCGGTCAAGCTTTCAGCTGCCGCAATTGAAAGCTTGCGGACCGTTAATTCTTTTACAAGTTCCTTTATTAGCGAAGTATTATCACTTCCATAATGGAACTTGCCGACCCTGCTAAGAATTTCTTTTTCCGCTTCCAATATAAGCTCTTCGCATGTTTCTTTAGATGAGTCTTTAGCGGTGATCCTTAACGTCACTTCCCCTTCGGCTGCCAGCGGGGCAATTGTCGGATTCGTTTGATTGACAAGGAGATCTTCAATCACCGTTTCCAGTTCGGCTTCACCTATACCGTAGAACCGAAGAACCTTGGAATCGATCCGTTCATGCTTTTCCAATTTATTCATGATCTTTTCATAACCATAACTTAAAAACATCGGCTCCATTTCACTTGGCGGTCCAGGTAGAAGCATATATGTAATCCCAGATTTGGACAAGACCATTCCCGGTGCCATCCCATGATCGTTTGCCAACACTTCACTGCCTTCTAAGACAAGGGCCTGCTTTTTGTTGTTTTCCGTCATCGGACGTTCCCGTTTTTGGAAGTAAGCTTCAATGGATTGCAAAGCTTCATCATTAAAAACGAGCTTTTTCCCTATATGGCGAGCAATCGTTTCTTTAGTCAAATCATCTTTGGTAGGACCAAGTCCACCGGTAAAGACAATCAAGTTCGCCCTTGATTCAGCGATTTCTATAGCTTGTTGTAAACGGCGGTCGTTATCCCCGACCACAGTATGGTAAAAAACGTTGATCCCCATTTCCGCAAACTGCTGCGATAAGAATCTTCCATTAGTGTTATTGATTTGTCCTAAAAGAAGCTCTGAGCCCACTGCAATGATTTCTGCATCCATCTTTTCAAAACCACCATTCGTTTTACTTTGAATTAACAAATACTTCTTTGTTTTTTATAAAATAATCCAAACCTGACCAGATTGTAAAGATTAATGCAATCCATAATGCGATATTAGCAAAAGGAAGTGAAATGAGGGCAAATGGAAGGTTATGCAGCAATAAAGCCGAAATAGAAACAATTTGTGCCCATGTTTTAATTTTTCCAAGCTGGTTCGCTGCTACCACTTCCCCTGTACCGGCTAACACCAAACGCAATCCAGTGACTGCAAACTCGCGACTTATGATCACGATGGCTATCCAAGATTGACCGTACATTAAATCTAGATCAACCAAAACGATTAAGGCAGCCGAAACCAGAAGTTTATCAGCCAATGGATCTAAAAATTTCCCTAAATCAGTAATCATATTATATTTTCTTGCAAAATGGCCATCGATCCAATCCGTAGTGGAAGCGATAATAAAGAGGATGGCTCCAGCCAGGTGTGCCACTGGCAAACTGTATTCTCCCCAAGTTAGCGTCCCCCATGAAAAAGGAACGAGCATGATGATTAAAAATACTGGAATTAAACAGATTCTTGCTACTGTAATCTTATTAGGCAGATTCAAAACTTTTACCTCCAAAATTTACGCCTGCCATTTGGGCAATGCGTCTTAGATCTGAAATAATGCTTGTATGTATAATTTAACTCAAAATCCAATCTTATATGCCGGGTAAACCATTTCCCGCCGCCTTACTATTATATAGAGCAAAAATAGTCATCTATAAGATGACTATTCGGCTTTCGTAAATTGTATCGTAACCAATTGCGTATTCACTTCAGTCGGTGAAATGGAATACTCCAGCTTCTCATCATTCACATAAATCTCAGTTTCATATGCTCTGCCTATATTGATGACAGCTTCTTTCTCATTGGTGAAATCAATTTCCTGGCTATTGTCCTTGTCGATAGTGCCCTGGAAAAGTAATTTACCTTCACCATTTTTTATGCCTACCCATGGTGAGCCTTTGGAGGTCACCTTTAATTTAAAGGTATCGGTATTTTTTAATTCATACGTACTATTTTTACCGCTGGAACTGGTGACGGCAAGTTTTTGCTCTTTCTTTTCATCCTTGACAACTGCATCATCTTCATTCTTCTCATCAGATGAATCCGATTTTTCTTCATTCTGTTTTTGGTCTGCATTCTCTTTTTCTTCGTTAAACCCATCACTTTTATTGTAGCCCACGGCTGCATTCTCTTTAGCGTTCTTTTTATCATCATTATCCGGGTTACTCATATAGTTCGATACCAGCACCCAAATCAATACGGCCGCACCAATTACTAAGACGACAGCCAAGATCTTCGGTAACATTTCTACAACCTTCGAATTCCCTGCCGGTATCGTTTTTCTGGATTGGACCCTTGAAAGCTGTTCTGGCAATTCCTCGCTATAGATCGATGGTATTTCACTCTTATATTGTTCGAAAATCTCTTCTGAATCCAGTCCGACCGCTTCACAATATTGCTTTATGAATGCCCGTACATAAAACTTTCCAGGCATCATACTGTAATTTCCCTCTTCAATGCCAATGAGGTAACGCTTTTGAATCTTTGTTAATTCCTGCAAATCTTCTAAGCTAAGACCTTTGGCTTCCCTAGCTTCCTTTAATCGATTACCTAACTCAGTCAAATAAAACACCTGCCATTTTAAAAGTCAAAGGAACCAAAATCGGACCCTGAAAACTGGTCTTTTTGGTCGACAACTTCATATGTTATTTCTTCTTCAGGATTGTTTCGCAATTCAATAATATAATCAAAGTCTTCGAGGGTATACTCCGTATTTTGGACAAAAACATCCGGATGTTCGATTACTTTGACAGCATCAAGCCTCATTATTTCGCGGATTAACTGCCAATGACGCTCATTTGCACGGCGAGTGGAAACAATTCCATCTAAAATGAACAAATTATCATTATTATATTCATCCTCAATAAGCTGACTGCGGATAGTCTGCTTTAAAAGGGTCGATGACACAAACAACCATCTTTTGTTAGCACATACACTCGAGGCTACGATAGATTCAGTTTTCCCGACACGGGGCATCCCTCGTATCCCAATTAATTTATGACCTTCCTGTTTAAATAGCTCGGCCAGGAAATCGACAAGCAAGCCTAGTTCATCACGAACAAACCTAAAGGTGTTTTTCTCATCGGCATCGCGTTGAATATAACGTCCATGCCTGACTGCGAGGCGATCACGCAATTTAGGTTCCCTAAGCTTAATGACCTTAATCGTATCCATCGTACGGAGGATTGACTCGAATCTTTCTATATTACGGCTGTCTTTCGCCAACAAAAGTAAACCACGCCTGCCTTCATCGACCCCGTTGATGGTGATGATATTAATGGAAAGCATACCCAGAAGGGATGAAATATCCCCTAATAAACCAGGACGGTTGACTTGAATTTCATATTCAAAATACCATTCTTTATTATCCACGATAACACTCCTTAAGCCTAAAAGTTTTTACCCTACTCAGGGGCAAAAAACTTATCCATCGTAAATTTTCAAGGTCTGAACACTTTAATATTAATTGTCTAGCTTCTATAATATAGCATTTCGTGATAAGTTAAAAGGAAAAACCCTAGAAAAATATTCATTTTTATATAAGGGGATAAATAGTCATCCACTTCAATCCAAAAGGCCCTGTTAATTAATAACAGGGCCTTTTGGATTGATATTTTACTTCGAAGCATTGTTCTCGACTAACCTGACCATGACGCTTGCCATGGCATGCTTTTCTTGATCGTTTGCGACCGACCAAAGATCAGCAAGCACTTTCTCTTGATCATTCTGGGGCTCAACCTGATTAGCCAGGTAATCACCGATTTCGAAAGCCAAGTTGTTAACAGCACCTTCTGACAAACCTTGTTGTTCACCTTGATTTAATCTGTCGCCTAAGAAATTTTTCCATTGATCCCAATTGTCCAGTACAGACATGAATGGTCACCCTTTCCTTCAAAATAGTACATAGATATTTTGTGAAGGAACCGAGAAAATTATACATGTCTAAAAAAAATCATGTGTACCATCCGCCATTTACGCCTAAGATTTGCCCGGTTATATAAGACGACTTGTCGGAAAGCAAATAATATACGGCCTCGGCGACTTCTTTGGAATGCCCCATCCTCCCCATCGGGATATCGCCTTTGATGATCTCCAGATCTTCTGCACTGAATGATTCGAGCATGGAAGTGGAAATCGCACCGGGGGCAACGGCATTCACCCGGATTCCATTAAGCGATACTTCTTTGCTAAGCGCCTTGATAAAAGCATTTTGACTGCCCTTCACCATAGAATATAATACTTCACAAGATGCACCTGTCTGCCCCCAAATCGATGTGACCGCCACAATGGCAGCCTGTTCTTGGTACATAAGCTTTGGAAGCAGTTCCTTTGTTAATTGGAAAGGGCTCGTTACATGCAGCTGGACCATTTCATTAACGATTGTCTCATCCATGTCCGATATAAGCCCATAATAGCTATTGCCACTATTAAGGACGATTGCATGGAGGGCAAAAATATTTTCCGCCAATTTCTTGTATCCATCCGGTGCAGCCAAATCCGCTTGTACCGGAATAAGTTCGACTTGGTGAGGCTTCAGTTCTTCAATCAGTTCAAGTATCGCTTCTTCATTGCTGTTATAATGTAAATAAAGTGAGTAATTCTCCTCGGCAAGCTTTATAGCAATTTCCCTGCCGATTCCTCCGCTGGCTCCAGTAATAAGGGCAAAACGTTTCCCCACATTGCCGCCCCCTTTATATTATTTAGGAAGTACCTGGCAGACAGTCATCCGTTGATCGGATATTAAGTCCTTGGCGACCTCCCTGATATCTTCGATCGTTAGTTTTTCCAATACCGATACAACATCGAACAAGTTCATATCATTGAATGCATATCTGGTGAATTGATTCGCTATATATTCCGGCGAATTCAGGGAACGAAGGAAAGAACCGATTTTTTTCTTGATTGTCCTTTGCAGGCTTTCTTCATTCAGGCCGGTTCCGGCTATTGATTTTTGCAGGATACCAAATAAAGACTCCGTCAACTCATCAGGTTTGGCACTGTCCCCGCCAATTAACGCAAACCCAAAACCTTGTTCCTGTGTATAATCATAAGAGAAGCTTTGATCGATCAACCCTTCCTCATATAGCTCCTCATGCAAAGGTGAACTCTTGCCAAACAGCATTTCTAAATAAATATTGGTCGCCAATTCCCTTTTCAAAAGCTGTAAACCGGATTGGTGCACGTTGATGGCCTTGATGCCCAGCATCACTTTTGGTGTCTGGACATTCATCCTTAAGACTTCCTTATCCTTGGCAACGATTTCCGGCTCTTCGTCAAATTTACGTTCCACTGCAGGTTGTTCGTTGTACCCTTTATTATTTTGATTATCCCGAATCAGTTTCATGGTGCTTTCGACATCTACCGGTCCTACAACGAATAGGAGCATGTTGCTAGGATGGTAAAACGTATTATAACATTCGTAAAGCATATCCTTCGTAATATCCGCAATGGATTCCACAGTACCGGCAATATCGATTTTCACTGGATGCTGATGATACATATTGGCTATCGTCCCGAAATATAATCGCCAGTCTGAATTATCATCATACATATTGATTTCCTGCCCAATGATTCCTTTTTCCTTCTCTACCGTCTTTTCCGAAAAGTAAGGATCCTGGACAAAGTCAATTAAGGTGGTTAGATTCCTATCGAAATCGGACGTGCTAGAAAATAAATATGCTGTACGGGTGAAAGAAGTAAAGGCATTTGCAGATGCTCCCTGCTTTGAAAATTGCTGAAAAACATCACCATCTTCCTTTTCAAATAGCTTATGTTCAAGAAAATGGGCGATCCCATCAGGTACTTTAGAGAATTCCGTTCCATTCAATGGTTTGAAGTGGTTGTCGATTGAACCATAATTCGTCGTGAAAGTCGCAAATGATTTATTGAACCCACTTTTCGGAAGAATATATACTTCGAGACCATTATCCATTTTTTCATGGAAAAGTTCTTCTTTCAATTGAGTGAATGCTATTTTTTCCATTACCCTTGCACCTCCGCTTCCGTTAGGAAATAAATCGTATCAAGCTGAATCTTTTGACCGACTGCAATGATTTCTTCCTTTGTGGTCTGCTCTGTCTTTGCAAACCACTCGTCGAGTGATATATCCTGACCGGAAACCACATTATGATATAAAATTTCCACAAGTCCTCTCGAAACGTCAATGGTTTCAAGGAGTTGGTTCTTAACGACCGCCTTTGTCTGTGCCAATTCTTCTTCGGAAAAGTTCCCTTGCTTCATTTCCTTCATTTGTGCATGAATGATATCCAATGCCTGTTTGTAGTTGGCATTTTCAATGCCGGCCATGACCATTAAAAGTCCTTTGTGACTTTCGAGCCTTGAAGCTGCATAATAAGCAAGGCTGGCTTTCTCCCTGACATTAATGAAAAGTTTCGAATGTGAAAAGCCACCAAAAATCCCATTGAATAGCTGAAGAGCATAATAATCCGGATCACCGTATGCTACTTGGGTTCGATAACCGATATTCAATTTCCCTTGTTTCACATCAGAATTCTCAATGATTTCTTTTTCCTTCTCCACTACCTTGCCCGTCTTACTTGGCAGTCTCACAGTCACTCGTTCTTGCAACGACACATACTTGTCAGCTAGAGCCTCCACTTCCGATTCATTGATGTCACCGATTACATATAAATCGATTTCATCCTCCGTCAGCACTTTTTTATAATAGGCGAAAAGGGACTCTGGAGTTATCGTTTCCAAGTCTTGAAGATTACCGCTCGCTTCTAAAGCATATGGTTCGTTTTTGCACATTTCCTCTACAAGGCGTGTAGCTGAATATCGCATTTTGTCATCGGAAATGGATTGAATCCGCTGTTTTAAAGAACGGATTTCATTGGAAACCGTTTTAGAATCAAAGGCTTCGCCGTTCTTCTTCGGATTAAAGATCACCTCTGATAATAACCCAAAAGCCTTTTCGAGAAGCGGGGTTGAATCACTAAGGAATTTTTCATTGACGATATCGATCGTAAAACTTATGATTTGATATTCTCCTTTTTTAGCTACATCGACATAA
Source organism: Bacillus sp. ISL-4 (assembly GCF_018613275.1). Taxonomy (NCBI): domain Bacteria; kingdom Bacillati; phylum Bacillota; class Bacilli; order Caryophanales; family Bacillaceae; genus Bacillus; species Bacillus sp. ISL-4. The sequence goes on from NZ_JAGGQN010000012.1 coordinate 38,762, forward strand.
AACCCTGCTCCATATAAATCATCAAGATAGGATCGAAACTCGGGTGTTGTAGGGTATTTACTTGTATTGCTTTGTAACACATATGGCAGCAATGCACGATATGTAACGTCCTCTTTTGTCAACGGGGCTTTCATCTTCAGCACGAGAGTATTCGTTTTATATTTATCCGTCTGGACCACATGTAGCTTGTAGCCGCTTTTTTCCGTAATTGTATCGGAAGCAATAGACATGAATAATCCTCCTCATTATATAAATCACCTTTATTAGCTTATTGTTTGTAGATTGGAACCCTTTTAAACATCTACTTAAAATATACATGTGAAAGGAAAAATCATGCAAGTTACAGCTACTTTTTTTGGTATTTCATCAGCTCACCATCACTTATGGCTCAATCTCAAAAGAAAAAACCGGCCAGCAAAGTTTGCTGACCGGTTAAATACTTATCTTTTCCCTTTGATGTATGGCTGTCCGGATGCTTTCGGAGCATCTGCACGTCCAATGAAACCAGTTAGTGCAATGATCGTCAGAACATAAGGAGCGATCAAGAGGTAAACAGATGGAATATCCTTGAAGAAGGGAAGGCTCGAGCCAACGATACTTAAACTTTGAGCCAAACCAAAGAATAACGCAGCACCCATTGCCCCGATCGGGTGCCACTTACCAAAAATCATGGCGGCAATGGCCATGAAACCTTGACCATTAATTGTCGCATGATTGAATTCATTCGAAAAGATGGTAGCATAAATCGCTCCGCCGATACCGCCAAAAGCACCTGATAATAAAACGGCGGCATAGCGGATTTTCGTAACATTGACACCCATCGTGTCAGCAGCCATCGGATGCTCACCCACTGCACGGATCCTTAACCCGAATGGTGTTTTATAAAGTACGTACCAAACGACAAAGGATATTAGAATCGCTATATATACGATATAATAACCATTTGCGAAAAAGATGGGTCCTATAAATGGAATATCACTTAGTAACGGAACATCAATCCTTGGGAATGTTTCTGTGATTCTATCAGTTTGACCTTTGTCAAAAATCAGCTTCACCAAAAACATGGTCAGACCTACTGCCAACAAGTTGATAGCGACCCCACTGACCGTTTGGTCCGCCCTGAACGTAATGCATGCCACAGCATGCAGAATGGAAAACAGCAAGCCGGCAATCATTGCCGCCAAGACTGCGAGCCAAGGAGTCCATTCCCCAAATACATCAGCAAACATTAAGTTAAAAACAATCCCTGTAAAGGCACCAATGACCATCAATCCTTCTAAACCGATGTTTATGACGCCTGCCCGTTCAGAAAACACTCCTCCGAGTGAAGTAAAAATAAGTGGAGCAGCTAGAGCAATCATAGATGGAATAATAATTTGTAATACTTGGTAAAAATCCACTTATTTCACCCCTTTCTTAAATCGAGCGGCAATCCAACGTATAAAATAACTGGATGCGACAAAGAAAATGATCAATGCTATGACAATATCTACAATTTCACTTGGTATGCCGGTTTCTAGCGGCATATTTAAGGCACCTGCTTTCAGTCCCCCAAATAATAAGGCTGCCAGCACGACACCAATAGCCGTATTCGCTCCTAGTAAGGCTACTGCAATCCCGTCAAATCCCATACCTGTGAACCCGCCTTTGACTGCGGCATAACCGAAAGTTCCAAGGCCTTCCATCGCACCCGCAAGCCCTGCAAACGCACCTGAAATAACCATGGAAAGTATGATGTTCTTATTTACACTCATCCCTGCATATTCGGACGCGTGCTGATTGAAACCTACCGCTTTCAGTTCAAAGCCGGTTTTTGTCCTTTCAAGAAGGAACCACATGATGATTACGCAAATAATCGCGACCACTATTCCCCAATGCATCCGGGAAAAATCCGTAATGCTTTCGAAAAAAGGAGACCGCAGTGATGCTGTATCAGCAATTCTTTCTGTTTTATCCAGTTTGTCAGTCATTACATTTCTAATTAAATAATTCGTCACATATAAAGCTGTATAATTCAACATGATAGAAACGATTACTTCATGTACGCGGAACTTAGCTTTTAAATAACCAGGTATAAATGCCCACAAGGCTCCAGCAGCTGCACCAGCTAAGATGGCCAACGGCAAATGGATGATCCTTGGAAGATCAAAAGCAATTCCGACCCAAACTGCCGCCAGCCAGCCTACAATTAATTGCCCTTCCACACCGATATTGAATAGGCCCGTACGGAAAGCAAAAGCCACTGCCAAACCAGCAAGGATATAAGGGATGATTGTCCTGACGGATTCACCTACATAATAAGAATCCCCTATAATTCCATTTATCATGGAGCCATAGCCGGCAACTGGGTCATAGCCGCTTACTAACATGATTATTGCCCCAACGACTAAGCCGAGGATAACTGCTATTAACGGACTCGTTAATTTAGATAAATACTTAGACATTTTGTTTTCCACCTGCTTCCGTCCGTTTACTGCCGGCCATAAGAAGGCCAAGCTCCTGTTCAGTCGTTTCCTTCGGATCGACAATTGCGACGATTTCCCCTTCGTATATAACGGCAATTCTATCGCTCACATTCATGATTTCTTCCAATTCAAATGATATGAGAAGTACCGCTTTTTCTGCATCACGTTGTTCAATTAGACGTTTATGGATAAACTCGATCGCTCCGACATCAAGCCCGCGTGTTGGCTGTGCGGCAATCAATAAATCCGGGTTCCTATCAACTTCCCGGCCGATGATCGCTTTTTGCTGATTCCCTCCAGAAAGCGCCCTTGCCGGGGTATATTCACTAGGGGTGCGAACATCGTAACTTTTGATCAATGAACGGGCTTTATCGAAGATTTTCTTTGAGTTCAAGATACCGGCTTTTGAAAAAGGCTTTTGATAGTAGGTTTGCAAGACAATATTTTCCCCAATGCTGTAATCGAGAACCAAACCATGCTTATGTCTGTCTTCTGGAATATGGCCGACACCTGCTTCAGTGATTTTACGCGGCTTAAGATTCCTGATCTCTTTTCCATTTAGCTTTATCGAACCTGCTGTTGTCTTCCTTAGGCCAGCCAATGCTTCAATTAGTTCGGATTGACCATTCCCATCTACACCCGCGATACCGACAATTTCTCCTGCACGGACTGTCAATTCCAAATTCCGAACAGCTGAAACGCCCCGGGAATCCTTGACTTCCAGTTCCCGAACCTCGAGAACTACATCCGAAGGAGTAGCTGCCGTTTTTTCCGTCTTGAATAGAACTTCCCTACCGACCATTAAGCTGGCCAATTCGTCAGGGTTCGTTTCGTTGACATTCACTGTACCGATTCCTTGTCCTTTGCGTATAACCGTTACCCGGTCACAAACCTCCATGATTTCCTTAAGTTTGTGTGTAATTAAAATGATAGATTTACCCTCATTGATAAGGGCTTTCATAATATATATCAATTCCTTGATTTCTTGAGGAGTCAATACAGCCGTCGGTTCATCAAAAATCAATATCTCCGCACCACGGTAAAGCGTTTTAAGAATCTCGACACGCTGCTGCATCCCTATTGAAATATCAGCAATTTTTGCGTAGGGGTCAACACGAAGCTGATATTGTTCTGATAGTTTCCTAACTTCCTCGCTCGCTTCTTTCAAATCGATCTTACCCGCTTTTGAAGGTTCTTTTCCTAAAATGATATTTTCCGTTACTGTAAAAGGGTCAACGAGCATAAAATGCTGATGGACCATCCCAATCCCTAAATCATTGGCAATGTTAGGACTGGTAATCTTGACTGGCTTGCCATTCACACGGATTTCTCCCTGCTCAGGCTGATATAAGCCGAATAAAACATTCATCAAAGTAGATTTACCCGCGCCATTTTCACCTAATAATGCGTGAATCTCCCCTTTTTTAACCTGAAGGGTAACGTTATCATTTGCGACGATGCCGGGGAATTCCTTACGGATATTGAGCATCTCAATTACATATTCCACGTATTATCAACTCCTAAAATGAGTGTAAATATTCTTAAATCATTTAATTGCTGCTACTAACTTATTGATTTTTTAAAAAAACCAAATGAAAAACTACGATTCTATCATAGTTTTTCATTCGATATTTTTCAGTTGCAAAGAGTTATTGGGAAAAGAAAGAATAGAGGGCAATTCTGCTCCCTATTCTTTCTGGCATCACAGCTTATAAACCAAGTTTTTCGAATTCTTCATCCGTACCTGGAACTACGAATTCACCTGATTTAATTTTTTCTGTCCACTCTTCGACCGCTTTTAAAGATTCTTCTGTTACGTTATCTTTTGTATCGGAAATGCCTACACCATTTTCTTCGATACCGTACTCAATTACTTTTCCGCCTGGGAATTTTCCTTCTTTCGCTTTCTCGGAAAGGTCTTTAACTGCTACGTCAACACGTTTTAGCATGGAAGTCAGTGTGATATTGTCGTCAGTTCCCGGAACTGCCCCTAATTTAGCTTGGTCGCTATCTACACCGATAACATAGATTTCTCTCTTAGGATCTTTTTGCTTTTGCTCTACAGCTTCAGTGAATACACCTTTTCCAGTTCCGCCAGCAGCATGATAAATGATATCGATACCAGAGGAATACATGGAGCCTGCAGTGGATTTACCGATGTCTGCTTTATTGAAATCTCCGGCATATTTAACTTCTACTTTCGCATCCGGATTTACAGATAAAACCCCAGCCTTAAAGCCAACTTCGAATTTCTTGATTAATTCAGATTCAACACCGCCGATAAAACCGACCTTGTTTGTTTTCGTTTGCAATCCGGCAATTACACCTACAAGGAATGATCCTTGTTGCTCTTTAAAATTAATGCTGGCTACGTTCTTTTTATCAACAACAGTATCCACGATAGCAAAGTTAGAATCAGGACGTTGGTCAGCCACTTCACCAACTGCTTCAGCTAAAAGAAAACCAATACCATAAATAAGTTTGTAATCTTCACGTACAAGCGTATTCAGGTTTTTAGCGTAGTCAGCATCAGATTTAGATTGCAGGTAGTTAAAGCCATCTTTCCCTTTTTCCAAACCATTGTCCTTACCGAATTCCTGAATACCCTTCCAAGCCGATTGGTTGAACGACTCGTCATCCACGCCGCCAGTATCAGTTACCATCGCAACCGTGAAGTTATCTTTGTTTTTCCCATTTGAAGATTCTTTATCATCATTCTCTGAATTACCACATGCCCCTAGTAGCGTACCGGCTGCAAGAACAAGTGAAAGAGCTAGACCTAATTTGCGCTTTTTCAATTTTTATCCCCCTAATTTACATAGATTTTTGAGCAGGAATGTTCTGAAAAGTCATTTATGTTTGCGTTTTCAATTCTCGTTAATTTTTTTTGCATACGTTTGATTTGACTTTTACGGAATCAAAACAAACGCTTGCATTCACCCGTATGCAGAGTCAAGGCCTACACACGTTTACGAAGAACATGAAAGCTAAACATATTGGCTTTAAAGTAGTTAACAGAATACAGGATAGGCTGGTCCCAATCATCCAGATGCATCTGCTTTAGAACGAGTAGTGCGGCTTCTGGAGAGCATTTAAGGATAGGAGAAACTTTCTCATGATATCCAATAGGCTCAATCTCAGCTACGGCATGCGTAATTTTCCGATGCGCATCTCTTTCCAAAATATCAAAAAGAGATTCATCATTACGGTCAAAATTTTCTGATAGTATAGATTCAGGAATTTTGTCAATACAGTAGACAACTGGCTCCCCATTCGCTGTCCTTACTCGCTCGATGATGACGATGCGTTCATCTGTTGAACAAGAAAACCTGCGTATATCCTCTTCTGTAGGTTCTTGGGCCGTCGAGCTTAAGAAAATCGTACCCGGCTTCATTCCTGCCTCTTCAATCATGTTCGTGACACTTTTTAATTGCTCGATACCTGAAGTGAACCGAGGTTTCGGATTGACGAAAGTCCCAACTCCATGGCGGCGAATGATGATGTTTTCTTCTTCTAAAATTCGCAGCGCTTCTCGAAGTGTCGCCCTACTCACTCCCAATTTTTTTGCAAGATCGAATTCTGAAGGGAATTTTTCATTTTCCTGATAGACTCCTGCTTCAATATCCTGCTTCAGGTAATCAATGACCTGCAAATATAAATGTCGACTATCTGATTTTATTGACATACAGTTTCCCCCAGCTAATTTCTTAAGACATCAGACCTCTGATGTTGAATCATTCCTACTAATCGAAAATAATATAACATTTTTTTTGATATAAATAAATAGTGTTTTACTATTTACTTTAAAAGAATTTAGGAGAAATTACCCTTCCATGTGTCTTTCAATCTAGATATGGCCGAGGAATTTGTACGATTATTCTCCTAAATCAGATAAATTTATTTTGAAAATGCAAAATGAATGCCGCTCTGTTCAAGATGATGTTTTCCTGTATAATAGGATTTATCTTCTTTGAAGGGATGTAAACAAGATGTTAAAGATTACAGAATACACGATCGAAAAATTGAATGATCCATTTGGTATTTTGTCCGGGGAACGTTACGAGTTGTTCTTGGATATTGAAGTGCCTGAAGAGGATGAGCTCTTTTCAGAAAATGGTTTATATATCCGGGTGCTTTTTGCATTGGAAGAACAAATAGGCAAATTGATTAAATATGATATTTTTGAAAAAGGGAACGAAGGCGCACTCGAATTCGATTTAGAAGAAGATGAAGAAGCGATGATTACCGACTTTTGCCTTAAACATTTAGTCGAGGCGATGAATAATTAAAAAACCGGGCTGCAGCCCGGTTTTTTTTCAACTATGATGAATGCGCTTCATCCTGTTCATCTTTAGTAACCAATACATTTCGTGGTTTACTGCCTTCATATGGACCGACAATTCCCCTCGCTTCCATTTCATCAATCAATCTTGCTGCCCGGGTATAGCCAATCCGGAAACGGCGCTGCAGCATGGAAACAGATGCAGTCTGCATTTCTACGATCAAGGACACCGCATCCCCATATAAACTATCTTCGACTTCACCATTTGAAGTTTCTGCAATTTCATCCGGTATCATCTCTTCGTTATATTGTGCTTTTTGCTGTGAAATGACATATGTGACAACTTCCTCGACTTCATTGTCGGATAAAAAGGCCCCTTGAACGCGAACCGGTTTTGAAGCTCCTGCAGGCAGGAAGAGCATGTCACCTCGTCCTAACAGTTTTTCGGCTCCGCCCATGTCGAGGATCGTTCTTGAATCGGTCATTGATGAGACACTAAAAGCAATCCGAGATGGGATGTTCGCTTTAATGACCCCTGTAATTACATCTACGGATGGCCGCTGAGTGGCAATTATCAAGTGGATGCCCGCGGCACGTGCCATTTGTGCAAGCCGTGTGATGGCATCCTCTACATCATTTGAGGCGACCATCATCAAATCTGCCAGCTCATCGACAATGACTACGATATAAGGCAAGAGCGGTTGTTTCGCATCTTCTTCAATGTTATACCGGTTAATATAATCATTGTAGCCTTCAATATTACGGGTACCGGAATGAGAAAATAGCTCGTAGCGCCTTTCCATTTCACTGACCACTTTTTGCAAAGCCTGTGCAGCTTTCTTTGGATTGGTCACTACAGGTGCGAGTAAGTGGGGAATTCCATTATAGACATTCAACTCCACCATTTTTGGATCGATCATCATCATTTTCACTTCATGCGGTTTTGCCCGCATCAGAATACTCGTGATAATCCCGTTGATACAAACGGATTTCCCGCTGCCGGTAGCACCAGCCACTAGTAAATGCGGCATTTTATTAAGCTCCGCCTTAACCGCTTCACCAGAAATATTCCGCCCTAAGCCTATTTGCAGTTTTGCGTCAGGCTTGTCAACTTCTTTGGCCTCTAAAACTTCCCTTAATGACACCATTGCCACTTCGGAGTTAGGCACTTCTATTCCGATAGCCGATTTTCCGGGAATCGGAGCTTCAATCCTAATATCCTTTGCGGCAAGTGCAAGGGCCAAGTCATCGGATAGGCTGACAATTTTACTGACCTTCACCCCTACATCCGGATGGACTTCATATTTGGTTACGGCTGGGCCTAAATGAACTTGAGTGACCCTCGCTTTCACTCCAAAGCTATGAAAGGTGCGCTCAAGTTTTGCCGCATTTTCATGGATCAATTGGTACTCTCCGCTTTGGTCCGTTTTTTTGGGCTGCAATAACAAAGAAAGAGGCGGTAAAAGATATTCTTTATTTTCCACTTCCGTAAAATCCATAGGCGGAACGGCGTCATCCTGTTCCTCTGCACTTTCAGCTGCAGGTTCCGTAACTACGGGAATTATTTCGTTTTCGTCGCTATAGGCTTTATCAGCAAAGCTGGAAATGATCCGTTCGGTCGCCATTTGCTGTGTTTCCTCTTCTTGATGAAGGGGCTGATCCGTTTCCTCCACCGGATCTTTTTCCCGTTTCTTCTTTTTCACGGGATTCTTTTTCTTTTCTTTTTTGTCGTCATTCCATGTTTTCATATCATCTATGAATGCGGACCATTGCTTTTTGAAAAAGCCGCCAAGACCCTTGAAAAACTTCCCGAGGGTTTCACCTAACGTTTTCCCGGTCAATAGGACGGCACCTACAATGATAAAAAGGAATGAAACGATTTTCGATCCAGCTTCGTCGAATAAAAAGTATGAGGCTGCAAATAATATCGCTCCAATCATACCGCCCCCAAGGTCCTTTGTGCTGGCCTTGCCGGTCACTTCCATCCAGAATAGTTCCCATGTATTCGAAATGACGCTTGGCTTCGTAAACGGTCCTCCATCTGCAAGCATGTTAAACAATGTCACATGGCTTAGCAGGAGCATGCTCGCGACAAGAAAATACATCCCGACGAATTGCCTTTTTAACAGGTAAGGGACCTCCCTCTTCATCATCAAATAGAAGCCAGCTGCAATTGCTCCTAACAATAAGAGGATATACCATTCCCCCATGAAGAAGCGGATTAAAAAGACCGTCCCGTTTCCCACTGCTCCAAGCTTGGCAATGGCAATGATGGCCAAGCCTATTAAAGTGAGGCCGATCAATTCAAATTTAAGCGTTAGTTTTAACTTCTCTGTACTATTCTTTTTTCTGCGTTTCTTCTTTGCCATAATATCACCTGATTCTTCATGAAACTATTCTAACTTTCCTATTCAACAACACTACATGATTTCCCTTCTCGAAACAAACGTTCGCTCACTGATTATAACAAATATATATGTACCTGTCCTTGTTATATATACCATTTATTATTAAGACGAACATTTTGCCCATATAATGAATAAAGCAGCCAAGCGGCTGCTGATTTTCATTCCAGTATATCATAATTTACCTCAGTTAGTCGTTTTTACTAATGATTCATCTGTTCGAACACATTTATGACAGCCCCCGGCTGAATGTGTACATTCATATAATCTTCAGGATCCGTGCTTACAATTCGATCAATGCGAAACGTGCGGCCACCGTCATGTTCAACCATTACATGTACACCATTATAGATCATTTCTATTAAATTTGCCGTCTTCTCATGGTGATGGGGGAAAATTATTTCTTCAGGAACGATCGTATAAAGCGTCATTGCAGAAGCCCCTCCTCTTCCCCGGCAATTTTTGGCCTTCTTTCTTCCATGAAGCTATTTAGTTTCCTCATGGCCTGGCCTACTCCTCCTACATCATCGATCATACCGATTTCAACTGCCTCGGCCCCGATTACATTCGTGCCGATATCACGGGTTAAATTTCCCTTAGCAAACATTAATTCCTTAAAACTTTCTTCCGAAACATTGGAGTGCCGCGTAACAAATTTAATGACTCTTTCCTGCATTTTATCTAAGTATTCAAAGGTTTGAGGCACGCCAATGACTAGCCCTGTCAAACGAATGGGATGAATCGTCATAGTTGCTGTTTCTGCTATATAGCTATGGTCACACGAAACCGCAATCGGCACACCGATCGAGTGACCTCCCCCAAGTACAATCGAGACGGATGGCTTTGAAAGGGAAGCCAGCATTTCTGCGATGGCTAGTCCCGCTTCGACATCTCCTCCGACTGTATTTAAAATGACAAGCAGCCCCTCTATATTGGGATTTTGTTCAATTGCCACAATTTGCGGAATAACATGTTCATATTTGGTTGTTTTATTTTGAGGCGGCAGCTGCATATGTCCTTCAATTTGTCCAATGATCGTCAAACAATGGATTTTTGAGTCCTGAGATAGTTGCGGAACATTAGTAGCCCCCAGCTGCTGAATCTTTTCAATTAAAGTTGAATTCTTACCTTCTTGCTTGCCTTCATTTTCATTTGGTAATGGTGCATTATCCACTATGCCAACCCCTTTCTCTTAAGCCTATAGCTTTATTATGTCTCGAGTCTCGGACTTCATTCTTCAAGATATAAGAGGTTTGACACAGAAAAAAGAACCCCTGACTGTTTAAACCAGGGGTTCCTTACTTAATATTCCATGATTATTGGTAAAATCATTGGGCGGCGTTTCGTTTTTTCATAGAAGAATTGGTTTAACGCATCACGCATTTCCTGCTTCAGCGTGGACCAATCAAAAGGTTGGCGCGACCCATTTTTCTTTACGATTTCACTTACTATCTCAGTTGCTTCCCCAATCATTTTTTCAGATTCGCGAACATATACAAAGCCCCTTGAAATGATTTCAGGTCCTGCTGCAATGCTTTTATCCTGACGGTTCAACGTGACCACTACAATTAAAATGCCATCCTGGGATAACAAGCGCCGATCACGAAGAACGATATTACCCACATCTCCAACACCGCTGCCATCTATCAAGATATTTCCTGCAGAGACTTTGCCGGAAAGACCCATTTTATTGCCCTTTAGTTCGATGACATCACCTTTTTCGGCAATTATGATGTTTTCACGTTTAATTCCCGCAGCAACCCCAACTTTTTGATGGGCATATAAATGGCGGTATTCCCCATGTACAGGAATCAAGAATTTAGGATTCATCAAATTGATCATCATTTTAAGTTCTTCCTGGCTGCCATGACCTGTTACGTGCACTTTATATTTATTTGCAGATACCACTTCAGCACCTACCCTGTAAAGCAAATCGACGGTTTTGGATAAAATAAGTTCGCCGCCCTGTAGGGGTGATGCACTGATCAAAACTGTGTCTCCCTTTTTGATCGTTACCTGCTTGTGGGTCTGTTTTGCCATTTTTTGAAGTGCCGCAATGGGCTCCCCCTGATGACCTGTCGATAACACGACGATTTCACGGTCGTCATACTGGCTAATTTCATTAATCGGGATTATCAGCTCTTCTTCGACCTTTAAGTAACCAAGGTTCAAGGCTGTTTCATAAACGCGTTGCAGGCTTTTTCCTACAACTGCCACTTTTCTGCGACTAGCTGCCGCTGCGTTGAAAACATGTTGAATCCGGTTGATGTTCGAAGCGAAGCACGCTACGATGATCCTTCCGGAGGCTGCATGAAAAACCTCTGTAATATCTTTAGCCACAACTGCTTCTGATGTCGTATAACCTGGCCTCTCGGCACCGGTACTATCCGAAAGCAAGCATAGGACACCTTCTTCACCGATACCAGCCATTTTACCGATTTCCGGTTTATATAGATCTGTTGCTGCTTGATCGAATTTGAAATCCCCTGTATAAACGATTGCACCTTCACGAGTGTGGATCACGACTCCGACAGAATCGGGAATACTATGGTTTGTCCGGAAAAAAGACACGGCTGCTTGAGGGAAACTTAAAAGAGAATCAGAATCGATTTCAGTGAATGTTGCCCTGCCGTTAAAGCCATCTTCCTTTAATTTCGTTTTAATTAAAGCTAGTGTAAGCTTTGTTCCATAAACAGGTGCCGGTAAATATTTCAAGACATAAGCAAGCGCTCCCATATGATCTTCATGACCATGGGTAATGAATATCCCCTGCACCCGTTCCTTATTATCCATCAAATAAGAAATATCAGGGATAACCGCATCGATTCCGAGCATTTCGTCTTCTGGCAGCATTAACCCTGCATCAAGAAGATAGATGTCCTCGTTCACCTCAACGACGTACATATTTTTACCAAGTTCCCCTTGTCCTCCAAGAGAAATGACTTTTATTCCATTATTTTTATCTTTACCCAATCGAATATCCTCCTTAAAAATTCCCGTTCATAATTTCCCAATGAATTCATTATAACCGATGTTTAAAAAACATGACAACACTTACCATTTTCAGAGGGACTTTTTCATTTAATTCAAAAAAACAACCTATTATGTAAGAGATCCTTTGTACTTTTATCCAGTTTCGATTGATAATAAAAAAATTCAAATATTTTCATCCCGAAATCGGAAAGGATATCCCATTCATATACATCATTATGTAAAAACAAGCCAATCTTCAACGATCAGCTTGTTCCGTGTCTTTTTATTTATTTAATACCTTGGTTAATGCAAGGCGTTCCTGTTCCGTCAATGGCACGATTGGAAGTCTCACCGAGCCAACGTCAATTCCATTTAACTGAAGCGCTGTTTTAACAGGTGCAGGGCTTGGCGCTGCAAATAAACCTTTTATAAGCGGTAACAGTTCCTGATGCAGCCTGGCTGCCTCTTTCAAATTCCCACTGATGAAGGCCTCCACTATTTTCTGCAACTCATTACCAGCAATATGTGAAGCAACCGAAACTACACCCACACCACCAATCGCCAATACTGGGAGTGTTAAAGCGTCGTCCCCACTATATAACGCAAAATCTTCATCCGTGCCGGCTATGATTTGGGTCATAGCGTTTAAATCCCCGCTCGCTTCCTTAACGGCTACGATATTAGGAATTTTTGAAAGGCGGATGATCGTTTCCGGTTCAATGTTAATTGAAGCGCGCCCAGGGATATTATATACCATAACAGGGAGAGTCGTACTAGCTGCAATAGCCTTAAAATGCTGGTACAGACCTTCTTGATTCGTTTTACTATAATACGGGGCCACCAGCATTATCGCATCGGCGCCATTTTGTTCCGCTTTTTTTGTCAACTCGATGGAAGCATACGTATTGTTGCTTCCTGTACCCATGATGATGGGCACACGTTTTTCAACAACCTTAGAAACATGACGCAATAACGCAATTTTCTCCTCCGAAGATAAAGTCGGGGATTCCCCTGTCGTTCCCGAAAGCACAAGCGAATCGGTTCCATTCGTTAATAAGTAATTAACCAATGAAGTCGTCTTTTGAAAATCGACATTTCCCTTGCCATCGAAAGGGGTGACCATTGCGGTTGATACTCTACCAAATATCATCATCTAACACCTCTTTAATTTTTAAAACCTTTATTCATTAAAAAACCAGATCATTGGACTTCCCTTTCATGCAATTGAAATGCATAGTGCAGGGAATTAACAGCTTCTATTAAATCTTCCTCTTTTACGAGTACCCAAATTGTCGTATGGCTATCCGCTGACTGAAGAATGGCAATTTCCTTTTCGGAAAGCGCTGTGACAATCTTCGCTGCAACGCCTGGCACTCCATTTATACCTGCACCGACTACTGAAACCTTGGCACAATTTCTTTCAATGACCGGTTCATGACCAAGCTCGGCCAAAATCGAGAGGGCAAGTTCTGTCATCTCTTCCGAAACGGTATACACTACGCCGCTTGGATATATATTTATAAAGTCCACTGAAATAGAGGCATTGGCCATTGCTTTGAAAACTTCTGCCTGAAGATTATATTGATCTTTTTTCGCACGGACCTTGATTTGAGTGATCTTTGGTACATGGGCAATCCCGGTCACGAGCCTTTCTCGTATGTCACTGCCCTGGCTTCCCTTGTTCATGCTTGTAACAAGGGTCCCCAAACCTTCGCTGTATGTTGACCTTATCCGAATCGGGACTTTCGCCTGCATTGCAATTTCAACAGCTCTCGGATGAATGACCTTCGCCCCTTGATATGCCATATTGCAAACTTCCGTGTATGAAACGATTGATAATGGACGAGCTTGATCGGCAATACGTGGATCTGCCGTCATGATTCCTTCCACATCCGTAAAAATATCAACCCGTTCAGCTTGCAATGCCGCACCTAATGCAGCGGCTGAAGTATCACTTCCACCACGGCCGATGGTCGTGATGTCCCCGTTTTTAGCCGCTCCCTGGAAGCCTGCTACAACGATTACATCCTTCACCTCAAGCTCTTTCATGAGACGGTCGCATTTCATTTCGATAATTTTCGCACTTGAATAGTCGGTATTCGTCAAGAATCCCGCTTGAGCTCCAGTATAAGCGACCGCATCAATACCATGTTCCAAGAGCATGTTCGTAAATACGACAGATGATATTGTTTCTCCAACTGACATAAGTAAATCCTGTTCCCGTTTTGAAAGGCTGGCCTTCGCTCCATTTACTAGGGAAAGTAAGGTATCCGTTGCATAAGGATCGCCTTTTCTTCCCATTGCTGAAACCACAACCACCACTTTATAGCCTTCTTTAATCGCATTTTCAATATGCCCCTTGGCAAATGAACGGCTTTCCTCATCGCGAACGGATGTACCACCGTACTTCTGGACGATAATTTTCATAATATGCACCCCAAATATAAGCCAGCTTCCCAATCCGGGAAGCTGACAAAAACTCTCTATCCTATTGGAATTTAATTTTCTATCTAGTTCATTAAAAATAAATTATTACTTAACGGTAACCAAACCTAATTTTAAAAGGCTCTCAGCAATTTGAACGGAATTCCAAGCTGCTCCTTTTAATAGATTATCGGAAACCACCCATAAATGGAAGCCTTTATCTTCATCCAAATCTTTGCGAATCCGACCGACGAATACATCATTCTTTCCGACGGATGAAGCAGGCGTAGGGTAAACTTGTTGCTCAGGATCATCTTCTAACACTATTCCAGGTGCCGTTTTCATTAAATCTTTGATATGAGAAGCCGCTATGCCTTCTTTTTCAACTTCAATGTATACAGATTCCGAATGACCTGTTACAACAGGAAGCCTCACGCAAGTTGCAGCCACTGGAAGGTCTTGCATATGCATGATTTTCTTTGTTTCATTAATCATTTTCATCTCTTCGAATGTGTACCCGTTATCTTGGAATTTATCGATTTGGGGAATGACGTTAAATGCGATTTGATAATGCTTTTCGTCCCCTTTTACCGGTAAAATTTTCGGATCTATTTCTTTTTCATCAAGCAAGTCGCGAGCCTGTTCCTTTAATTCATTTATCGCTGCTGCACCTGCACCCGAGACTGCCTGATAGGTGGAAACGACAATTTTTGATAAGCCGTATGTCTTGCGGATAGGTTCTAATGCCACAACCATTTGGATAGTTGAACAATTCGGGTTTGCAATGATCCCATTATGCTGTTTCAAGTCTTCTTCATTTACTTCAGGAACGACTAGCGGCACATTTTCATCCATGCGGAATGCACTCGTATTATCCACTACTATCGCACCGCGTTTCACTGCTTCTGGAGCCAATTCCTTAGACACGCTTCCTCCAGCACTGAATAAAGCGATATCGATGCCTTCAAAGCTTTCAGGTTTTGCTTCCTGCACTTCGATTTCTTCGCCCTTAAATGTAAGTTTGATTCCAGCGGAACGAGCCGATGATAAAAAGATGATTTTCTTAATCGGTAAGTCCCTTTGTTCGAGTGTTGAAATCATTTGTTGTCCTACTGCTCCAGTTGCTCCCACAACTGCAATACGCAATCCCTGTGTCTCAGTCATTTATCCATACTCCTTTTCTATCTCTTAAATTAGTTATTTATTGGATTTACTGCTTCTTGTTCAGAATATCATTTATTTTATCACATTAACATTCCAAAGGGTCGCACTTTAACAAAATATTCTGGTAGTGGAGTGGTTTTTCATAACTTCAACCTACAAATTTATGCATATATGTCAGTCGTTAGAATGCGGAAGGGAGGCAGAAATACTTGCTCAGACTAAATCATCCTTGAACCTTTCGACGATGACAGGTTGAATCTGTTCCCTTTCCAATGCAGCTATGATCGTATCCCTTATCATGCTCATCCTTGCAACCATGGAACTTGGTTTGCCTGTGGGATTATCCTGGCCATATGGAACGAAATAAATATCTTTTGCAGCCATTAGCCTCATTAGATTGACACCATTTAACCCCAGTGCATCATTTGTTGATATGGCGACCACGACTGGACGGTGATTTCTCATCGTCGCTTTTGCAGCCATAAGTACTGGCGAATCGGTAAGAGCATTTGCCATCTTACTCATTGAGTTACCCGTTAAAGGAGCGATCACCATGCAATCAAGTGGCAATTTAGGTCCTAAAGGCTCTGCTTTGACGATTGTATCAACGACATGATTCCCCGTCAATTTTTCTATTCTTTCTACCCAATCCTCGCCCTTTCCAAAACGGGTTTCCGTGTTTTGAACTGTCGATGTTACGATTGGAATGACTTCCGCCCCTTCATCTACAAGTTTTTCTATTTCCGGGAACACTTCATCATATGTGCAATGTGATCCTGTTAATCCGAAACCAATCCGTTTACCTTTGAGAATCATATCATTTTCCCCTTCCTTTTCGTGAACTCGCCTTGTATCAATAGTCCCAGTGCATTCGCTAATATCTGACCAGCTGTTTTCGGGGCAACTATACCCGGCAGGCTTGGTGCCAACAGCGCCTTAATTCCCCTTTTTTCAGCGTAACGAAAATCCGTTCCTCCCGGTTTTGAAGCAAGGTCGATGATTAATGTATGAACGGGCATTTTAGCTATAACTTGTGCGGTAATTATCGGAAAAGGAATCGTATTGATACATATATCAACATTTTTCATTTCAGCAGCAAGATCATTTAAATGAAAAGGGGCTAATGCCATTTCACTGATCCTCGCAATATCCTCGCTTTTTCTTGCCCCCACCTTCACTTTTGCTCCCAGTGCATGGAATGACCGGGCTACACTCATACCGACCCTTCCCAGTCCAAGAACGGCTACATTCGATCCATGGATCGTAAAATCCGTATGTTGAATGGCCATCATGATTGCACCCTCAACGGTGGGAATCGAATTATAAATAGCCACATCATCACGTTCGAACAATAGTACGAGTTTGCGATCCACTCTCTTGAATATCTCATCGAGGTAATCGTTACTGATTCCTGCATAAAAAGTGCAATGTGCCGGGGTCTTTTTTATCATTTCTTCAGTTAAAACAACCTCTTCACTGGAAAAAATCGTTTCTACTTTCCCATCTGAATCCGTGCCCCTGACAGGTAAAATAACGGAGTCTAGTTCCTTGAAATTTATATCTTCCATTTTTTCCTTAACCGCTCCGGTAAAAGCATGGTCAAGCTGTTCAAAACCTACCAATAATAGCTTTGCATCAAGCTCCGTCAGTTTACGGACAACTTCAAGCTGACGCGCATCTCCACCAATTACAGCGATTTGCATGCCTGTGAGCATTAAAACCGTCACCTTCTTTATATAAAAGATCCTAAACATTCCTTGCCCCGTGATACAATCCCTTCAGGAAGCAATTCGGTTTTTGCTACATTCTCTAGTTACCCTGCCATCTTATGTTTTTAGTTAAAAAACGGTGATAAGAAATCAAAAAACGCCTTAGCTATTGCCAGCTAAGGCGTTTTCGGGATTGCATTTCGAGAAATTCCAAGGAGTAGGCGCGAGCGCCATTATCCGTCCATTTGCTCTCCGTCTTTTAGTGAAAGTCCTTCTTGAAAATCAATGATGACCATATCCGCACCGATTTTTTTTATGTGATCCCATGGCACTCTTATTTCACTGCCATTCCTTAAAAGACCAAACCATTTAACAGATGGGATGATCAACGAGGTAATTTGTCCAGTTTCATCTATTTCCAAATCCGTCTGACCAAGGATTCCTAATCTTTCTGCCCTATTCACATCGACTATTTCCTTACCGCTCAGTTCGCTTAACCTCAAATTTGGTTCCCCCTTTTTCGCCTTCTATTCAATCTATATCCGAAAAAGGTAAACTTAGAAGGCATTTATCCAAATATTGTCCAAAACACTGGACCCTCCCACATTCAAAGAAAAAAAGCCTGACCTCCCTTTAATAAAAGGAAGGTTCAGACTTAGTCGTTATTATTTGTCCCAGTTTTCCAGCGGACTCACTAATGACAAGGAATGTTTCGTAAAGATCTGATTTGCCAATTCATTGACGGTATCCTCTGTCACTTCGTCAATCTTGATGATTATATCATCAAGGGAACGGTGCTCACCCAACATTAGCTCATTTTTTCCGTTCCGGCTCATGCGGCTATTCGTGCTTTCAAGGCTGAGCATCAAACCTCCTTTAAGTTGCTCTTTACTATTCCGTAATTCCTTTTCCGTAATGCCATCCCTTTTTAAAGTATCCAATGTTTCCTGAATGGTTTCATACAGGCTGTCAAGCTGGTTTGTGCCTGTCCCCCCATATACTGTCACCATACCGCTATCTTGATAGCTGGAATGATAGGAATAAACGGAATAGGCCAGGCCGCGTTGCTCCCTGACGTCCTGGAATAGGCGGCTACTCATGCTCCCTCCAAGAATATTATTTAAGGTAATCAGGCTGTATGTTTTATCATTGCCGATTTCCAACCCATTGTAACCAAGACATAAGTGGGCTTGTTCTGTATCTTTTTTACGGGTAATCCTATTTTCATGGAAGGAAGGTTTGACCAATTCAAGACGGTCTTCCCCTCCTTGATACGAGCCAAAGTAGTTTTCGACTTCCTGAATCAATTTTTCATCCACATTCCCAGCAATGGACACTACTACTTTATCGGGTGTATACATGTCATGGACGTATTTTTTTAATGTATCACTATTGAAGGTTTCAAGCGTATTTTCCGTCCCAAGTATAGGATAGCCAAGGGGGTGGTTTTCATATACCGCCTTGCTTAATAGGTCATGGACGATGTCATCGGGTGTGTCTTCGTACATTTTGATTTCTTCGTAGACGACATTTTTTTCTTTTTTCAATTCTTCCCCATCAAATGTTGAGTTGAAGAACATATCAGCAAGGATTTCCAGCGCATAGCTTGCATGGTTATCCATTACTTTAGCATAGTAGCATGTATATTCTTTTGAAGTGAATGCATTCACCTGTCCGCCAATACTATCGAACGACTCGGCAATTTCACGCGCATTTCTCGTGGTTGTCCCTTTGAAGAACATATGCTCCAGGAAATGTGAAACCCCATTCAATTCTGGTGTTTCATTTCTTGAACCTGTTTTGATCCATACTCCAATTGCTGCTGAGCGTACAGTTGGAATATTTTCCAATACAATTCTAACTCCATTTTGACACGTGTATTTCTTAATCAACTAACATTCCTCCCAATCATTCTATGCTGCTATCGTTACCAATGTTTTTTATGGATTCGATCGCTCTTCATCTACTGCTTCCGAAACGGTAACAACATCTAAATCTTTCTTTTTTATTTCAATTATTAACGTCTCCAATGATTTTGCAGTAGATTCCGTCGGATGCATCAATATAAATGCTCCAGGGTGTATCTTAGAAAGCACTCTTTGTTGAAGGACTTCAGGGCTTGGCTTTTGCCAGTCGATCGTATCCACACTCCACATGGCGGTCTCCATACCGAAAGAATCCGCGATTTTCACCGTTTCATCCCGGTAGCTTCCACTTGGTGGTGCGAACCATTTCATTTTCAAACCTGTCACCGCTTCAATGACTTCATTCGTTTTTCGAATTTCCTCACGTGTAGCTTGTGCGGATATGTTTTTCATATCGGGATGTGAATAAGAATGATTTCCAATTTCATGCCCGCCGCCCTTAATCATCTTGGCCAAATCAGGATTTTTCTTGGTCCAATTCCCTTCAAGGAAAAAAGTGGCCTTGACATTATTCTTTTTTAACACGGCTAACATATCTTGTAAATATTCATTCCCCCAGGCCACATTGATTAAAAATGAAACAACTGGCTTTTCGGGGTGGGCCCGGTAAATCGGAGCCGGATCCAGATCCTCCATATGAATCTTTGCAGGGACCTGCTGAAATACCAGCTTATCCTTATCGAACACGCCCTCCTTCTTCATGGCTTTATACGATTCATCAATATTTACCTTCAGGCCGTTATATGCAGGAACGGTTTTCCAAACAGAATCTATTCGTGCATCCTGTGGTGCAATCTCATATTTTTTTGTTGATTCTTTTATTTGTAAAAGAAGCTCGTCTTCTTGCTTCATTGAAGCAACTGAATCATTGGTTAATTGGGTCAAATAAACTTGTGTATATGGATTTTGCACTAATAACCATGATATACCTGCAATGGCACTTATCGCAACTATCTGCTTCCATTTATTATTCATTTTTTACGCCCCCTTCATACCAAAATGTATGAAGAAAACGGACAAGGTAGAACATGACATGCTTATAACGCCATTCGCAATATGGATATTCCAATACTTTCAAATAAAAAAAGCATGCAGATTCACAAGGAATCGCATGCCGGATTTTTCATTTTCCATTACGATTGAGAAGGGTTAGCTGCCTCTTTTTGCTCTTTCAAGACCGCTTTACGGGAAAGGTTTACCCTTCCTTGCTTATCGATCTCAGTAACTTTGACCAATAATTCATCGCCAAGTGAAACGACATCTTCCACTTTTCCGACTCTTTCTTCAGCCAGTTCAGAAATATGTACCAAACCGTCTTTACCATTGAAGATTTCAACGAAGGCACCGAACTTTTCGATACGTTTAACTTTACCTAAGTATAGTTCGCCCACTACGACTTCACGTACGATATCCTCAATGATTTTCTTCGCTTTTTGAATCATTGGTTCATCAGTAGAAGAAATGAATACCGTTCCATCCTGTTCGATGTCGATTTTCACGCCAGTTTCTTCAATGATTTTGTTGATATGTTTTCCGCTCGGTCCAATTACATCACGGATCTTATCCGGATTTATGGACATTGTAACGATTTTTGGAGCATATTTGGATAACTGCTCACGCGGTTGATTGATTGTTGACATCATTGATTCCAAAATATGCATCCGGCCATGTTTGGCTTGTAGTAAAGCTTCTTCAAGAATCTCTCTTGAAAGACCCTCAATCTTAATATCCATTTGTAGGGCAGTAACACCTTTTGAAGTCCCTGCGACTTTAAAGTCCATGTCTCCCAGATGATCTTCCATACCTTGAATATCCGTTAAGATTGTATAGTGCTCACCTGTTTTGACAAGACCCATCGCAATACCGGCAACTGGAGCTTTCAATGGAACACCGGCATCCATCATTGCCAAAGTGCTTGCACAGATACTTGCTTGTGATGTTGAACCGTTTGATTCAAGGACTTCAGAAACAAGTCTGATTGTATATGGGAAGTCTTTATCGTTTGGAATGACAGGCTCCAATGCTCTTTCACCAAGTGCACCATGACCGATTTCACGGCGTCCTGCACCACGGATAGGGCCAGTTTCACCAACACTGAAATGCGGGAAATTATAATGGTGCATAAAACGTTTTGACTCTTCGGTACCAAGTCCGTCCAGAATCTGCACATCACCAAGAGCACCTAATGTACAGATGGATAGCGCTTGGGTTTGTCCGCGCGTGAACAATCCGGAACCATGAGTACGGGGCAGAATGGTAACTTCTGATGATAATGGTCTGATTTCGTCAGGATTACGGCCATCCGGACGCACTTTTTCTTCCGTGATTAAACGGCGGACTTCGGATTTGACCAATTTATTCAGGATTTCTTTGATTTGTTTTAATTTTTCTTCATCAGTTTCTTCTTCATAATGAACCAACACACGATCTTTTACTGCTTTGATTGCGTCTTCACGAGCATGTTTTTCCTGAACTTGTACAGCTTTGTTCAAGTCTGCTTCACATAGGCCTTTCACTTCTGCTTCCAGTTCAGCATCCACTTGATATAAAGTGACCTGCATTTTTTCCTTGCCGATTTCAGCAACGATTTTCTCTTGGAATGCAATGATCTTCTTGATTTCATCATGTCCAAACATGATTGCCTCAAGCATGGTTTCCTCTGGCACTTCATTTGCTCCGGCTTCAACCATGTTGATAGCATCTTTAGTGCCGGCAACCGTCAGATTGATGTCACTTTTGGCTAGTTGGTCAACAGTAGGGTTAATAATGAATTCATTATTGATTCTCCCCACTAAAACTCCAGCAATTGGACCTTCGAACGGAATATCGGAAACTGAAAGTGCAAGGGAAGAACCTAGCATAGCTGCCATTTCCGTAGAACAATCTTGATCGACACTCATGACCATGCTGATGATCTGAACATCGTTCCTGAAACCATCTGCGAAAAGCGGACGGATAGGACGATCGATTAAACGGCTTGCAAGAATTGCCCTTTCACTTGGTCGTCCTTCACGTTTGATGAAGCCTCCCGGAATTTTACCGACTGCATAAAGTCTTTCTTCATAGTTCACTGTCAAAGGGAAGAAGTCGACATTTCTAGGTTCCTTTGAAGCTGTCGCAGTACTTAATACAGCAGTTTCTCCATAACGGACTAAAACTGCCCCGTTCGCTTGTTTGGCTAATTGCCCTATCTCTACCGTTACATTACGGCCGGCCCAGTCAAATGAATACGTATGTTTTTCCTGTCCCATTTATTAAACCCCTCTCTGAATCTTCACTTAGAGGCTTAGTTACCTAAACCTGTATTGGATTAAATCATTTATATGTGAAAGTAACTGAACTCGAGTTAAAACCAAACTATTCCTATTATGCACGAAAAAAACAAGCATTAACAGTAAAATGAATAAAAATTTCATTCATTTGATTATGTATATCCTGATCATTTATAAATGGAAAAGGACCCGGCTCCTGCCGAGTCCCAAGGACGAAGGCCCAGCCTTAAGTAGAACACGTCCAAATCATTTGATTAACATCAAAAAAGCGGGAAATTTCCCGCCTTCCTGAAAAAATTATCTACGTAGACCTAATTTGTTAATTAGTGTACGGTAACGAGTAACGTCTTTGTTACGTAGGTAAGTTAAAAGATTACGACGTTTACCTACCATTTTTAGAAGACCGCGACGTGAATGGTGATCTTTTTTGTGTGTGCGTAAGTGACCGTTCAAGTTGTTGATTTCTTCTGTTAATACTGCGATTTGAACTTCTGGAGATCCAGTGTCAGTATCGTGAGTTCTGAACTCAGCGATAAGTTCGTTTTTGCGTACTTGTGTAATTGCCATGTTATTATTCCTCCTAAAATTCTGTAAAATCACCTATTACCGAGCCAGCGTCGGAGTCTCGACTAGCCAAGCAATGGTTATTTTCATACATACAATAGAATACATGTTTTTTATTAAAATTGCAAGTCTTGTCTTTTATGCTTCAAGCTTTGCAAAATAGGCTATTGCATTTTGCTTATCTGTTTCGATCTGAGCGACCAATGCTTCAAGTCCGGAAAATTTTTGTTCACTCCGAAGTCTTGTATGCCACTCCACCGATACCTGGTTGCCATAAATATCTCCCGAGAACTCCAATGCATGAACCTCTACAGTGGGATACTTAGGTTTTTCTTCGTGGAACGTAGGTTTGTAGCCGACATTGCAAACTCCATTATACCATTTACCGCTTATTTTGATCCTGACAGCGTATACGCCTGCAGCAGGGAAGATATAATCGTCACTTACTTCAATATTAGCGGTGGGGAAACCCAGCTTCCTGCCCCGCTTTTCACCATGAACGACATGGCCTTTCGTTAAATAGCGGCGGCCAGCCAAATGATGAAAGTCGGAAAAGTTGCCATTACCGAGAGTTTCCCTGATTCTCGTCGAGCTAACCTTTTCATCTTCGAGTGTCTGTTTTTCAACGACTGTCTGCGAAAACCTTCCTTGTGCGTAAACAGGCAAATCTTCCATCGATCCTTGACCATAGCGACCGTATGAATAATCAAAGCCTGCAACTACGTGACGGACATTCAGCCCGGCAATGTATTCGTCAACGAACCGTTCCGGCAGTACGGAAGCAAATTCCTTGCTGAAATGGACAATGAATAAATAATCGATTTCCATCGACTCTATGATATCCACCTTATCTTCAAGTGGAGTGATATAGCGGATATTTTCCGTTTTCCTACCCAGTACTGCAGAAGGATGCGGGTCAAATGTCATGACTGCTGACTTAAGATTCATTTCATCGGCTTTTTTCTTGGCGGTTTGAATAACAATCTGATGACCTTTATGTATACCATCAAAAAATCCAAGCGCCATTACAAGCTCGGGAAAATCATCCGAATTAAATTGATGAGGATGCTCTATTGCGATCACTTTCACCTTTCAATCTCCTCTTTCCGGCGGTAAAACGGTCTATAATTCTTGTGCCAATACTTTTACAGGTTTAATTAATCCCACTTTTGTCGGATGTATTTGATAAATGGCAATGGCCTTATCAGCTGGATCGACCATCACAAAAGGCTTCCCTTTTTCAATATCAACATCCTTTGTTTGTTCCAATACCGCACCGTTAAGTACTTTCTTTGCTACTTTATCACTAATCTGAAATTTGGGCAAATGAAATAATCCCCGCTCCAAAGGCAACAGAAATTCATCCGTTTGTCCACTTTCCATGAACTCTTCCACTTCAGCAAATGTAAAACAGTCCTCCTGCTTAAAACCTGCTGATTCAATACGCGTCAAGTCTGACATATGGGCAGGAAAACCCAGTTCTTCACCCATCATGACTGCAAGCGTCCGAATATACGTTCCTTTGCTGCATTTGACGCGAAAACGAAAAGAAATGGTATCCCCTTTAAATTCAGAACGATCATCGAGAAGGGTAATTCCATAGATGGTGACCTCCCTTGTAGGCCTCTCCACTTCTATCCCTGCACGGGCATATTCATATAACTTCTTCCCGTTTACTTTTACCGCTGAAAACATCGGCGGCGTCTGTTCAATTTTTCCAGTCAATGATTCCAGCACTTCAAGAATCCGTTTACGCTGAATCACTTGATCAATCTTTTTCTCATCCACTTTTTCACCGCTTGCGTCTTCAGTTGTCGTTGAAAAACCAAGGGTCACTTCCCCTTCATACGCTTTACCGGCTTCTGTCAAATATTCGGCTATCTTAGTTGCCCTCCCGATACAAATAGGCAAAACCCCTGTTACATCAGGATCTAAAGTACCTGTGTGCCCAACCTTTTTTGTCTTTAAAATCTTTCTTAATTTAAAAACACAATCATGGGATGTCAATCCCTTGGGTTTCCATAATGGAAGAATACCGTTCACGCTTTCACCTCATCATTTATAAAACACCCTAAACTACATAAAGCAAAATGAATTCCAATTTCGAAAGGTGTTTTTCCTTTTTTACATATTCAGTTTTCAAAAAAAAGAGACCGACTTCAAGAAGTGCAAAGCACTTATTGAGTCGGCCTCCTTTTACTGCTTGCTTATTCCTCGTCTTTTTCAGCCGGTTTATCCTCTGAATTGATTTGGGAAATCAACGACTCGATACGATTACCATAATCGACCGATTCATCAAATTCAAAAAACAGCTCAGGGGTTTTGCGCAGGCGGATTCTCTGCCCAATTTCTGAACGCATGAATCCTTTCGCCTTAGCTAGACCTTGAAGGGTTTTCTCCCTTTGTTCCTGGTCACCCAAAACGGAAATATAAACTGTTGCCTGTTGTAAATCGCCTGTAACCGCGACATCCGTCACTGTTACAAATCCGATTCTTGGATCTTTAATTTTTCGGCCGATAATTTCACTCAGCTCTTTTTTCATTTGTTCGCCAACACGATTTGAACGAAGGCTCATAATATCACCTCGATAGCCTAAAGCCAGTCTATATCTGTTATTGTTCGCTCTAGTTCCGGAAAAGAATCTAGAAATTTAAGGGCATTTTGAAGTTCCCGTTCAGTAGCCTTCCTTGAGGATGTTACGGTTACGATAGTAATCTTTGTCCGCTGCCATAATTCCTGAAAATCGGTCTCTGCTACAGAAATATTGAACTTCTGCTTAAGCCGTGTCATTACACGCTGAAGCACTGCCCTTTTTTCTTTCAAAGAATGGGTGTCATGGATGATGCATTCACATTGGACAGAGCCAACGATCATTTACGTTCGATCTCTTCCATTACATACGCTTCAATTACATCGCCTTCTTTAAGGTCGTTGTAATTTTTAATCGTAATACCGCACTCATAGTTCGTTGCCACTTCTTTTACATCATCTTTAAAACGTTTCAATGCATCAATTTCACCTTCGTAAATGACGACACCTTCACGAATTAAGCGAATTCCGCTATCACGTGTAATTTTTCCTTCTGTAACGTAAGAACCGGCAATCATACCTACTTTGGATACTTTGAAAGTCGTACGAACTTCAGCCTGACCGATAATTTTTTCTTCGAATTCAGGGTCAAGCATCCCTTTCATAGCCGACTCGATCTCTTCAATCGCTTTATAGATGATGCGGTGAAGACGGACATCAACACTTTCTGATTCAGCTGCACGCTTCGCATTCACATCAGGACGGACGTTGAATCCGATGACGATTGCGTTCGAAGCTGTAGCAAGGATGATGTCAGACTCTGTAATAGCACCGACGCCAATGTGTATGATTTTCACTTTAGCGCCTTCCACTTCTATTTTATTCAGGGAAGCGGCTACTGCTTCCGCAGAACCTTGAACATCAGCTTTTAGAATGATGTTCAATTCTTTGATTTCCCCTTCTTTCATTTGCTCGAATAATGTATCTAGGGTTACACGGGATTTCTCATTACGTTGTGAAGCAAGTTGTCTCTGTGCACGCACTTCCCCAACTTGACGGGCCGTTTTCTCATCTTCAAAGACGATGAAACGATCGCCTGCTTGTGGCACTTCGTTCAATCCAGTGATTTCAACCGGTGTTGAAGGACCTGCATCCTTAACACGGCGTCCAAGATCGTTGACCATAGCACGAACACGTCCGAATGTATTACCGATAACAATCGGATCACCGATTTTCAACGTTCCGTTTTGAACAAGCAAAGTGGCAACCGATCCGCGCCCTTTATCCAAACGTGCTTCGATAACCGTTCCATTTGCTTTACGAGATGGATTCGCTTTATACTCCTCCACTTCACTGACAAGAAGAATCATTTCAAGCAAGCTATCGATACCCTCACCGTTTTTAGCTGAAATTGGTACGAAAATTGTGTCTCCGCCCCATGCTTCAGAAACTAAACCATGTTCTGTCAATTCTTGCATGACACGGTCCGGATTGGCAGCCTCTTTATCCATCTTATTGACAGCGACGATAATTGGAACTTCTGCAGCTTTGGCATGGTTGATCGCTTCAATCGTTTGAGGCATAACGCCATCATCCGCAGCGACGACAAGAATGGTGATATCGGTAACTTGTGCACCGCGGGCACGCATTGTTGTAAACGCAGCATGACCTGGTGTATCCAAGAAAGTTATTTTCTTATCGTTAACTTTAACTTGATAAGCACCGATATGCTGAGTGATTCCGCCAGCTTCGCCTTCAGTAACTTTTGTATGGCGTATAGAATCAAGCAATGTCGTTTTACCATGGTCAACGTGTCCCATGATCGTCACGACAGCCGGACGTTCAATTAAATCTTCAGAAGCGTCCTCAGTGACAAGTGATTCAAGGTCTGTTAAGTCGACACGAATCTCTTCTTCTGCTACTACACCGTATTCCGTACAAATCAATTCAATTGCATCTTTATCCAAAGTTTGGTTGATTGTTGCCATAACACCAAGCATAAAGAGCTTTTTAATGATTTCAGAAGGTTCACGGTGAAGTTTTTTTCCAAGTTCCATAACCGTCAAAGACTCATAAAACGTAATTTTCTCTGGTAGTTCTCTTTCTTTACGTTTTGTAACAGGAGCCGCCGGCGCTTGTTGTCTTTGTTTATTATTTTTATTCTTATTATTGCGACCGCGGTTAAACTGCCCAGTCGGTTTTTTTGTACCTACAGGTTTAACTGGTGGTTTTTTCTTAAGCTTTTCTTTATTGACTGTACTCTTCTCATCTGCTTCTGCTTCGTATTTTGCAACCGTAGCGTTAGCTTTTGGTTCAGCAGCTTGACTTTTATCTTCGTTTTTAGGTTTGATTGAATCGTTTAATTTATTTACAGTTGAATCGTCTAATGCTGTCATATGGTTTGTTACCTCTATATTCATTTCTTTAAGTTTATTTATTACATCCTTGCTTGAAACGTTCTTTTGTTTTGCATATTCATATACACGCAATTTTGTCATACGTTCACCCCCGTAAAATTTAATCGAGCAGCGTTCGGAGTTTTTGTGCAAAACCTTCATCCAGAACTGCGACGGCAACTCTTGCATCCTTACCTATCGCATGGCCGAGCATTGACCTGCTTTCGACTCTTTTTAAAGGAACCTGATAAAATGCGCACTTATCAGATATTTTTTTTTCAGTGTTTTTTGAAGCGTCCGCGGATAAAATAACAACTTTGGCATTACCGCTTCTAATCTCTTTAACCACTAATTCTTCACCCGAAATTAGCTTGCGTGCTCGATTGGCCAAACCTAATAGAGACATCCATTGTTGTTGTTGGGTCATGTTGTTAGTTTTTCTCCTTATTCACTAATTCAAGCAATTGTTCATAAAGGGAAGAATCGATTTGGGTACTAAGGTGATTAGCCAGCACATTTTTCTTTTTGGCCAGCTCGATAACATCCCGATCAAGAGTCAAATAAGCTCCCCTTCCCGATTTCTTTCCGGTAGGATCAAGGCTGACTTCCCCTTCTTTAGATCGAACGATGCGAATGAGTTCTTTCTTCGGCTTCATTTCGCCTGTTGCCACACATTTACGCATCGGGATTTTTTTTCGGCTATTCATCTTTTTTCACCTCAAATTACTCGTTATCCTCTTCGAAATCTGTTTCCTCTTCAGTACCATAACTATCTCTGCTCAAAAGGAATTCCTGTTCTTCCACCGGATAAATACCAGCTTCGCGGGCTTCCGTTTCACTCTTGATATCAATTTTCCAGCCTGTAAGCTTGGCAGCTAAACGGGCATTTTGTCCACGCTTACCAATTGCCAGGGAAAGTTGATAATCCGGAACGATTACAGTCGTCGCCTTTTCCTCTTCTTTAACAATAACTTCCAGTACTTTTGAAGGGCTTAAAGCATTCGCAACGAAAATGACCGGATTCTCCGACCATTTAACGATATCGATTTTTTCACCTTTCAATTCATTGACGATGGCCTGAACACGCTGTCCTTTTTGGCCTACACAAGAACCGACAGGATCGACTTCTTCGTTATCGGAGTGCACGGAGATTTTTGAACGGTCGCCTGCTTCGCGGGCAACTGACTTAATTTCTACTGTTCCATCAAAAATTTCAGGCACTTCGATTTCGAATAAACGTTTTAAAAGGCCAGGGTGTGAACGGGATACAAAAATTTGCGGACCCTTGGAAGTCTTTTCAACTTTAGTGATGAAAACTTTAATGCGGTCATGAGGTTTATACTGTTCATTCGGCATTTGCTCATTCACCGGGAGCAAAGCTTCGATTTTACCTAGGCTCACATAAATGAATCGGGAATCCTGGCGTTGAACGATGCCAGTCATGATATCCTCTTCACGATCGATGAATTCGGCATAAATGATGCCCCGTTCAGCTTCACGCACTCTTTGAGTGACGACTTGTTTTGCTGTTTGTGCAGCAATACGGCCGAAATCCTTAGGTGTTACTTCCATTTCGACAATATCCTCTAACTGATAGTTGGGATCAATTGCTCTTGCTTCTTCAATAGAAATTTCCAGACGTGAATCGAACACTTCGTCAACAACGTCTTTTCTGGCAAATACACGCATAGTTCCTTTACCAAGATTCAAGTCGATACGTACATTTTGTGCTTGGTTAAAGTTACGGCGATAGGCCGATATAAGGGCAGATTCAATCGCGTCGATCAAAACCTCCCTGGAAATTCCTTTTTCGTTTTCTAAAATATAGAGAGCATCCAATAACTCATTGCCCATGGTGATCCCCCTTACGGATATTTAAATTAATGATTTGCTTGACTTAAGAGAAGGTAATCGCCAATCTCGCTTTGGCTACCTTTTCGAATGGTATGACGATCGTTTTCTTTCTTGTCTTGATTCTGACTTCGATTGTCACTTCTGCACCATCGAAACTGGTTAAGATTCCTTCGAATTCTTTTTCATCTAAAATGGGCTCGTATGTTTTTATGTAAACATTTTTACCGATAGCATTAAGGAAATCCTTCTCTTTTTTCAGAGGCCTTTCAGCTCCGGGTGATGAAACTTCGAGAAAATAATTTTGTGGAATCGGATCAACCTCATCAAGCTTTTCACTGAGTTTTTCACTCACATTTCCGCAATCATCAATATCTACGCCTGTTTCTTTATCAATGTACACTCGAAGGAACCAGCTTTTACCTTCCTTCACATACTCCACTTCGACTAATTCAAGCTGCAATTCTTCAAGAATTGGTAATGCTAATTCCTCTACGACTTCCGTTACCTTTTTACTCATTTGTTTCCTCCATACGTGCGTTGTATGCGCTTGGTTTCGGATTCAAAATTAAATGGTCAATACAACACGAAAGAGTGGGTTTCCCCACTCTTGCCATTGGTTCCTCTTAGTATTTCCAATAAAAATATACCATAATCAAGATATTTATGCAAATATCATGTCTGTTTCTTCCTTTTTGGAATCAGTTTCCTCTTTAAAATAAAGATAACTGATTTTGTTCAGGCAATGACTCCAGACAGCCTTGTTTATCAAGGTATTCAAGGATGGTCTTCGAAACCTTCCCCCGTTGTTGAAGGTCTTCTTTGGAAAGGAATTCACCATTTCCCCGCGCGTTGACGATATTGATCGCCGCATTCGTTCCAAGACCAGGTATCGAATTGAAAGGCGGTATCAAAGTATTTCCTTCAATTAAGAATTGATCTGCACTGGATTTGTACAAGTCCACTTTAGCGAATGAAAATCCGCGTTCACACATTTCCAAAGCAAGTTCAAGAACCGTCAATGTATTCTTTTCCTTTGTGGATGCATCCAATCCCTTTACCATGATTTCTTCCATTTTTGATTTGATCGCTTGCGGTCCCCGTGTCATGGCGTCGATTTCAAAATCATCGGCACGTACTGTGAAATAGGCAGCATAATACAATAAAGGCAGATGCACTTTAAAATAGGCAATCCGGACAGCCATTAAGACATAAGCTGCAGCATGGGCTTTCGGGAACATGTATTTAATCTTCTTACATGAATCGATATACCATTCCGGCACCTCATTTTTCCTCATTTCCTCTTCGAATTCCTCCGAGAGCCCTTTCCCTTTACGTACAGATTCCATGATTTTAAACGCTAGGGAAGGATCTAGACCTTGGTATATCAGATAGACCATAATATCATCCCGGCAGCCTATAACCTCACTTAGTGTACATATGCGGTTATGGATCAGTTCCTGTGCATTGCTCAGCCATACATCCGTACCGTGGGAAAGCCCTGAAATCTGAACAAGTTCGGAAAATGTCGTTGGTTTCGTATCTTCAAGCATCTGCCGGACAAAACGCGTACCAAATTCCGGAATGCCAAGCGTACCCGTTTTACACATGATCTGTTCTTCGGTGACTCCTAAAGATTCAGTACTGCTGAATATTTTCATTACTTCTGGATCATCGGTGGGAACGGTCTTTGGATCGATGCCACTTAAATCTTGAAGCATCCGGATTACAGTCGGATCATCGTGACCAAGTATATCAAGTTTCAAAATATTATCGTGAATGGAATGGAAATCAAAGTGAGTTGTTTTCCACTCAGAATTCCTGTCATCCGCAGGGAACTGAATTGGTGTGAAATCATAGATATCCATATAATCCGGAACAACGATGATTCCGCCCGGGTGCTGTCCAGTCGTCCTTTTCACACCAGTACAACCGGCAACAAGGCGATCAGTCTCGGCTCCACGCATATGGATGTTATTATCAGAGGAATACCCTTTTACATATCCATAAGCCGTTTTTTCAGCGACCGTACCAATCGTTCCGGCACGATATACATATTCTTCACCGAATAAGACCTTCGTATAGTTATGGGCCTTCGGCTGATATTCACCAGAGAAGTTCAAGTCAATATCCGGAACCTTATCCCCTTTAAATCCAAGGAAAGTTTCAAACGGGATATCATGCCCGTCTTTTGTATAAGCAATGCCACAATCGGGACAGTCTTTATCTGGCAGGTCAAACCCGGAACCTACAGAACCGTCATTGAAGAATTCAGATTTCTTGCACTCCGGACATACATAATGCGGCGGAAGCGGATTTACCTCTGTAATTTCAGTCATGGTGGCAACGAAGGATGATCCAACCGATCCCCTTGAGCCAACTAGATAACCATCATTCAAGGATTTTTTAACAAGTTTGTGAGAAATTAAATAAATAACGGCAAAACCGTGGCCAATGATGCTTTTCAATTCTTTCTCAAGACGGGCTTCCACGATTTCCGGCAGGTTCTCTCCATAAATCTTCCTTGCCATGCCATAACTCATTTCACGCATCTCATCTTCTGCACCTTCAATTTTAGGTGTGTATAACTCATCCTTGATTGGCTTGATTTCTTCAATCATATCAGCGATTTTATTCGTGTTGGTTACCACGACCTCTTTGGCTTTCTCAGAACCGAGGAAGGAGAATTCCCGTAGCATTTCATCAGTTGTCCGAAAATGTACGTCAGGAAGCTTATGACGATTCAGCGGATTTGCGCCACCTTGTGAATTCACAAGGATTTTACGGTAAATTTTATCATTCGGATCCAAATAATGCACATTTCCCGTGGCTACGACTGGCTTATCCAATTTTTCACCAAGCTTGACGATATTAGAGATGATCGTTTCTAATGATTTATCATCCCGTACATATTCAAGCTCAATCAAATGCTGATACACTTCCTTCGGATGGATTTCAAGATAATCGTAGAATTCGGCGATATCGACGACTTCCTCAAAACCCTTCTGCATCATCCCTTCAAAAACTTCCCCTTTATCGCATCCCGATCCGACCAAGATTCCTTCACGATACTTTTTAAGTTGTGAGCGTGGCAGTCGGGGCACACGATAGAAATAATCGATGTGTGATATTGAAACTAATTTGAAAAGGTTTTTTAAGCCAGCCTGTGTTTGCGCGATCAGCGTACAATGGGACGGCCGGGAACGCTGATAAGCATTTCCTTTACCCATATTGTCATTAAGTTGATCATGATGGGTAATCTCCTTTTCCATTGCATCCTTTAGCATCTTCAGCATAAGGTAACCTGTAGCTTCGGCGTCATAAATGGCCCTATGATGCTGGGTCAAATCAATGTCGAACTTTTTACATAATGTATTTAACCGGTGATTTTTAAACTCCGGATATAAGAAACGGGCAAGTTCCAATGTATCAAGAACAGGATTGGAAGCTTTAGGATAACCCAGGTTTTTATAGCCTATATTCAAAAACCCCATATCGAAGGCTGCGTTGTGGGCAACCAGAATCGCATCGCCCGCCCATTCCTTGAACTTTTCTAGTACTTCCGAGACTTCCGGAGCATTTTCTACAAGATCATCAGTGATTCCAGTCAATTCTATCGTCGTATTGGAAAGTGGGTGATGCGGATTCGCAAATGACTCGAATCGATCAATGATGTCACCGTCACGAATTTTCACTGCAGCAAATTCAATGATCGTATCATAAACGGCTGACAGGCCTGTCGTCTCTACGTCAAATACAACATAGGTGGCATCTGCCAAAGCGATATGCGCCTCATTATAAACAATGGGTACACCATCATTTACAAGATTCACTTCGACACCATAAAGGATTTTGATACCATTCTTTTTCCCGGCACTATAAGCTTCAGGGAATGATTGTGCTCCCGCATGATCTGTAATGGCCACGGCCTTATGCCCCCACTTTGCAGCCTGGGCAACAAGTGCAGAAGTAGGTGTCACTGCATCCATCTGGCTCATTGGGGTATGCATATGCAGTTCTACACGCTTTTCCCCTTCTGGAGCCTTATCCTGCCGTCCTTGTTTAGATATTTCATTTATATCATTTGCGATCATTACAAGGTCACGTACGAATGTATCATTTTGGATGCTGCCTTGGGCACGTACCCACATCCCTTTTTTCACTCGGGCAAGTATGGCAGCATCTTCTTTATCACGCGAAAACATTTTGACCAATATCGAGCTCGTATAATCAGTGACTTTAAAAGTCAACAGGCTTCGTCCGCTGCGTAACTCACGAACTTCTGCATCAAATACGAAGCCTTCGATAGCAATCCTGCGCTCTTCATCAATAATTTGTTCGATTCTGCGGAAATCAGCATCCTCTTTAATCGTATAGCCAATTTTAACCGGTCCGTCGTAGACGGCATCGTCGCCGCCTTTTTCCGATTCTTTTTTCTGCATTTCCACTAGGGCAGCAAGTCCCTTTTCTGCGTCTTCCTTTTGTTTCTCTTCTAAAAACTTCTGGTAATCAGGATTCGAAACCGTTTCCTTCACTTCCGCTTCAAGTGTCAACGGAGGAAAACCGAATGTTTGGTAGATATTCGAAATGATGCCGGAGTATTTTCGTTTCAACTGACCAGCCTCCGTATCATTTCGGGCGCTAACGATAAGCTTATATCCATTCACCGTTGGCACTTGTTCATTTAGAAGTGATAACAGTGCCGGAGACATGCCT
This sequence comes from Bacillus sp. ISL-4, assembly GCF_018613275.1. NCBI lineage: Bacteria > Bacillati > Bacillota > Bacilli > Caryophanales > Bacillaceae > Bacillus > Bacillus sp. ISL-4. Next base: position 73,438 of record NZ_JAGGQN010000012.1, read on the forward strand.
TCAAGCTCGCCGATGCAGTTTTTCCAATACTCTTTTACCAATTGTTCCGTCACTTGCGGATTAGCTACATTCAAGTTGAATGTGACCTTCGCAATATGGGAAAACGTACTTGCTAGATGAGTAGCGAGTCTTGTATGAACACTGCAAGGAATTAATGCAGGTATATTAAAAGCAAAATGCCATGTTTTGGACTCCCTCTCGATTGAGAGCTTATCAATTTCGGCACCTATGAAATAATTCACAAAGGCATCCTCAGTCAAGTCCATTTGCTGGAGCAAGAGTTGAAATCTCTCTCTACCGCTATTTGGATTTTGATCCATTCCCTCTCTCCCCTATCTACTATCTCTTATTTTCACTATCATTTTCTTTTGATACCAGAGGCTATTATAACATATCATGAGTGTTTCACTAGTATCCAAATCCATGAAAAGGAAAGGCATCATCCAAGTGAATGATGCCTAATTCCGCTATTTTAAATTATGCCATTATTTCGTGAAGCTTTTGAGTCAGTTCAGCTCTTTCAATTTCAAGAACCTCACCCGTTTTACGAATTTTCACTTCGACGATTCCGTCGGATGCCTTTTTACCAACAGTCACCCTGACAGGAAGACCGATCAAGTCAGAGTCTGCGAATTTCACGCCCGCACGTTCTTGACGATCATCCATAAGAACTTCCATGCCTTGTGCCTTTAAATTATTATATAAATCTTCTGCAAGGGCAGCCTGAGCCTCATCCTTCATATTGATTGGAATCAAATGGACTTGGTATGGCGCCAAATTCGCTGGCCAGACCAATCCTTTTTCATCGTTGAATTGTTCAGCAACAGCGGCAAGTGTACGGGAAACACCAATGCCATAACAGCCCATGATCATAGGTTGCATCCGTCCATTCTCATCCAGGAATGTCGCATTCATAGCTTCGGAATATTTAGTTCCCAGTTTGAATACGTGTCCTACCTCAATCCCTTTGGCAAATTTAATTATTCCGTTTCCGTCCGGTGATGGGTCGCCCTCTTGGATGAAACGAAGATCTATATAATTGGCCACGTTAAAATCACGAGCGGGATTTACGTTCACATAATGGTGGTCTTCCTCATTTGCACCACAAATTCCATTAACCATGGCCTCGACGGCAACATCCGCAATCACTTCAACTTCAGAAGTGACATTGATTGGTCCAAGAGATCCAATTGTACATCCTAAGACTTCTTTCGTCTCATTTGGATCGACCAATTCAACGATTGAAGCGTTATAAAAATTCTTCAGCTTGATATCATTGACTTCATGATCTCCTCGTACCAATACAAGCACATACTTTTCATCCACTTTAAACAATAACGATTTAATTAGTTTCTCTGCACTAGTATTCAAGAATGAAGCAACTTCTTCAATCGTTTTTTGACCTGGTGTATGGATTTTTTCAAGTGCAATTTGTTCTTCGGAGCTTTTTTCATATTTTACGCTCACAGGTGCCATTTCAATATTAGCTGCATAATCGGAACTATCCGAATAAGCGATGGTATCCTCCCCTATTTCAGACAGGACCATGAATTCATGTGTATCCTTACCACCCATTGCCCCCGAATCGGCAATGACGGCACGGAAGTTCAACCCACAACGGCTGAATATATTCGAATATGCCGCATATAAATTTTTATAAACAGCATCCAGGCTTTCTTGATTAGCATGGAAAGAATAAGCATCCTTCATGATGAACTCACGTCCACGCAACAATCCGAAACGCGGTCTTTTTTCATCACGGAATTTGGTTTGGATCTGGTAAACCGTTAATGGAAGACGCTTATATGATTTCACCTCATCACGAACTAAGCTGGTTATCACTTCTTCATGTGTGGCACCAAGCGCAAATTCACGGTTGTTGCGATCCTTAAGCCGCATCAACTCTGGACCATAAGTATACCAGCGTCCAGATTCCTGCCAGAATTCGGCTTGTTGTAAAGCCGGCATCAACAGTTCTACTGCGCCAGCATTTTCCATCTCTTCCCGAACGATAGCCTCAACCTTTTGAAGCACCTTCTTTCCAAGCGGCATAAAACTATAAACCCCGCTGGAGTTTTGTCTCATAAATCCTGCACGTAATAGCAGCTGATGACTTTTGATTTCAGCATCTGCAGGCACTTCCCTCAATGTAGGGATCAATGTCATACTTTGTTTCATATCTGCACCTCTTCAATATTTCCTTTAAATTAATTGCGGCTACGGTAAAGTTCATATCGCAACTTGAATACGGTCATTTCATACAAAAAAGACTTTCCGCGTTTTTCAGAAAAGCTAATTTAATATACTCATTCTCGATTATACTTACGATTTCCCTAGAAAACAAACAATTTCCCCAAAACGGTTAAAAAACTAGGAAATCCCTTCAGATAAGAAAACGGCCAACAGATAAATCTGCTGGCCTTTTTTTGCACTGTCCAAACATGTCTTACAGGAAGAACCGCTGGATGTCATTCCATGTAACGACAATCATCAATAACATCAGCAACGCAAAGCCGATGAAGTGAACCATTCCTTCTTTTTGACGGTCAATTGGTTTCCCTCTTAAGAATTCGACCACAAAGAATAACAGCCTTCCCCCATCCAATGCCGGCAGCGGAAGCAGGTTCATGATTCCCAGGTTAATGCTGAGCAGCCCTGCCCATTTCATTAACGTGAATAAACCTTGTTTCGCTACTTCCTCAGTTGATTTATATATTCCTACAGGACCAGATAAACTGTCGATCGTAAATCCACCCGTTACGAGGTCACCAAGGATGATGAAGATTTGTTTTGTCCAAAAATACGTTTCTGTAAAACCATATTGTATAGCTTTAATCGGTGCTTTTTCAACAGGAGGGTAAACACCGATAATGCCGATTTTCTTCCCTTCCCTCTCCACTTCTTGTGGAACAACCGGAACTTCTAATGTTTTCCCGTCCCTGTCAACGACGAACTCGATCTCTTGCCCAGGGTTCTTTTGAATGCTTTCCTGAACATCTCCCCAAGTGGAGACTTCCGTCCCTTCTATGGATTGAATGACATCCCCCGATTTTAAACCGGCATTTACTGCCGAACCATCTGGAGTCAACTCACCAAGTTTCGCTTCATCCACCACGACTCCTTGAAACAGGCCAATCAACACAAAAATGACAAAAGCCAAAACGAAATTCATTGCCGGTCCAGCTACAATCGTCAGGAAACGATGCCCAAGCGACTTTGAGGCAAATTGCCGGTCAAAAGGAGCAATCTGGTTCTCTACACCATTTTCAACGATCACCGCTTCTTTATGAATGGCAAACGTTTTTAGTGTATCTTCCTCGCCCTCTTCATAACCAGTAAGGATCAGTTTATGATCAAGGTCGATCACTTCAACTTCCACAAGACGAATATCAGGATATTTATCTTTATTGTTCAAAATGATTTTTGTAACATTCTCGTCATTATCAAACATTAATCCCACCCGATAGCCGGGCTTCAATTCAATATTTTCTGCGTCCTCACCAGCCATACGCACGTACCCGCCAAGAGGGAGCAATCGAATGGTATATACGGTTTCCTTCTTTTTATATGTGAATACTTTTGGCCCGAAACCGATTGCGAACTCACGGCATAAAATTCCTGCTCGCTTTGCAAACACTAAGTGCCCAAGCTCATGGAAAAATACTAGAGCTCCAAAAATGATGATGAACGCTATAATCGTTTCTAAAGTCTGCATGTTCCGGTCACCTATCTTTCACTAAAGATTCTATATACTGCCTTGTCATATTATCGACTTCCTGAATCGTTTCTAAATCTGGAAGGGCTATGACGGAATGCTGATTCAGCGCTTTTTCAATTAACGTTTCAATTTCAAGGAAGGTTATCTTTCCAGATAAGAATGCAGAGACTGCGGCTTCATTGGCGGCATTCAACACAGTAGTCATCGTTCCGCCCATTTTACCTGCTTTATAGGCGAATTGCAAACAAGGATATCTAGTGAAATCCATATCGCTAAAATGCAGTTTGCCTGCTTCAGCAAGATTAAGTCGTTTGCGTCCTGCTAGCGGAATACGGTCCGGATAAGTAAGTGCATATTGTATCGGCACCCGCATATCCGGTGTCCCCAGTTGTGCTATCACGCTGGAGTCATGAAACTCAACCATGGAATGGATGATGCTCTCCTTATGTAGCAATACATCAATTTTATCGTAGGGAAGATCGAATAGCCAGTGGGCCTCGATTACTTCCAATCCCTTATTCATCATTGATGCTGAATCGATCGTGATTTTAGCTCCCATTGACCAGTTCGGATGGTTCAGTGCCTCTTCCACCGTTACATCCTTCAATTCTTCCCTGGTCCGATCTCGAAAACTGCCTCCCGAAGCGGTAATGACTAGGCGTTCTATATTTTTTTCCTTTTCACCTTGCAATGCCTGAAAAATAGCGGAATGCTCACTGTCAACCGGCAGCAATCTGACCCCCGCTTTTTTTGCTTCACTTATAACCAAATGACCTGCCGTCACCAAAGTTTCCTTGTTGGCGATAGCAATATCTTTTTTAGCCTTTATTGCTTGAAGTGTCGGATAAAGACCCACGCTTCCAATGACAGCATTGACCAATATCGTCGCCTGACCATAAACGGCAACAGCAGTCAATCCCTCATCTCCATACATGAACTCGATATCTTTGCGGCTGGAGAATTCACTTTTCAAAACATGATAATCTTCTTCCGTCTGGACTGAAACCAGTTTCGGTTCAAACTCTTGTATATAAGTCCTGACCAATTCTATATTCTTTCCAGCAGAAAGCGCCACGATCTTGAATTGATCTGGATGGGATCTAACTACATCCGCTGTTTGTTGACCAATCGATCCTGTCGCGCCCAAAAGGCTGATATTTTTCAAATTGTTCATCTCCTAATTCAATAACGCTTGCCTATATTTATATTATAAAATATGCAATAAATGCAAAATCGGTAAAATGAATATCACGCTATCAAGCCTGTCCAAAATTCCTCCATGTCCCGGGAGAAGCTTCCCTGAATCTTTAACGCCATAATGACGTTTATACGCCGATTGGACGAGATCACCCAATTGCCCGAATACCCCAATGATTAATGAAATCAATAATAATTGTAATAACGTGTAGTCAAGGTTGGAGAAGACGTAAAATAGAACACCCACTACCATAGCGGAAAATAACCCGCCGATAAATCCTTCTACCGTCTTGTTTGGGCTTATTTCTGGCCAAAGCTTTCTTTTACCAAGCGATTTACCAATGAAGTAGGCTCCGGAATCGGTTGCCCAGATCGTAAATAAGGTAAGCAGGATATAGATCAGCCCCAACCCCAAAGAGTCACGTGTTTCAAATAGGTAATAGAAACCTATCCCCAAGTATAGGATTGAAGTCACTAGAAAGCCTGCGTCATCAAAAGTGAAACGGTTTTTTGAAACGACTGTATAAAGTAACAGCAGCAAAACCCCGATTAAGAAGACTTGAACTTTATCGTAATTTATTTCTGCTAAAAAAGCAGTATGCTCATTAGGCAATAAAAGCACCCACAATAATATGTGTGAAAGAAATGCTTCAAAAGACAGTACACGTAACTTTTTCATTTTCATCAGTTCATACAAACCAATTGACCCTAACAGATAAACCGTCAGTAAAAAGGGAGTGCCCCCTAAAATGACTAGTGGAATGAAGATAGCGGCAACTACGACCGCCGTAATAATTCGTTGTTTCATTATTCCATTTTCCTCGCCTTCTACATTAAACGCCACCGAATCTTCGTGAACGCTTTTGATACTCCTCAACTGCCTGCAATAAATGCTCTTCACTAAAATCCGGCCATAGCACCTCAGTAAACCACATTTCAGTATAAGCCGCCTGCCAAAGCATGAAATTACTTAAACGGATTTCACCGCTTGTACGGATCAGTAAATCAGGATCCGACAAATGTTTGGTCATCAGGTAACTGGATAGCATTTCCTCAGTTACATTTTCCTTTATTATACCATTCTTAGCATCTTGAATGATGCTATTCACTGCTGATACAATTTCCCCGCGGCTTCCATAATTCAGGGCAAAATTCAGAATCATCCCATCATTACCTTTCGTGTCTTCCATTGCCCGTTTAACGGCACTTTGAGTATGTGACGGAATGAGAGACAAGTCCCCTATCATTTCAACTCTTACATTTTCGGAAATGAGCTCGGGTAAAAATGTCCCAAGAAATTCCTGTGGAAGCTTCATCAAAAAGTCGACTTCACTTTTCGGACGTTTCCAATTTTCAGTGGAAAACGCATAGACCGTCAAAGTTTTGACCCCTAATTTATTGGCAACTTTCGTAATTCTACGAACGGTTTTCATACCTTCATGATGACCCGCCACACGTGGCAATGCACGCTTTTTGGCCCAACGGCCGTTCCCATCCATAATGATGGCGATATGCTGAGGAACATCAAACTGTTTAATATGCTGAATCCTATTTGTTACATCGGAAGAAGCATCTTTTTTAACGAAACGCTTCCAAAGTGAATACATATGTTAGTCCCCCATCAGGTTGTACTTATCTCTCTACAAAGGCAAAGTTTTCGTGCACTATGTATATCAAGCTTTCTGCCGCTTAAAAAGAATCTATATTATAATATCAAAAAAAAACTGGTTCTCATATTATTATTATGAAAATTATTTCTCCATTAGAAGCCAGAAAGGGAGAAATCATTACTTCTTTTTTTCTAAAATCGGTTATGATTACCATGAAAAATGCAAAAAAAGGACCACCTCCAACGTTTGCATGCAACATACTAACTCAAGGAGTAATCATATCGGAGAAACCTTATTATAACAGTTTTCTCCTTTAAGCACACCTATATGTTAGAACCAAGACATGACCCGGTATGGATTCGGCCCTCTTTACTCAATCAATTCTTCAGCGGAAATTATACTTCCAAAATTTCTTTTTCTTTATCTTTTGTAATTTCATCGATTTTCGTGATATTGCCATCTGTCATCTTTTGGATGTCTTCAGCATAGCCACGTAAATCATCTTCAGTGATTTCACCACTTTTTTCAAGCTTTTTCAAATCATCATTAGCATCTCGACGCACATTACGGACAGCTATTTTCGCTTCTTCCGCTTCTTTTTTCACAACTTTCACAAGCTCTTTTCTGCGCTCTTCAGTTAACGCAGGAATGGCTATCCTGATGACCGATCCATCATTAGAAGGATTTAAGCCTAAGTCTGATTTCAAAATCGCCTTTTCGATTTCACCCAATACCGTTTTATCATATGGTTGAATGACTAATAATCTAGCTTCCGGGACAGAAATGCCAGCCACTTGATTAACTGGTGTCGGCGAACCATAATAATCAATCGAGATTCTATCAAGCAATGAGGCATTTGCCCTTCCGGCACGGATGCTTGCTAATTCACGTGTGTACGCTCCAATGGCTTTTTCCATTTTCGTTTTCGAATTCGAAATAACTTGTTTCGGCATCTTTTATTTCCCCCTTACGATAGTTCCAAGCGTTTCGCCTAAAACGGCCCGTTTAATATTACCTTTTTCCATGATTGAGAAGACGATCAATGGAATATCATTGTCCATGCATAGTGAGGACGCAGTTGAATCCATTACTTCCAACCCTTCTTTAATCACATCAAGATAGGAAAGTTTATCATACTTAACTGCATTTTTGTCCTTAACCGGATCTGCATTGTATACGCCATCCACATTATTCTTCGCCATCAAGATGACATCAGCTTCAATTTCAGCAGCACGCAGGGCGGCAGTGGTATCCGTTGAGAAGTATGGATTACCTGTACCAGCTGCAAAAATCACCACTCTCTTTTTCTCTAGGTGCCTGATTGCACGGCGTCTAATGTATGGTTCTGCGACTTGTCTCATCTCAATGGAAGTTTGCACGCGCGTTTCAATTCCAAGCTGATCAAGGCTGTCTTGTAATGCCAATGAGTTCATGACTGTAGCCAGCATACCCATATAATCGGCATTAGCACGATCCATGCCCATTTCACTGCCTATTTTTCCGCGCCAAATGTTTCCGCCGCCGACAACAACAGCCACTTCCACATCAAGCTCAGCCACTTCCTTGACTTGTTCAGCAATGGATTTAATTACTGCAGGGTTAATTCCAAATCCTTCTTCACCGGCTAATGCTTCGCCACTTAGTTTTAGAACGACACGTTTATATTTAGCGTTACTCATGAGAACCTCCAACTATGTAATCTTTTCATTCGTTCATCATGCCTTCTTGCAATACTACCAAAAATTCATGACATTTCAAAAAATAGGGAACACAAGAGTGTTCCCTACTATTAATTAACTGACAATTAGTCTTTTTTAACTTGATTCATTACTTCTTCAGCAAAGTTTTCTTGACGTTTTTCAAGACCTTCCCCTACTTCATAACGAACGAATGATTGGATTTTTCCGCCTTTTGATTCAACGAATTGTCCCACTTTTTGATCAGGGTTCTTAACGAAAGCTTGTTCGTTAACACAGATTTCTTCGTAGAATTTATTGATACGTCCTTCAACCATTTTCGCAACGATTTTTTCAGGTTTTCCTTCATTAAGTGCTTGCTGAGTAAGAACTTCGCGTTCGCGTTCTAGTTCGCTGGCATCTACTTGGTCACGAGAGATATATTTAGGGTTAATTGCAGCGATATGCATTGAAACGCCTTTAGCTGCTTCTTCGTCAGTTGTACCTTCAAGAACTGATAGTACGCTGATACGTCCACCCATGTGAAGGTATGCACCAAATGCATCGTTATCTGTTTTAGAAACGACTTGGAAACGGCGAAGAGTTAATTTTTCTCCGATTTTTGCAACAGCAGCATTGATATGATCTGCAACTTTTGCTCCATTTTCCATTGTTTGCTCAAGCGCTGCTTCAACGCTTTCAGGTTTGTTAGCAAGAAGGAATGAAGCCAATTCTTTAACAAGAAGTTGGAAGCCTTCGTTTTTAGCAACGAAATCAGTTTCTGAGTTCACTTCAAGAATAACCGCTTGGTTTCCTTCCACAACGATTGAAGTTAGACCTTCAGCAGCAATACGGTCGCCTTTATTAGCAGCTTTTGCAATCCCTTTTTCACGTAGGAAATCGATTGCCTTTTCCATATCACCTTCTGTTTGTACAAGTGCCTTTTTACAGTCCATCATACCGGCACCAGTTTTTTCACGCAATTCTTTAACTAATTGTGCAGTGATTGCCATAATATATATCCTCCTCAAATTAAATGCAGTTTATTCAATCTTTACCCATTATTGCCAAAAATACTTGTTATCATCAAGGAAAATAACGAGTCTTGACAATTTTTCTGAAAAAACATCAACTTTTTCAGTCAATTTGACGGAGCTAAACTAGTTGATGATTTTCATCCCTCAAAAATCGCCCACACCTTTTTAAAAAGACATTCCGTACAGCGATTTTATGTATGTTTATTTAGTGCAAAAAAAAGGGATAAAAGGCATTATCCTCTTATCACCTTTTTTCTTACTGAATAAGCAACCTTTTTTACTTATTAAGCAGTAGTTGTTTCAGTTGCTGTTTCTTCGCCTTGTTTAGCTTCTAAGATAGCATCTGCCATTTTACCTGTTAATAATTTAACAGCACGGATTGCATCGTCATTCGCAGGAATAACTACATCGATTTCATCCGGATCACAGTTTGTATCAACGATACCAACAAGTGGAATGTGTAATTTGTGTGCTTCCGCAACAGCAATACGCTCTTTGCGAGGGTCGATAACGAAGATCGCATCTGGAAGAGTCTTCATATCTTTAATACCGCCTAAGAATTTTTCTAAGCGATCCCATTCTTTTTTAAGTTGGATAACTTCTTTTTTAGGAAGGACTTCGAAAGTTCCGTTTTCCTCCATTTTTTCGATATCTTTAAGACGAGTGATACGTTTTTGGATTGTTTCAAAGTTTGTTAAAGTTCCACCTAACCAACGTTGGTTTACATAGTACATACCAGAACGGATAGCTTCTTCTTTAACAGATTCTTGAGCTTGTTTTTTAGTTCCGACGAAAAGAACAGTACCACCGTTAGCAGCTAGTTCTTTCACGAAGTTATAAGCTTCTTCAACCTTTTTAACTGTTTTTTGAAGGTCGATGATGTAGATGCCGTTACGCTCAGTGAAGATATATTTCTTCATTTTCGGGTTCCAGCGACGTGTTTGGTGTCCGAAATGCACACCAGCTTCAAGCAATTGTTTCATAGAAATGACTGACATTTTAGTTCCTCCTAAATGGTTTTGTTTTTCCTCCGCACCGATCATTTTCATACAGAAACTGTCGTAACAGCACCATCTGCAAGAATCACGGGGCGTGTGTATTAACACCATTTCATAATATATCATAATGGCTCTGTACAATCAAGAGATAACTTTATCTATTCTTGCGAAACTTTAGTAATAGCTCTATCTCCGTTTGACCGCGACCTAACTTTTTGGCGATTTCCTCTACTGAATTCCCTTGATCCGCTAACATATCCACTTTTTCATTCAATGACCGTTCATTTAACGAAGCCTGCAGCATGTCCGAAAATTCCATGCCAACCGGCTTCCCCTCGTTTTGAGGGGAAGTGGCTGCCGATGAAAGCTCCAATTTGTCCTCGACTTTTACGGGTAAAGCATTGGCCTCATTTTCTTCAGGCACTATTTTATAAGCGTTAATCGCCTGCATTTTAGCTGCGGCACGACTTCCCTCTTCATACTCAATGTTTTGTTCTTGTTTTTCTTTCTTATCTTCCTTTGTTTCTTTGATTGAACCATGTTCTTGTCCTTTTTGTCCAAGATCGTGATTCATTGCCACCGAATTGGTAAATGCCTTTACTAATGTCTCGTTGTCCTCTTTCATCTCCATTAAATATCCAGACAAAAGTTGTTCCATTTCTCCAATGATGGCTTTTTGGTCTTTTTCCAACTTACTTAAACGATTTTGGCGAAGATATAAAACGATGATGGCAAAAATGGTGAATATGTTTAATACAAACAACAGAAATATAAAAAACGTTGACATGTTGCCTCCTAATTAACCGGAATAGTCAATCCTGTTACCTTAATACGGATGGGGATCTTTTTCACTGTTGTTTTTTCTTGATTACTTTCTCTATGCTTTCATGACAAAGTACAGTTCGAACGTTCTGTGATTTCGAAACATTTATTGCGGATACCCGTAAGAATTCTTTCAAGTTGACATATGGGGGCTTTCTTCGTTCTCCAAAGCCCCCTTCAATCAAAATATCGTGATTAAATCTTTTGATCTTGCATCGTGTTTCTTAATTTATATATCGCTTTAGAGTGTATTTGGGATATCCGGGACGTAGATAGGCTCATCACTTGTCCGATTTCGGTTAATGTTAGTTCTTCCTTATAAAAAAGCTGTAAAACCAACTGTTCTTTTTCATTAAGCGTTTCTATGACTTTTGCTAATTCCACATACAGTTCTTCCCTTAACACATGTTCCTCAGGTAAATCCGCCTTTTCATCTTTAATATGAAAATTCGCGCTTTCTTTATCGTCCTCTTGGGGATTTTCATCAATAGATAGTACATTGGCAAAGAAATTCTCATTTAATGCAGCATATACTTCATCTTCCGGGATATTCAATTCAGCGGCAATCTCATTTGGCGAAAGGTTCCTCATGTATTGCTGCTCCAGCTGTTCTATTGCAGATTCAATTTTCTTGGCTTTATCTCTTGCACTCCGTGGAAGCCAATCCTCTTTCCTTAATCCATCTAAAATAGCACCACGAATTCTAAAAGATGCATATGTGTCAAACTTCAGGTCACGCTTCGTATCAAAGCGTTCCAGGGCATCGAATAACCCCATCATCCCTAAACTCCTTATATCATCCCGGCTTACATTTTTAGGAAGACTTACTGAAATACGTTGAACATGATACGATACGAGAGGTATGTATTTCTTTACCAAAATGTCCCCGGCTAGCGGGTCTCTGCAATCCACCCAATTTTCCCAACATAACTGCTCTTCTTCGAAGGTCAGATGAGACATTGGACATCCTCCTAACATTGTTATATACGATTTGTGATCAAAACGGCCCCTAAAGCCAAAATGCAATAATAATTCAGTGGCAAGTGTACCTGTCATATTTTTGGCTTTTCAAAAGCCAAATCCGATCCTATATGTTTTTGGTCCCTTTAGTAACGGTCCGAATATTTAGCAAACAATCATTTAAATTGAATTCGATCGTTCTTCCGCTATTCCCGCCAACATCTTCGCCAACGACTCTAATCCGCAATTCAGATAACTCTTTCCGGACTGCTTCCACATTCCGGGGTCCTATTCTCATTAAATCTCCTCCGGAGGCAAATTGAAACATTTGCGCTCCGCCAGCCACCTTCGCTTTTAGGAATGGCATTCTTGCGCCTTCTTTTACTAAGATCTGCACTAATTCCTTTATCGCCGTATCTGCAAATTTGGCAATGTTGATCTGTCCCGATTTAGCAAGTGAAGAGTCAGGCAGCATGATATGGGCCAAACCTGCAATTTCTTTTTTTTCATCATAAATCACAACACCAACACAAGACCCCAACCCGGAAGTACGAATCGTATGGGGAGGTTTTATTATATTCATTTCCGCTATTTCAACCTTAACAACCTGGACCTTTAACAATTCAGTCATTAGGTGACACTCCTAAAGCGGAAAAAATGATATCAAAAAATTCGGGATCAGGTAATAGAAAGAAATGACCATTAATGGAGTCAGCAAAAAGCTGGTCCTTTTCAAGTACTGTATCAATGACGATGGCTGCGTCACTTACTTGAGATAATTCCAATAATCCATAACTGATCGTTGCCCCTACCATATCGATGCTCAAGGATGGAACGGATGGATAGATATTCAATCTGGTGAAATCAGAAAGGGAAGAGAGATAGGATCCCGATAAAATATTCCCTAATTCCTGAAGGCAAGAGAGTGCCAATTCAGTATAGGGTGCTGAATCTATCAAAAAGGTCACATCACCAGTCATCTTACGAATCAAGTATTCAGCTACAGGTAGCGAAAGGATAAAAAACATACTCCCTGAAGCATCACCTTCTATTCTAAGGAAAACGCTGGCAACGACGTGATCGGCCCCGCCAGCCATTTCCATCATTTCATCAAAGGAAACGATTCTGACATTAGGAACATTCATATCAATTTTCCTATTAAGGATGGCAGAAAGCGCGGTTGCTGCGTTCCCTGCACCTATATTACCGATTTCCTTCAAAATATCGAGTTGAAGAGAGTTGATTTTCTCAATGAATGACATATGATTATCCTTCTCTTAACATATTTTCAGTCATTTCCAGACTTAAGGCCTTCTCCAAATTAATTAGGACGAGCAGTCGCTTCTCAATTTTAGCCACTCCGCTTATGTATTCTGAAGCCAGATGTCCCACAACTTCAGGCTGAGGTTCGATACTCTCCACTGGAATATCCAAAACATCATCGGCAGAGTCCACTATTAGCCCCACTTCCATATCGTCCAGAATGACGACGATAATCCTTGTTGATTCATCGTATTCCACCTCTTCGAAACCAAAACGAACCCGTAAATCAATAATAGGAGTGATTACACCCCTTAAATTTATGACTCCCTTAACAAATTTTACTGCCTTTGGAACTCTGGTAATATGCAGAAGCTTTTCGATACCACTGACCATATCCACTGGAATTGCATAATCTTTATCCTTAATTTGAAATACGATTACTTTCATATCCTCCGACATTTATTCCCCTCCTTTTAAAAAAACTCATGATGATTGTGAATGAAGCCTTGACGAAATACGAATCGGCACGGTCGAACCAACGTCCCATTACCCTGCCCCATTTATCTATCATTCAATGAATCAATGTGTTGCAATCTATGATTAAAGCAACTTGACCATCACCAAGTATCGTTGCCCCTGATATTGCAAATGCACTAGTTAAATAATTACCTAGTGACTTCAGAACGATTTCCAGCTGCCCAATAAATGAATCAACGACTAATCCTGCTAATTTATCGCCCTTTCTTACAATGACCACAGAGAGGGACTCTTCTTCTTCCTGACTGATAGGCACTTCGAATATATCTTTCAAGAACAGAAGCGGTAGAACCTTCCCCCTGTAGTCAATAACTTGTTGATTATGAGCATTCATGATATCTTCTTTTTTTATGATTGCTGTTTCAATAATGGAAGAAAGCGGTATAGCATATTTTTCGTTTTGGATTGCAACCAGCATGACAGAAATAATCGACAATGTAAGGGGAAGTTGAATAAGGAAAATGGATCCTTCATTCTCTTTGGAATCAATCGTGACAGATCCATCAAGAGACTCAATAGTATTTTTAACCACATCCAGCCCCACACCCCGTCCCGAAACATCTGAAATGGTTTCCGCTGTTGAAAAACCAGAAGCGAATATCAATTCATAGATTTGCTTATCCGTTAGGTTGGCGGCAGTTTCCTTAGTTAATATTCCATTGGATAGGGCCTTGTTCAAGACTCGATCTTTATTGATGCCTGCGCCGTCATCCTCGATTTCAATGAAAACATGATTACCGCTGTGATATGCTTTTAACAGGATTTTACCTTCTTCAATCTTTCCTTTAACCAAACGTTCTTCAGTTGTTTCAATTCCATGATCCATGGCGTTTCTTATTAAATGGACGAGAGGATCACCGATTTCATCAATGACTGTACGATCAAGTTCCGTTTCGGCACCGTTGATTTCCAAATTGACTTTCTTGTTTAAATCCCTTGCCAATTGACGAACCATTTTAGGAAAACGATTGAATACAGTTTCCACGGGCACCATCCGCATATTCAATACGATTGTTTGTAAATCACTTGTTATACGGGACATTCTTTCTACTGTTTCATGCAATTCTTGATTATCCAAATCACTGGAAATTTGATCAAGTCTGCCTCTATCGATTACTAGTTCCTCGAATAAGTTCATTAATATATCAAGCCGCTCAATGTTCACCCGAATGGTCTTGCTTGATGCCGGCTTAACGGGTGCCTGTTTTTTCTTATCATCGTTATCAGATGGAAGCAAGGTATTATTTGACTTTTGTTTTAGAATTTCAGTAACTTTATCCTCGTTAGAATTGGCCGCATGCAGCATGCCTTCTAGATCAAGTGCATTTACAACAACTTGATCCACTTCGGTAACCTTCATGATTTTTTTCTTTATCTCTTCACCCGATTCTGTTGTTACCATCGTGACCATAAATTGCAGATCGAATTGCTCTTCTTCCAAAAGTTCGACGGGTGGGTGTGACTTGATTACTTCACCTGACTTTTCAAGCACTTCGAAAACCATAAACACCCTGGCAGCTTTTAAAAGACAGTCCTCACGCAACCCTATCGAAATTTCGAAGCTGTTGAAGCCTTGATCTTTGGACTGTTGAAGTACTGTCCATTCAAATTCATCGTATTCTCCCGCAAACATTTCCTTCTTTTCTAGGACGGCAGAAGCTGCTGCAATCTCTGCAATGGTGGAAGAAAAGGGCGACTCCCCTTTTTCAATCATTTCCAGCTGAAGGACAACATCCTTCACATTTCTTTTTCCATCTCCACCTTCAGCAATGGACATGACCATTGCTTCTAAATCATCAACCGCTAAAAATATCACATCAAACAATTCAGGTGAAAGGGCGATTTGACTGTTTCGGATCGCATCCAGCACATTCTCCATTTTATGAGTTAAATTGGCTAGATCCTCATATCCCATAGTTGCCGACATTCCTTTTAAGGTATGGGCGGAACGAAAGATTTCGTTTACGATCGAGAGGTCTTCCGGGTTCTTTTCGAGTACCAGCAACTGTTCGCTGCACGTTTGAAGATGTTCTTTACTTTCTTCTATAAATACCTCTAAATATTGATTCATATCCATACAATCTCACACCTCCACGTGTTAACAATAGCTTATTATCGCTTTAGCTATTTTTTCTACATCCTCTATGCTATCTATTAACTTGGTATTGATTGCCGCCTTAGGCATACCAAAAACGATTGATGTCTCCTGTGATTCGGCTATCGCTTTTAAAGGACCCTTTTGTTTAAGATTGGTAAGCCCCCTCGACCCGTCCATCCCCATCCCGGTCATGATAACGGCTATTTTCGCAGAATCATTCATTTCACTTACCGATTCAAATAGCACATCAACCGAAGGGCGATGTCCATGACGCACTTCGGATTGATCCAAAAGGATTGCCCAGCTCATCCCTACCTTCCTCACTTTCAAGTGAAAACCTCCAGGTGCGATGTAAGCGACACCTTTTTGAATCAGTTCTCCCTCTTCAGCTTCCTTCACTTTAATCTTGCATAATGAATTCAGGCGTGTTGCCAAGGATTTTGTGAAACCGGGGGGCATATGCTGGACAATGAGTATGGGAGCATCAATTTCTTCTGGGAGTCCTGTCATGACAGTCTGCAGAGCTCTCGGGCCTCCTGTTGATGTACCGATGACTATTATCTTCTTATATCCATAGGACCATTTTTTTTGGTTTTTTTCGTTTTTCAACAATTCATTTGAATCCATTTTACTATATTTTCCCCAAACGGATGGGCTTCTTTCAATATTTTTCGCATTTTTTTCTAGTTTGTGAACATTTGCCATGCTGGCAGCCATAACTTTTTCATGAAGTTCTTTCTTGATTTTATGTAAATCCAATGAAATGGCTCCCGAAGGTTTAGCCACAAAGTCGAAGGCTCCACTGTTCATTGCGGCAAATGTATTTTCCGTTCCTTTTTTCGTGGTGCTTGATAACATGACTACAGCGGTTGGACATTCATTCATTACCCGGTTTAATGCTTCCAATCCGTCCATAATCGGCATTTCCACATCCAAAGTCACGACATCTGGTTTTAAAGCCTTTATTTTGTCAATGGCATCTCTTCCATTCCTGGCAGTCCCGATGACTTCCACCCTGCTATCTTCTGCTAAAAACTCTGAAATTAACTTTCTCATAAACGCAGAATCGTCCACTATCAGCACTTTTACTTTACCCATATAAGGAGACCTACTTTCCAAAAAAATATCTCTTCATATTTTGGAGGAAATGGCTTTTTTGCAAAGTCAATTCTTCCCCAAATGAATGATTTGCATATCTCGAAGCAATATCCACAATGGCTTTGGATACATCGGCTTCAGAATCGAAAAGGAGAAAGGGCATTTGTTTGGTAACAGATTTGGGTACGGTTCTATCATCTGGCAAGTACCCTAGAGCTACAGTTTCCAGTCCCAAAAATTTCACTAGTGCATTTTGGAGCCGCTTAATCGTTTCTTTGCCGTCCTTACTCGTGAAAACCCGATTGCAAACTAGGAACAATGGAATCTCTTTATTTACTGAATGGATATATTTCATTGCGGAATATGCATCCATGATAGAAGTAGGTTCAGGCGTCGTGATAACGACTAATTCATCCACACATAACAGGAATTTCATGGAATCCTTAGTGATGCCTGCCCCCATATCAAATAAGATATAATCGTAATTCGCCAACAATAAACTGAATTCTTCATTAAAACGGGTATACTTATCTTCATCAAGTGAAAAGAGATCCGTCAACCCTGTTCCACCTGTAATGATTGAAATATTTCCCGGTCCTGACATGATGATATCCGTCAAACTACAATCTTTTTCAAAAAAATCAATAATACTGCTGGGAGAGTGTTCACCTATCAAAATATCAATATTCCCCATACCGATATCCATGTCGAACAACAGTACCTTTTTGCCTCTTTGGGATAAGGCAATGGAAAAATTCAAAGTAAAGTTTGATTTTCCCACTCCACCTTTACCGCTTAAAACGGCAATCGTTTTGGCGATTGATTTATTTTGGCGGGCTTCCAATCTTTTCCGTAAATTCTCAGCTTGATCTTTCATATTTTTTAGCCCCGAAAGCCATTTTCAATAGCTGTGATGATGTAGCTATTTCAATATCGTCTGGCACATTCTGTCCATCTGTTATATAGGCCGCTCCCAATTTATGAGTGTGTATAAAATTGAATATCGGCCCGAAAGTAGAGGTTTCGTCCGCTTTTGTAAAAATGACCTGTTTAATCGGTGTGGTAGCAAACTGTCGATAAATATCTTCCATATCCTTTTGTTTAGATGTCAATGACAACACTAAATAGGTTTCCATCTCATCTGTAAAATGGATGATTTCATTAAGATCCTTAACATATTGCGGGTTACGGAAATTCCTTCCTGCCGTATCAATAAAAACAAAATCATAATGGGAGAAACGTTCAGCCGCCCTTTTGAAGTCTTCCAGATTATAAGCGACTTCAATGGGAACGTTTAGAATCTTGGCATATGTCTTAAGTTGATCTATTGCAGCGATCCTGTACGTATCCGTCGTAATGAAAGCCACCTTTTTATCATGCTTCAACATGGTTTCCGCAGCTACTTTTGCCAGGGTCGTTGTCTTTCCCACACCTGTTGGACCAACAATATTAATATACTTTTTTTGCAGCCCGTTTTTTCCATTTTCGGCCTTTTCCAAAATCGTGAACATGGCTTCTTCCAACCAATCTTGAACCTCTTCATCAGTGGATTGCTGTTTAAAAACGAACCATTTTTCAAGTAGTTCATCCATGATTTGGCACCGAAGTGATATATCCACTTCCTGCTCGGTTAGGTATTCGTGGATTTTCTGCAGTTTCCCCGGATATTTTCTATCAGGTGAATAGATTTGCAAACTCTTTATCATATCTTTCAAACCTTCGATTTCTTTTACTAAGTCAGCACTTTCCCTATTGCCTTCATTAGGTTCAGAGGCATGACTTGCCACTTCCAGCTTTAATGGCAACTTCTTCGATTTTTGTTTGGTTACGGTTTGGATAGGCTGGGACACGGGGTCTATGGCTGCAATGACCTCAACATTCCTCTTTTTGAATAATCCTAAGAAACCGCCAGTATATACAGCCTTTGAACTTAAGATTACCGCATCACTTCCTAGTTCCTCCCTTATTCTTTTCATTGCCTCGTTCATTGATGGTGCCAAATATTTCTTTACCTTCAATTGAAATTCACCACCCCTACACTTTGTACTTCTACATTCGATTCGAGTTCATTGTATGAAAGAATCGGTACATTAGGAAAATAACGTTCAGTTAATTGCCGGGCATACATCCTTACTGCTGGAGAGCAGAGTAAGATCGGTTGGTGATCCATTAGGGTCAGCTCTTCCAATTTGGCTGCAATTGCCTCCAATATGGATTGCGATATAGTTGGATCCAATGATAAAAAATTACCATGTTCGGTTTGCTGTACACCATCCGCGATGGTCTTTTCCACTTTCCCCGATAATGTTATGACTTTAATTCTATTTTCATCCGAAATAAAAGAATTCGTTATTTGTCTGGCTAAATTCTGCCTTACATATTCAGTAAGCAAATCTGTGTCAGTCGATAGCTTGCCATAATCAGCAAGTGTTTCGAAAATGATCGGTAAGTTCCTTATTGAAACTTTTTCCTTCAATAATTTTGCCAATACCTTTTGTACATCTCCTATGGACAAGGGATTCGGAGTGACTTCCTCTACTAGTATAGGTGCCGATTCGTGGAGATGATCGATCAATTGTTTCGTTTCCTGCCTGCCCAATAATTCATGCGCATTGGCCTTTATGACTTCCGTCAAGTGAGTGGATACAACACTTGGCGGGTCCACTACTGTATAACCCAACATCTCAGCTTGTTCTTTCATATCATCCGTGATCCACTTGGCCGGTAAACCGAAAGACGGTTCTATCGTATCGATTCCTTCTATTGAATCATCCTCCATCCCTGGACTCATGGCCAAGAAATGATTAAGGAGCAATTCCCCCTTGGTCATGACACTTCCTTTAATCTTCAGCCGATACTCATTGGGATTCAACTGAATGTTGTCACGTATTCTGACGACAGGGATCACGAGTCCCAATTCAATTGCAAGCTGCCTGCGGATCATGACAACCCGGTCCAGCAGGTCTCCCCCTTGATTGGCATCCGCAAGCGGAATCAATCCATATCCAAACTCAAATTCGATCGGGTCGACACTTAAAAGGTTAACGACGCTTTCTGGACTTTTCATTTCATCGGTTTCCAGCACTTCTTCCATTTCTTGTATTTCACTTTCGTCCTGCTTTGGTATCCTTGAAATTGTATACCCTCCAACGACTAATAAAGCAGCGATCGGAATCGTGAATACATCGGAAATGGGAGTGAATAACCCTAAAAAGAAAATGGTTGCTGCTGTCAGGTAAAGCATTTTGGGAAATTGGAATAACTGTTCAACAATATCCGCTCCGAGGTTTCCATTCGAGGCTGCCCGGGTTACGACAATACCCGTAGCTGTAGAAATTAATAAAGCAGGTACCTGACTCACGATACCGTCACCAACCGATAACATGGAAAAATGGACGGCTGCTTCTCCAAAGCTCATGTCCAATTGCATGACGCCAATAATCATACCGAAAATCAAGTTAATGATGACAATGATGATGCCCGCTATGGCGTCCCCTTTAACAAACTTACTCGCTCCATCCATGGATCCATAAAAGTCTGCTTCGTTACTGATTTTTTCCCTTCTGGCACGTGCTTCGTTTTCGGAGATCATCCCAGCATTTAAATCTGCATCTATGGCCATCTGTTTCCCTGGCATCGCATCCAGCGTAAACCTTGCCGCTACCTCCGAGACCCGTTCGGAGCCTTTCGTGATGACGATGAAATTGATGATGACCAAAATGATGAATACTACTAATCCTACAAGCACGTTACCACCGACTACAAACGACCCAAAGGTTTCTACAACTCCTCCAGCATCACCGTAGGTCAAAATGGCACGAGTCGTCGAAACATTCAACCCCAGCCTGAACAATGTCAGTAAAAGGAGCAAGGAAGGAAAGATTGAAAATTCGAGGGGTTCTTTCATATTCATCGTAGTCAATAGAACCAACAACGCAAGAGAGATATTTAAAAGGAGTAAAACACTTAACAACCATGTTGGCAATGGAATGACCAACATGGCAACGATCATGATGACGCTTGATATAACAACTAAATCTCTTGCTCGCATGATTTTTCTCTCCTAACTAGCGGGTTACCCTATTACTTCTTTACAGTTTACCTTTGGTTTTATATACAAAGGCCAGTATTTCAGCGACCGCCTTAAAGAACTCTTCAGGTATCGCCTGGCCTAATTCTACTTGATCATATAAAGACCTGGCCAAGGGCCGATTTTCCACCATGACCACATCGTTTTCTTTAGCAATGAATTTAATTTTCTGAGCAACAAAATCAACACCCTTCGCCACTACGTACGGAGCCTCAGCTTTTTCTTCATCATATTTTAAAGCAATAGCAAAATGGGTCGGGTTTGTGATGACGACATCCGCATTGGGAATTTCCTGCATCATTCTTTGAGCGGCCATCTGCCTTTGCTTTTGCTTTATCTTGGATTTGATGAGCGGGTCCCCTTCGGAATTTTTATACTCATCCTTAATATCCTGTTTGGACATCCGGATGTTTTTTTCAAAGTCATATTTTTGGTATAAATAGTCTAATAGAGCAATGAACAATAAAGCCACGGCAGCATAAAATCCCACTTTAATCGTAATATCCGCCAATGTTGCCATCGCATCTTCCACAGAAATCTGTGATAAAATCATAATCTCGTCCATGCGCTGCCATAGTACATAAAAGGCAACAAAACCAACAAATGATATTTTAAGAATGGATTTCAATAATTCAACAATGGCCCTCATTGAAAAAATACGTTTGAATCCTTTAATGGGATCCAATTTATCAAGTTTGAACTGAATGGATTCAGTCGAAAACAAAAACCCGATTTGCATGACATTAGCCAATATCCCAGCCACTATCGCTGCTGCGAAAACGGGTCCTAGGATAAGGCCCATCTCCTTTAAAACCTCAATCATGATAATTTTCATATTCTCCTCACTGAATCCAGTCGAGGTAAAATGTTGCAGATATTCTTTCATGAGACCGAGCAGATGATTATACATGTATGGTCCCATAAGCAATAACACTGAAAACACTGCAATTAAATTCACAGAGGTATTTACATCCTGACTCTTTGCCACCTGACCCTTTTTCTTCGAATCCTGACGTTTTTTGGGAGTCGCCTTTTCGGTCTTCTCTCCAGCGAAAAACTGTAAATCCAGCTGAAACCTCTCCATATCAAACGCCTCCAATCAACTGCATTAGTTGACGCATTGTCAAAAGCAAGAAATTGAAGAGTTGTGTTACAACCGTCATCATCATCCCCATTACCAGTATGATAACCGCTAAGCCGACAATGATTTTCACTGGAATCCCGACAACGAACACATTTAATTGAGGGACCGTCCTGGCAAGGATCCCTAACGTGACATCCACTAAAAAAAGGCTTCCCACTACAGGTATGGACATTTGAAAAGCAATCATGAAAGCTTTGCTGAAAGCTTTGGCAAAATATTCTATCAGTGTATGATCTCCGAATGGTACAAATAATTGGTCAACCGGAATGAACTGATAACTATAAAAAATTCCATCCAAAAGCAAATGGTGACCGTTCGTACTCAATAGGAATAATAAAGCGATTGTATAAAGGTATTGTCCCATCAGCGGGCTTTGTGCCCCCGTTTGGGGATCGATGACATTCGCAATTGAAAAACCCATTTGAAAATCAATCAATCCTCCAGCGATTTGAACGGCCGATAAAATCATATAAGCTGCAAACCCGATGAAAAGCCCAACCAGCGCTTCCTTCATGATCAATAAATAAAATGTGGCATCCAATACCAGAACCGGAGCATCGATGGTATAGTACATGATCCAGGCAAGGAAGATCCCAAGCCCTACCCGATGTTGTACCGGTATTGAACGGTACGAAAAAATCGGCATGGCCACGAAAAACGTAGTGACCCGTACCACAATTAATAAAAAGGCGGGAAAGTGCGGAAAAAGTTCCTCCATGACCTACCCTACAAATCGATTCAGATTACCGAATATTTCATTTGCGTATGATAATAGGTGGCTCAGCATCCATGGAGCCAATAAAATGAGTCCCAATAAGACTGCCACGATTTTTGGAACAAATGCCAAGGTTTGTTCCTGAATCTGTGTAGTCGCCTGAAAGATGCTTACTAGCAGTCCTACTATAAGAGCAATGACCATCAATGGGCCAGCGATAATCAATACCATATAAATTCCTTTTTCTGCTATATCAATAACAAAATCTGCACTCATATTCTCTCACCTGCTTAAAAACTCTGTAATAAAGACTTCACTACTAAATACCATCCGTCAACTAGAATGAAAAGGAGGATTTTAAATGGCAGGGAAATCATGACTGGGGGCAACATCATCATCCCCATTGACATCAGGACACTTGCAACGACCATATCGATAACCAAAAATGGAATGAAAACCATAAAACCTATTTGAAAAGCGGTTTTGATTTCACTGATAGCAAAAGCTGGTACAAAGGCAGTCAAGGGTATGTCCTGTATCGTTTCCGGCTTATCCACCTTCGCATACTCCAAGAATAACGCCAGATCCTTTTGCCTTGTATGGGCACTCATGAATTCCTTAAATGGTATCGAGGCCTGTACATATGCCTCTTCTAAATCTATCTCTTCATTAAATAACGGGGTTAATGCTTTTTCATTCACTTCCTGAAAAGTCGGTGCCATTATGAAGAAAGTCATGAAAAGTGCCAGGCCGACCAGCACCTGGTTCGGCGGCATCTGCTGGGTGGCTAGCGATGTTCTCACAAAGCTCAGGACAATGATGATTCTGGTAAAACAGGTCATCAAGATCAATATACTTGGAGCCAGCGATAAGACAGTCATTAGAAGAACAAGTTTTACGGAAGTAGAGACATTTGTGGGATCACTGTTATTAAAAAACTCCATGAACTCATTCATTCATTGTCTCTTCCTTTCCTACCAAGCTCATTTAACAGCCCTTTCCTGCTATCGGACATTTGATCAAGTTGATTTTTCAACTCTGCAGTGAAACTGGCAGTTTCGGATTCACTTTTCTTCAACCACTTATTTTTCAACTTCATTGCAAATTCCCCAGGCTGGATCATTTGATCGATCTTATCGTTGTGCTCTTTCAAAAGCTGTTCATATTCCTCGGGATCATCTATTTCTTTCAAGAGCTGAATATTTTCGCCAACCCCGATCACCAATATTCGCCCGCCTACTTTAACAAGCTGGACTGAACGATTTGCCCCAAGGCCCGTACCGCCTAAATTCTCCACTGAATTTGCTTTTTGATACGATTTATTCTTTTTATTGATGAATTTCAATAGAATATATAGAAGGGCCACAACAAAAATAGTAGCAAATATCATCCTCAGAAACTCCCAAACGGTTATCCCCACTTTGTCAGGATTAGAAGCCTGTTCAGTAGATTTCGAGTCTATTGATTCATCTTTATCCACCTTTAAATCATCTGGCTGCTCATAAACATCCTTCACTGTTTTATTAGGGTCTTCCGCATGGGCCTGTATGGCCCCAGAGAAGAATACTGCTATCAACAGTGAGACCTGAAGCCATTTTTTAATTAAAAACAATTTGAAGACACCCTCTTAACTTAATGCTTTATTTATGGCTTCCAATACCCGGTCTGCCTGGAATGGCTTCACGATAAAGTCTTTTGCACCCGCCTGGATCGCATCAATGACCATGGCTTGCTGCCCCATCGCTGAACACATAATGACCTTAGCTTGAGGATTTACCTTTTTAATTTCCTTTAACGCTGTAATCCCATCCATTTCGGGCATTGTAATATCCATCGTTACAAGATCCGGATGGGTTTCTTTATATTTTTCCACTGCTTGGGCGCCATCTGCTGCTTCACCGACTATTTCAAAGCCATTTTTAGAAAGGATATCCTTTATCATCATTCTCATAAATGCTGCATCGTCCACAATTAAAATTCTATTAGCCATTATTCTCGTCCCCCAAATTATCTTATTTTATTTAATCGTTCACTTTGACTCATGATATCCGTAACACGTACCCCAAAGTTTTCATCAATCACCACTACCTCACCCTTTGCTATCAAGCGGCTGTTTACCAGGATATCCACTGGCTCTCCTGCTAATTTATCCAATTCAATGATCGATCCTGAGGACAGCTCCAAAATATCCTTGACGGAGCGTTTCGTTCTTCCGAGCTCCACAGTTACTTGCAAAGGGATATCCATCAGCATGCTGAGATTTTTCGTTTCAGACTCCTGAAGCTGATAAGGCTGAAAACTAGTGAAACTGGCAGGCTGAACATTTACCGGCTGTCCTGTTGGTATGGATGAAACTCCAAAATGTTGTGGTACATTCGGTATTTGGTTCGCAGGTTGGTTTTGGTGACCGCCTTGTCCATAAATTTCGTTTGCCGATCGATCAGACCGGGTGTCCTGGAATGATGCCTGCTCCTGAGTTGGAATGTTTGTTACTGGATCACTTAATACTTTTTGCGTTTTAATATCGGTAGGTTCGCTTTCGCTCGTCCCATTTAATAATTCAGAAACTAACCCTTTAGCAAACTCTAACGGCAACAATTGCATAATACTGGAATCAATTAAGTTGCCGACACGGAGGCGGAACGAGATTTTTGCAAATAAATCCTCGTCAGGTATCGCATTTTCACCTACTCCGTTTAAAAAATTAAGTAAGTCTATGCTAGGTGGAGAAATATCCACTTTTTTACTGAAAATGGTCGACATGGATGTCGCAGCAGAACCCATCATTTGGTTCATTGCCTCCTGAACAGCACTCAATTGAATTTCTCCAAGCAGGTCAGAAGGATTCTCCCCATCTCCGCCAAGCATCAAATCTGCAATGATAGCAGCATCGCTCTGCATGATGACTAGCATATTTATACCTGAAAAACCTTCTGTGTATTGCACTTGAATCGCTACATACGGATGCGGGAATTCTTCCGCGATCTGTCCCCTTTCAATTAAAGTAACCGTCGGGGTGGTGATATCCACTTTCTGATTCAACAAAGTGGATAGGGCAGTGGCCGAACTTCCGAAGGAGATATTACCAATTTCACCGAGGGCGTCGAGTTCCATCATTGATAAATAATCGTCAATCGAGAGAGGGATCACCTCATCCTCTATATCACTTGTACCTTTTAAAAGGGCATCTATCTCGTCTTGTGAAAGCATTCCATCACTTACCATCTTCGTCTCCCCCTTTCAAAATATCAAGAATCTGGATAGCATGTTTTTTTCCTACTTTTCCTGGCTGCCCACTGTATTTTGGAATCCCCCCAATTGTAATCGTCAAAGGTTCATCGATTGCCTTATTCAAATCGATGACATCGCCAACATCAAGCAGCAAAAAGTCCTGGATGGTGATATCCGTAGAACCAAGTTCGGAAATAATGGGAAGATCTGCGTTTCGGATACGCCTTTCCAAAATCATGATTTCCTCTGGGGTTTTTTCCTTTTGGGAATTTTCCATCCAATAATGAGCAGATAACTTTGGTATGATCGGTTCCAATACGACGTGAGGAATGCAAACATTAATCATTCCGCTCGTTTCTCCGATTTGTGTATTTAAGGAAATGACCACAACAGTATCGTTGGGTGAAACCAGTTGCAGAAATTGCGGATTCACCTCGAACTCTGTCATCACCGGTTCGATTTCAACAATCGTTCCCCAAGCCTCCTGTAAATTTTCAAAAGCCTTCTCGAATAAATTCGACATGATTTTCGTTTCTATTTCAGTTAAACTATCTACCTTATTCACGCTTATGCCCCGCCCGCCCAAAACACGATCCATCATGGAATAAGCGATATTCGGGTTGACCTCAAGAATGATTCGGCCATCCAAGGGAGGTACCTCAAAAACATTCATGATGGTCATTTTTGGAATAGATCGGATAAACTCTTCGTATGGTATTTGATCTGCCGAAGCAACGGATATTTGGACATATGTTCTAAGCTGAGCAGAAAAGTATGTGGTCAGCAGCCTCGCAAAGTTCTCGTGTATTCTAGTCAAACTGCGGATTTGATCCTTTGAAAACCGAAGCGCCCTTTTAAAGTCGTAAACTTTCACTCTTTTTTCTACTTCTTCTTTTTTTAAATCATCTGCATCCATTTCACCTGTGGAAATGGCAGATAACAGTGCATCTATTTCATTTTGCGATAATATTTCCCCGGACATTAACACTCACCTCCAAAGCTTCCCCTTCTTATTTAATGAAGCAAGGATGTTCTTATTGCAGAATCGAGGAAGTTATATAAACCTTTTCAACTTTTCCTTCTTCCATTAATTCATTCATTCTAGTCTTTAAAGCTTCTTGAAGCTTTTCCTTGCCTTTTTTACCGGTTAACTCTTCCGCTTTCATTTCGGATAGTTCGGTAATAATTATATTTTTCACTTGAAAATTTCTTTTTTCCAACTCCACTTTCGCTTTTTTGCTTTCTGTTTGGACCATAAATGAGATTTTGATATAATCATCGCCGGCAAGATTCGTAGTAATTTCAGGAATCTCAACTGATGATTTGACAATTTCGTCAATGCTAGGTTTTTCTTCGGCAGATGTGGGATCAGATAACTTTGTCACAACCACGACCGCTATGACACCTACAAGCGTTATAGCCACGAGTATAATCAACATAATAGTCATTAGATTTTTTTTCATGAACTTTCCTCCACATCCTTACGAAAACCGAGAATATTAACGGTACGGTAAAATTGTATAATAGCTCCAACCAGTTCCTCTTCCTTCTCTAGCACAACGATTTTCTTACCATTTGTAAAAGTAATGGTCGTATCTGGCAATGACTCGACTGTGTCTATGTACAATGCATTGATATGAAAGCATTTTCCATTGAGTCTTGTGACTTTGATAATGATATTTAGGAGCCAGAGCAAAAGCACCTGGCTCCTCCCTCCCTTAACCTATCTTTTTAAGTTAACCAATTCCTGTAAAATCTCATCCGACGTCGTGATGATCCTGGAATTCGACTGGAAACCACGTTGTGCAACGATCATTTCAGTAAACTCTTCGGATAAATCCACATTGGACATTTCCAATGAACCTGATGCAATCACACCACGCCCCTCACCTGCGATATTGATGTTTGCAGTACCTGAATTGATTGATTCCTGAAAAGTGTTACCACCCGTTTTCGTCAAGCCTGATGCATTGGAAAACTTGGCGACGGCCAGTTGGCCTAAGGTTGTGATCAGACCGTTGGAATAAACGCCATTTATTTCTCCTGATGCACCAATATTAAAGCTTTCCAGTTTTCCTTCTTTATTACCATCCGGATTGACAAGAGCAGTAGTGGAACCTTTAACTTGAGTAAGGTTCGAGAAATCAAAATCCAAATTAACTTTTTGAACGCTTTCATCAACTGCTGTATCCGAGTCATCCTCTTTGCCGCTTGAAATGTTAATGCTTAGACCTGCCTGGGTTTTATCAGCTGCCACTATCTGACCATTTGCATCGAAATTCACCGAAGTGAACGGTTTTGGTTTAGTTGTTGATGTATCTCCTAAAGCAGCAGGTTCTTCATCAAAAAGCTCCCATTTATCATCACCGTTTTTTTGGAAATAGATAGTTGCCGTTTGTTCTTTACCGTTTTCATCCACAACTTTCATTTGCTGGCTAAATACGGTACCATCAATTGCGTCAGCAGCTAGATTTCCACTTACTGATATTTTAGTAGTGGCAATGGCAGGTAAAATCGCATTGACGTTAACAGCAACGTCGCCAATCGTTTTTGATCGTTTACCGTTTTCATCAACTTTGTAAGCCTGTACTTTCAAACCATTCGCGTTGACAAGTGTACCGTTATCATCCAGATAAAAGTTTCCTGCACGTGTATATGAAAGAGAATCGCCTTGCTTGACGACAAAATAACCATCACCAGATATTCCCAAATCAAGATCACGGCCGGTGGTTTGCAGGCTTGACTGTGTATGGATCGTATCGATTGTAGCAATCGTGGAGCCCAAACCAATTTGTTTAGAATTGGTTCCGCCTTTATTGGCTGTTGCTGCACTTGCACCAGATACCGTTTGGTTCATCGCATCGCTGAATGTCACACGGCTTTTTTTGAAACCATATGTATTGACATTGGCGACGTTATTACCGATAACATCCAATTTTGTTTGTAAGTTTTTTAATCCGCTTATTCCCGAATACATTGAACGAAGCATGTAAAAGCTCCCCTTTCATTTATCGACTGCTTCCGTCATTCCACAGTCCAGGCTCCATATTCCAGGTCCATCCTATTTATCTAAATTATGGTTCCATTGATGTTCGTGAAGATTTGTGATGCTGCTTCATCCCTATCCATGACCGTGATGACCTTGTTGTTTTTCGTGCTTACTATGAGTGCCGCATTATCATTAATGATAAGAGATTCAGTTACACCCATCTTTTTTGCCTCATTGGCTTTATCAGCTATTTTGTCCATGGTTTTTGGTGCTATTTCTAGATTCCATTGAATCATCCGCAATTGAGCATGTTTACTAATGGTCAATTTTTCATTTGTGGAGACAGCAACTTGAAAATGCTTTTGAAAGTCTTGCTGGATCATCTGCCTTTGCCTTAACGGTAATTTTATTTGTGGCAAAAACTGAGCGAATTTACTTGAAAACCAAGTTCATTCATATTCCCGTCCCTTAAGCTTCAGCGATTTTTATCAATTGCTCTGATGATAACTTGGTGTTGTTTTCATCATCCACTTCAATTTCCAGCTTGCCATTACTCATGGATACCGAGATTACGACAGCAGAAGACTCACCATTTTTATCGTCCATCCAGGAAACACGCTTACCTATTAATTCACTTGCCGCCGTCAAGCTATTAGACGTGGAACTTGGTTGTTTCATTGCTGAAATATTTGCGGGTTCAAGCTTTGTGCCATCTTCTAAAAGAAAATAAACACCATCACCCTTATATTGGATCGATTTAACGATGCCTGTCCCTTCTTCTATCGCAAGGTCATCATCGCCTTCATCCAATTTGTGCCAAGTGACTTCCTTACCAACAAAAGAGTTATAGTTCATTAAACTATTTTGTTGATTGATCCCGATTATTTCTTCCATTCGGGCTCCCATATTCATCATCTGTTCGAGAGAAGAAAAAGTGGCCATTTGGGCGATGAATTCCGTATTGTCCATCGGACTTGACGGATCTTGATTTTGAAGCTGGGTAAGCAACAATTTCAAGAAATCATCCTTTCCCAATGCATCCCCGATTTTTCTGTTTTCAGTTTGAGATTTTGATAATAATAGTGACGTATCGATGGTCGTCATTTTTTCACCTACACTTCCAGATTTAACAGAGCATCGGCAAGGGATCCCGTAAACTCGCTTTCCGTTTCATCATTGCTTTCTTCCTTGCTCTCCTGTTGTTCATTATGTTCATCCGCATCTTTATGGCTGAATTTCTCAGAGTTAAAAGCATTGAAGGCCTGTGATATTTCAATTCTTTCAATTTGAATGTTGTGTCCGCTAAAGGCTTGTTTTAAGCCATGAATCTGATTCTCCAGCATATCTTTGGCCTGAGCAGTAGAGGCCATAATCTTGGCTGACAGCATACCACCCTTTTGAATCAACTCGATTCTTAGGGACCCTAAATGTTCAGGAGTCACTCTGATCAAAAGTTTATTTACACCGTTAGTTCCGCTAAAGTTCGCCTTACTCAAAATATTTTCAAATTGTCTAACAAACTCTTCTTGACTGACAGTTTGCTCACCTTTGGGAGCTGCCAAGACGTATTGCTCCAGCTTTGTCATGAGAAAAGGCATACCAGTCCCTTGATGTTTACCACTATCCGGACTTTGCAAAGTCACACCGCTGCTGACTGTCCCGTCTTTATTTAGCTTGTCACTCCCGGATAATTGCGAGAATGCACTTTTCAATGTTTCTAATGTTTTAGTTTGCCCTTTCTCCAGAGTGTTGGATTGATCAGGTTCTGCTTTTGACTGATTGGACAGCCCTCTTTCCAACTTTTCCGTTAACCCTTCAAGCAGGTGCTTCATTTGTTTCTGGATGGCCGCTTCGTCTTGGGTCATATCCTTATTTTCCGAGAGAAGATCATGAGTTTTCACCAGTTTCAAAAGATTCAACACACCGGATAATGAGGGGGCATGCCATTTTTCTTCGCTCAAAACAGTAATTTTTTTCAGGATGGTATACAGATCCATGACATTGGCTGATAACAAACTTTGTGGATTCAGGCTGAAGTCATCCACTTCTTGTTCTAAATCCAGATCCTCGATGCTCCCAAAGAAATCATCAAGGGCACCCTCATCATTTCCGGCTACATTTTTTAGGACCTGTAAAATAGGGTTGTTGTCTTGTTGGTTTACAGAAGGGGCTTCGGCAACTCTCTCTTCCCCTGTTTCACTTAGCCTTTCAAGTTTCAAAAAACCAAGCAAATCCTTTATTACAGACATTCGTCCTTCAGTGATGGCGCCTATATCCGATGGAATGGGAGGTTCTGTCCCAATGGCTGATTGAAGGACTGAACCAAACCCTGAATCAGTTTGCTGATTTGGCTTAACTGGTAACTTTAGACCTAATGATGCCAAGGGAAGTAAAGAATTAATCGCTGAATTCATATATTCACCTTCTCGCTCTTTCCACTTAAGAACTTTGTTCCGTTAGTTTCTTCGTTAACCTTGCAGCATCAGCCGTTGTCATTTGCTCCAAAACCTTAGCTAAAGTGGCTGCTTTCATACTTGAGAGAATCTCCACTGCATCTTCATCATTCATTTCCATAATGATAGGTGCAGCCTTCTTGGGAGCCATCGTTTCATAAGTACGGATTATATCTTTAAAAGCTTGTTTACTATTATTCTGACTATCCCTAAGTTGATTCATTTCTGTTTGAAGCTGCTGTTTTTCCGCTTCTGCCTTTGCAATGGCCTTGTCACGTGTATCAATGATGCCCTCAAGCTTTTCTATCTCTTTTTCCTTGTTTTCAATCTCGGTTTCTAATTTTTCGAGTTTCATGGAAACTTTCTCATCATTCTTGCCTGGTTTCCCCCTCTCTTCATCCTTTTGATCCGATTCAATGAAGGGTATTTTCGCAGACATTTCCTTTGCCTTTTCCACTACATTCACCCCTGCAACTGTAAAAACGATCAACGCTACAGTTACCGCGAAGATTAATGGAATGAAGATGACAAGAAACCATTGAAACTTACTTATCTTGCTTTCTTCCAATTCTTCCAATCCATTAGATTCACTTTTTTTACGCATTCCATCACCTTACGCCTTTTCTTAAGAATTGCCGGATAGATAATTCATCCATTTGTTTGCTCTCAGCTTCCTTAATGACATCGAGGAATTTAAGAAAACTATCTTCTTTCAATTTCTCGTACTTTTTAACCTCGATATTTCTTTCCATTAATATATCCCGTTGATTATTCATCTTGTATCGCGCTTCAATGACTTCCTGTTGACAGTGGCTTAAGAGTTTTTCCAAGTTGTCCATAAATAACTGATGATGACGAATTTCCTGAACGGATAATCCATTTCGCAGCTTTTCCTGTTGAAACTCAAGTAACTCTTCTTTTTTCTTTAAAAGCTTATATAACTTTTCTGCCACTTCTTCAAATTTTTTTAAAGCAGCATTATATTTAGCTAGTGCAGCGGTTTTTTCTTTTTCTTTGATGGTCAGGATCTTCTCGAATTTATATTGATAAATCATTATTAATCACCTTTCTCCACCAATTCGACAAGGGAATTGATACTATTATCTTTGGAAGCTTTTTCATGGGTTCCTTGCTTCAAAAATGAAATGATTTCCGGATAGCGTGTAATCGAGTTATCAATTTGTTTGGAAGAACCCTTCTTATAAGCTCCTATATTAATCAAATCTTCCGACTCCATATAGGTTGATAAACTTGCCCGCAATTTTTCTGCGGCGTTTTTATGCTTGTCACCGACAATATTGTTCATGACACGACTAATGCTCTTTAATACATTGAGCGCTGGAAACTGTCCTTTATTGGCCAAGTTACGGTCTAGGATGAAGTGACCATCCAAAATTCCCCTGACAGCATCAGCAATCGGTTCATTCATATCATCACCGTCGACTAGTACCGTATAAAAAGCTGTAATGGTCCCCAACTGATTTGTTCCCGTTCTTTCGAGTAACCTTGGAAGGATGGAAAAAACGGATGGCGTATATCCTTTGGTCGTCGGCGGTTCCCCGATAGCAAGCCCAATTTCCCTCTGGGCCATCGCAACCCTTGTGACCGAATCCATCATCAGCATCACATTCAATCCCTTATCACGGAAATATTCCGCGATGGCAGTTGCCGTCAAAGCACCCTTTAGCCTCATCAACGCTGGCTGGTCAGATGTCGCCACTACAACGATTGATCGTGCCAGCCCTTCTGGTCCAAGATCTTTCTCAATGAATTCTCGAACTTCACGGCCCCGTTCTCCAATAAGACCGATTACGTTTAAGTCAGCCGTCGTATTCCTTGCTACCATACCAAGCAACGTGCTTTTCCCGACACCGCTCCCTGCAAAGATACCAACACGCTGTCCTTTTCCAACTGTTAATAAACTATCAATCACCCGAACTCCTACATCTATCGGTTCATTAATGGGAGGTCGTTTCATCGGATTCGGCGGATCTTGATCCACGGAAATTGTCGCGAGACCTTTTGGAAGCAGTGAGTCATCAATGGGATGTCCCAATGGATCGACTACTTTGCCAATTAGCCCGCTTCCCACCTTTATCTCAAGGCTCCGTCCGCTCCCTTCCACGATACAACCCGGTGCAATATCACTAACTGCTGTAAATGGCATTAAAATAACCATTTCATCACGGAAACCGACAACTTCAGCTAAGATTCGATTTTTCCTTTTTTGTATACCTGTATAGATGTAGCAAACATCACCTACAGAGCTTTCAGGGCCTTGAGATTCTATCATTAGCCCCACGACACGTTTGACCCGTCCATAATGTTTGAATGGATGAACTTCATCAACTAAGGGCAATAGGTCTCTAGTTTTCATCTTTACTCCCCTTCCAGCAATTCAGTTAGTTTCACTTTGATTTCCTGCAGCTGACTGTCAACACTGGCGTCCATCCTTCCGTTTTCGGATTCGATGATACAGCTTCCTACTTCAAGCTCATCATCCGGAAAGATATACAACTCAGTATCTTTCGGAAAGATTGCCATCAACTCATCTTTATGAGAAAGAATCGATTGATATTGGATCGGATGGATATGTAATTGCACTTCACGGTAATCCCTCACCTCTTTGATGGCTCTTTTGACTATGGATAAAAAAGACTCTTCATCTTTTTCAAGCTGTTGCCAGATAATTTTCTCTGCCACCTTTAGGGCAAGATTCAAAATAACGGTTTCAGATGATTCGATATTGTGCCGGTAATCTTTTTTAGAGGACTCTACCACTTCTTTTGCGAAGGCCATTTCCGCTGCAATCTCGTTATAACCCTTTTGGATCCCATCCTCGACTCCCTGTTGATACCCTTCTTTTTGAGCCTGTTCAATAAACATTGCTTTTTCTTGATTCTCCCAATGTTCTCGGTCTTGCTGGATTTCAGCAGCAATTGCTTGGGCTTTTTGTTTAGCTTCGAGCAATAACGTTTCCGCTTCCTGTTTAGCATCATTGAGAAATTCATCAGATTGAATATAATGAAGGTTTTTCCGCTCATCTGCATCATCATTATGAAGAAAGTCGAAAGGGCGAACTTTTATTGCAATCTTTTTGCTTTTCTCCTGGTTAGCCTGCTGGGATTTGATAATCCTAGACAATGATATCATCCCCTCCGCCGCGGGCAATCACAATATCTCCAGTTTCTTCCAGACGCCGAATAACGGCAACAATTCTTGATTGTGCTTCTTCTACATCACGCAATCGTACTGGCCCCATATATTCCATTTCTTCCTGGAAGGTTTCAACCATACGTTTTGACATGTTTTTAAAAACGATTTCCTTCACTTCATCACTAGCCACTTTAAGAGAAAGTTTAAGATCTTCGTTTTCAGATTCCCTGACTACTCGCTGAATCGCTCTGCCATCAAGGGTAACGATATCTTCAAAAACAAACATTCGTTTCTTGATTTCCTCAGCAAGCTCCGGATCTTGGATTTCAAGTGCCTCCAAAATCGTTCTTTCCGTTGAGCGGTCAACACCATTCAACACATCTACTACAGCTTCCACTCCACCTGTCTGTGTATAATCTTGGGTTACAGTCGCAGAAAGTTTCCTTTCGAGTATTTGCTCCACTTCATTGATGATTTCCGGAGAAGTGCTATCCATTAAAGCAATTCTTCTTGCAATATCTGCCTGCACCTCTTGCGGAAGTTCAGACAATATTTGTCCAGCCTGTGTGGGATCAAGATAAGACAAGATTAATGCAATGGTCTGCGGATGCTCGTTCTGGATGAAATTCAGGATCTGTCCAGGATCTGCCTTTCGTGCAAAGTCGAATGGCCGAACCTGCAAGGATGATGTTAAACGGTTAATGATGGCGGTTGCCTGATCAGTACCTAATGCCTTTTCAAGTACCTGCTTCGCATATCCTATCCCGCCCTGCGAGATGTAATCCTGTGCTAAAGCAATATTATGGAATTCTTCCAGAATTTCTTCTTTATCATGGGAGTCCACTTTTCTCACTCCCGAAATTTCAAGGGTCAATCTCTCAATTTCCTCTTCAGAAAGATGCTTATATACGGATGCAGAAACATCCGGGCCTAAGGAAATAAGGAGGATGGCAGCTTTCTGTTTGCCAGTCAATCCGGCCTTTTTTTTTCTATCTGTCACTTTCTAAAGCCTCCTAGTCTTCTGCTATCCAGCTTCTTAATAATTTTGCAAATTCATCCGGCTTTTCTTTTGCAAGCTTCTCCAATTGTTTTCTCTTTAAAGATGCTTCCGTTTCCTTCTCTCTGTTCAAATCCGGAACATCGAATACGACTTCTTCCTCTTCAACCACGTACTCCTCTTCCATTTCAGCTTGCTTTCGGGATCGGAGGAATAAGATTAAGAGAATGATAATGACTAGTACAAGCACTCCGCCTACGATGTATGCCCACATTGGTAACGAAGGATTCGTTTCACCTTTTTGCAACGTCATTTTTCCGTTAAACGGCTGGACGGAAATCGCAATTTTATTATTAAGCTCCTCGTCCGTCAGTTCTTCCCCTTCAGCTTTTTTCTCGATTGTCGTGCGTATTATCGTACCAAGGATTTGTGTAATATCCTCCACACTCTGTTGAGATAAAGAATTCGGATCGTCAGCGGTGGGCGGTTCGACCATGACCTGAATCCCTAAATCCTTAACTTTATATGGGCTTTCGACTATTTCTTTCTTGATTCGATTCACTTCACTATTTATCGTTTCATCCACTTTTTCATAATCACCGGATCCGTTCATGCCTTCAACGTAACTGGATCCCAATGAATCTGAGGAATCCTCACTTTGCGGAATGCCTCCAGCACCTGCTGCGTCCCCACTATAAGATTCATTGATCCTTTGCGCAGAAATCTCAATTCCAGCCATTTTTTCTTCATCGACCGGTTCAACTAAATTCTCTTCCCGATTTTCTTGAGTAAAATCAATGTCTGTCGTGACTGAAACAACCACTTTGTCTCTCCCCATAATCGTTCCAAGCATATTTTGCACCTGTCTTTGAATATCACGTTCTATTTCTTTTTTTATTTCATTTTGGGTGGCAAATGCGGACGCGAAAGAAGATTTTTCATTTTCAAGATCGAAGTACTCAAACTCTTGGTTCATAATGACGATATTATCTGTAGGGAGATTCGGAACACTTTTTGAGACCAGATGATAAAGGGAATAGATTTGACTTTCTTCAAATTTATAGCCGGGCTTCGTATTCAATACAATAGATGCTGAAGCTTCCCCAGCTGAATCACTGACAAAAACTCCTTTATCAGGAAGAGTGATCATAACACTGGCATCTTCTACTCCATCAATCTTTTTTATTAAACTGGCCAATTCCGTTTGCATCGAGTCCAGTTTAATGACATTGAATTCATTTTCAGTCATTCCGATACCTGCACTTTGACTAAAAAAGGAATAGTCGATACTTCCAGATTCCGGAATTCCTTCTGCTGCCAGTTCCACTTTAAGTGAATCCAGTTTTTCTTCTGGAACTTTTATGGTCGTTCCATTTTCAGAAACTTCATTCATAATCCCTTGACTGTCTAAATTTTCTTTAATGCTCCCCGTTTCCGATGGAGTTAAGTTGGAA
This sequence comes from Bacillus sp. ISL-4, assembly GCF_018613275.1. Lineage (NCBI taxonomy): Bacteria > Bacillati > Bacillota > Bacilli > Caryophanales > Bacillaceae > Bacillus > Bacillus sp. ISL-4. The sequence goes on from NZ_JAGGQN010000012.1 coordinate 110,681, forward strand.
TATAAGGGCACCAGCGTCGTACGCGTGGTTAAAATTGAAACTGCCGTAAGGATCATGATAATTAATGCTGCTGAACCAATCATCATGAATTTTTGTTTTTTACTGCGGCCCGTCCAATAAGCAGTTATTTTGTTTTTTAAATTCACTAGTACTTCATTCATTTAAATCCCCCGGTCAGTCTATGAATTTATGAATGGGGGATTTTTTCCCCCTGGTCATTTTTCTCTATATAATGAGGTTAAAAAATGAATGCTATATACTCATTCTCATCATTTCCTGGTAGGCTTCCACAACCTTATTCCGAACCTCTAATGTAGCCTGCATGGTAACGCTGGCTTTTTGTGAAGCTATCATCACCGAATGAAGCTCAACATCCTCTCCATTAACCAATTTGGTTGTAAGATCATCAGATGCCACTTGTGTTTCGTTGACTTTATTAATTGATTCTTTTAATACCGACGCAAAATTTCGCTGTGCTTCGTATGGTGTATTAGTATTGTTTTGATCTTTTTTCAATACATTACTTGCATTGTTCACTGTAGAAAGAGAAATCCCCTCCATATCAACAATCTCCTTTCAAACTTTTATTTTCCAATTTCCAAAGCTTTCATCATCATTCCCTTTGATGCATTTAAAACTGTCACATTTGCTTCATATGAACGTGTGACACTCATTAAATCAACCATCTCCCGAAGCGGGTCGACATTTGGCATTTCAACATAACCATCTTCATTGGCATCAGGATGTTCGGGATTGTAATCCAGTTCAAAAGGTGTTTTATCTTTTACTATTCCAGTCACCTTCACTCCATTCCCTACCTCGCTCGTTTTTTGGGATGCTGCGTTTAAGAAACTTGAAAAACCGTTTTCCTTACTTTGCAGCACAACCGATTTTCTTGTATACGGCTTCCATGTTTTCGATTCCGCGTCATATTCCGCCCTGGTCGTATCAGCATTAGCCATATTAGCAGAGATTACATCCATCCTTACCCTTTGACTCGTCAGGCTGGATCCGGTCATGTTTATACTTTGGAAGATTCCCATCACTTACCTCCTCTAATTACATTCTGCAATGATTGAAACTTACCTGAAAGCCTGTCGGTTACTGCATTATAATAAATCTGAATGGCTGCAAGCTCCGTCATTTCCTTATCAACGTCCACGCTATTTCCATTATTGTTATATCGGACATTTTTCTGCATCACGATCTGAGAAGCAGGACTCCCCTCTGACCTGAAAGTAAAATGCCGTTCATCGGTACGATATGACTCCAGGGAAGATTCAAGCTCTGCCTTAAAGGATTGTGTTTTGTTGACCTCTTTGGCTTTATAATTAGGCGTATCCGAATTGGCTATGTTCTGTGAAATGACTTTTTGTTTTACATTAGAATAATTAAGGGCATTTTCTAGTGATTGAAAAGTATTTGAAAATAACTCCACATCGATCACCTCTTTCTATAATTAACAGATAATTACATTATCAATAAAATAACCCAGTGCATTTACGTTTTTAATTTTAAAGAAACATTATAACTATGTCCATAAACAATACATAGACTTTAGACCTATTATCGTCGAAATTTGTCATAAATTGCTCGAGTTTGTCGTTTTTCTTAGTATGATTACAGGGTTAATATTACATTTTAATATGATATTCTACATATTAACCAAATTTTACTTCTATTAGCTTTTATATCATATCGAAAAACAAATCTATATACCTGATACTTTAGAACTAATTTTCACATTTACTTTCAATTAATCATTTTAATTTAGTTGATTTCACCCTTTAAAATAAAGGATTTATAAGAAAACAAAGGCTTATTGCCTTTTTCTTTTTTTGAAAAAAAACCGTTTTTTTCAAAACGCTAATTCATTCGACAAAATTCCCTAAAAGCCTAAACCCGTTATCCATAGAGTTTTAGCAATCTAAAAGTTATAACAACGATCATTTTCACTATTACAACAGTTATAATAATATAATTTCCCTTTTCAAGAAAAATTTAACTATTTTTTTTCAATTCTAATAGAAACCAAGCCTATATTCACATTTCCATTTAATTCGAATTACCTCTTTTTCCTTTCTCCCCCTGACATTCACCCGCTTTTGCTTATTAGTCCCAGAAAGCAACAGATCCAAATACAACAAAAAAAAGCAGCCCTTTTTAAAGGACTGCTTTTTTAGTATGTTAATTATTTTTAAGCTTTTCTAATTCAAGAAGGAATTTATCGTTCAATACTTTGATATAAGTACCTTTCATTCCTAGTGAGCGGGATTCAATGACTCCGGCACTTTCCAGTTTCCGTAGGGCATTTACGATAACGGAACGGGTGATGCCGACACGGTCTGCAATTTTGGATGCTACAAGAAGACCTTCATTACCTTTAAGCTCCTCAAAAATGTGCTCAATAGCTTCCAATTCGCTGTAAGATAACGAGGAAATTGCCATTTGAACGACAGCTTTACTACGAGCTTCTTCTTCTATCTCTTCTGATTTTTCACGCAGGATTTCCATACCGACTACTGTCGCACCATATTCAGCCAAAATTAAATCATCATCATGAAATTTTTCTTGTAATCGGGCAAGAACCAATGTTCCTAAACGTTCTCCCCCACCCATAATCGGTACGATCGTCGTTAAACCAGTTGCGAAAAGCTCTTTGTTTTCGACTGGGAAAGCAGTATATTCGCTTTCGATATCAAGATTCGAAGAGGTTTCAGGAACATTGAAAAGGTTTTTTGTGTACTCTTCAGGGAATTGTTTATCTTCCAACATTTTGTACATGCGTTCGTTTTCAATTTGCTGACTTACCGCTATGCCAAGTAATTTCCCGCGGCGGCTGACGACGAATACATTCGCTTCGATAACTTCACTTAAACTTTCAGCCATTTCCTTGAAGTTAACTGCTTTACCTGCTGCTTTTTGGAGCATTGCATTGATTTTTCTTGTTTTTGCTAATAAGTTCATTTGATTTGTTCCTCCTAAAAATACCATGGTTCACAATAACTATGAAGTTGTATTTCCGTAATTTTATGTTCATTGCTTAGGCAAATCATTGCCAAGATTGTTTCTTAATTAAAGGATAAACTGGCTTAAATCTTTGTTCCGGGCGATAGAACCAAGCTTACCTTCGACATATTGGGGCGTAATTGTAATCTTCTCCATCGTTATTTCCGGAGCTTCAAAAGATAAGTCTTCAAGCAACCGTTCCAAAATGGTATGAAGTCTTCTTGCACCAATATTGTCTGTGTTTTGATTTACTTCGAAGGCCACTTCAGCTATCTTACGAACAGCATCGTCAGAAAATTCAATTTCTATACCTTCAGTTTCTAATAAAGCAACATATTGTTTTAACAAGGCATTATCCGGTTCATGAAGAATCCGTACAAAGTCATCTACAGTCAGTTTGTTCAATTCTACACGAATTGGGAATCTACCTTGTAATTCAGGGATAAGGTCGGATGGCTTAGCCATGTGAAAGGCCCCTGCAGCAATGAATAAGACATGATCCGTTTTAACTGAACCATATTTAGTCACTACTGTCGAACCTTCAACAATTGGCAGGATATCCCTTTGGACACCCTCTCTTGATACATCCGCTGATGAACTTCCAGATTGCTTACTGGCAATTTTATCTATTTCATCGATGAAGATAATCCCATTTTGCTCAGCCCCGTATACTGCATCGGAAGTGACTTCATCCATATCAATCAATTTTGCCGCTTCTTCATTTGTTAAAACGGTTCTTGCTTCACTTACTTTCAATTTGCGCTTCTTGCTTTTTTTCGGCATCAAGCTTCCTAAAGCGTCCTGCATGTTCATCCCCATTTGTTCCATTCCCGAACCTTGGAGCATATCAAACATCGAAGCAGCCTGTTCTTCCACTTCGACCGTTATCATTTCACTTTCTAACTCACCATTAGCCAGCTTTTCAGCGACGATTTTTCTTTTTTCCTGCAAACTTAAATCTTCGGAATTTTCTTCCGAATCCTGTTCGTCTTGATTGTTATTGCCTCCAAAAATGACTTCAAGAGGATTCTTGAAATTACTCTGTTTTTTTGTTGATGGCACTAAAAGTTCTATTAAGCGGCGATTTGCATTTTCTTCTGCCCGCTCCTTTACGCTGGCCATCTTTTCTTCCTTCACGAGGCGGACGGAAGTCTCCACCAAATCACGAACCATCGACTCAACATCCCGGCCGACATACCCGACTTCCGTAAATTTCGTTGCTTCAACTTTAACAAAAGGAGCACCTACCAATTTAGCCATTCTCCGAGCTATTTCTGTTTTCCCAACGCCTGTCGGTCCAATCATTAATATATTCTTCGGAACGACTTCATCACGAAGTTGATCCGAGAGAAGGGAACGTCGGTAGCGATTCCGAAGAGCCACTGCCACTGCCCGTTTTGCCTCACGCTGCCCTACGATATACTGATCCAGTTTTTCAACGATTTGCCTCGGTGTTAAATTAGCTTTTTTTGACATTTGCGCTCCTCCTTACAACTCTTCCACGATTATATTCGTATTCGTAAATACACAAATTTCCGCTGCAATTTGTAAAGATGATTGAGCGATTTCGCTTGCCGATAATTGGTCACTGGAAAACCGCATTAATGCCCTGCCGGCAGCCAGTGCATAATTCCCACCCGATCCTATGGCGAGAATCCCGTCATCCGGTTCAATTACTTCCCCGGTGCCAGAAACGAGCAGCAAATGGTTCTTATCCATCACGACTAGCATGGCTTCCAGCTTTCTCAATACATTGTCACTTCTCCATTGCTTTGCCATTTCGACGGCAGCGCGCTGAAGATTGCCATTATACTCTTCAAGTTTAGCTTCGAACATCTCAAATAAAGTGAAAGCATCTGCAACGGAACCTGCAAAACCTGCAAGGACATTACCATTAAAGATTTTTCTTACTTTCCTCGCCGTATGCTTCATCACTACTGAATTTCCTAAAGTAACCTGCCCATCACCGGACATGGCACATTCACCTTTATGATGCACTGCAAATATCGTTGTCATAAAGTGTCCCCTTTCAACATTTAAGGCCGCGGATGTGATGCATTGTAGACTTTTTTCAATTGGTCTTTTGTAACATGCGTATACACTTGCGTTGATGAAATTTTAGAATGACCAAGCAATTCTTGAACCGTGCGAATGTCCGCCCCATTATTCAATAGGTGTGTAGCAAACGAATGCCTTAGCATATGGGGATGAAGACTTCCATCTGCGGCTGACTTTTTAATCAATTCATTCAATATATAGCGAACTCCCCTAGGTGTCAGAGGGTCTCCACGAAAATTAACAAATAAATAAACATGCGCCTTGGCGTCAGACGAAGTCAATTCCATCCTGGCTGTACGTATGTATAAATCTATCGCTTCCTGTGCATAGCTACCAACCGGAACGTAGCGATCCTTTTTTCCTTTTCCATGAATCAGTACCGTCCCTAAGGAAAGATCGATATCCTGCAGTTTAATCTCACAACATTCACTTACACGAATTCCTGTAGCATACAATAATTCCAGTAAGGCATTGTTCCTTATTCCTATCGGTGAATCTTTCTTTAAAGAAGAAAACAACTGATTTATTTCCTTCTCATAAAGAAATCGTGGCAGTCTTTGATCCTTTTTAGGTAAAGAAGCCAAAGAAAAAGGATTATCTTTCACATCACCTTCACGTAGTAAAAATCTATAAAGGCTCCGCAAGCAAGAAGTTTTTCTTGCTACAGTGCGCTTAGAAAGGTTTTTCTCATATAAATTCGTTAAATATAACCGGACATCAAAATATTCAACGGACGTGATATCCTCAATGCCCTGTTCATTAAGGAACAGAAAAAATTCGTGAATATCACGTTTGTAATTTTCAATGGTGTATTGTGAACTGTTTTTTTCAATCTGTAAATATTCGATGAAGGATGATAATGCCTTTTTTTGATTAATCATGGAAACACCTCGCAAAGGCTAATAAATAGTATCATACTTTAAAACAGCAGGCAAATATTTTACAAATTTTTCACAAAGTTCTGAATTGTGTCCAAAGCGCGTTTAGCATGCGTTTCGTTCCGCTCTTTTTTGGATTTGATTCTCACTTCTAGGTCTGGAAGCAATCCAAAGTTGGCATTCATCGGTTGGAAGCTCTTACCATTCGTCGACGTTATGTACCTTGCCATGCTGCCCATCGTCGTCTCCGCAGGGAATATGATAGGCTCCAATCCTTGGACGATCCTTGCTGCATTGATACCTGCAACAAGTCCTGATGCAGCAGATTCTACATACCCTTCGACACCAGTCATCTGACCGGCAAAGAATAAATCATCCCGATTCTTGAATTGATACGTTGGCTTTAATACATTAGGTGAGTTTATGAATGTGTTTCGATGCATAACTCCATAACGCACAATTTCTGCATTTTCCAAACCAGGTATAAGCTGCAATACTTCTTTTTGCGGCCCCCATTTCAAATGTGTCTGAAAACCAACAATATTGTAAAGTGTTCCTGCCGCATCATCTTGACGCAATTGAACTACAGCAAAAGGACGTTTTCCCGTTTTTGGATCTTCTAAACCAACTGGCTTCAATGGACCAAATAACATCGTTTTCTTCCCACGTGATGCCATCACTTCAATGGGCATGCAGCCTTCAAAAAAGATTTCCTTTTCGAATTCTTTAAGTGGTACTGTTTCAGCAGCGATCAATGCTTCATAAAAGCGGTCAAACTCTTCTTCCGTCATCGGACAGTTCAAATAAGCTGCTTCCCCTTTATCATAACGGGATTTCAAATATACTTTATCCAAGTTGATGCTGTCTTTTTCAAGAATTGGCGCGGCAGCATCATAGAAGTACAAGTATTCTTCATCCATGATTTGCTTTAAGCTGTCAGATAGTGACTGACTTGTAAGCGGACCGGTTGCAATGACGGTAGGACCTTCCGGAATTTCCGTCACTTCTTCATTAATGACCGTCACATTTGGATGATTTTTGACCCTTTCCGTAACAAGACCGGCAAATTCATGACGATCAACAGCTAAAGCACCGCCAGCCGGTACAGCACAAGCATCTGCTGCGGACATGATGACCGAATGCAGGATACGCATTTCTTCTTTTAATACACCAACTGCATTTGTTAAAGTATTTGCCCGAAGTGAATTGGAACAAACAAGTTCAGCGAATTTATCGGTATGATGGGCTGGCGTTTGTTTTACAGGGCGCATTTCATATAGATCGACTTTAATTCCTCTTTTAGCTAACTGCCACGCCGCTTCACTTCCAGCAAGCCCAGCACCGATTACACTTACTTTTGTTTCTTTCATTTTTCGAACCTCCATGTATAGATATGATAAGACAGGATCATTTATCATTAAAACTGCTTTCATAAAAGTTTCATTTTTAACGATATCTATGTATTTATACCCGAAATACTCATTCCTGCTAACGATAATTTTAAAGCATATGCCACAAAGCCGGCATTCTTCCTGCAATCCATCTTTTTAAAAAGGGTAACGGACGCAAATAGGAATTATATCTTTAAAAGAATGTACTTGTCCACTGAATTTTACATCACATGGCCTAAATAAAAAAGTTTCAAGCTTTATCCATTTTCTTCTTGGAAGCGAATCCACATAGTATCATGATATCATACTTTCCTGAACATAAAGAAACCCGGCAGATGCCGAGTCAATTTATATTTAGGGTTTTTCGATAGTTCATAGGGAAAGTAAACGATTTCACGGTCATTTCTATGCTTGGGGCATTTCTTTGAAATCACAATCCATACACTGGACCTGGACGCCTTTTTTGAGTTTTTTCTCAACAAGTGTACCTTCACATTTTGGACAACTCCGCGGCAGCGGTTTATCCCATGATATGAAGTCACATCCAGGGTAGGTATCACACCCGTAAAATATGCGGCGTTTTTTACTTTTCCTTTCAATGATGTTTCCTTCTTTACATTTTGGACATTTGACACCGATTTCTTTAACGATTGGCTTTGTGTTACGGCAATCCGGGAAATTACTGCATGCCATGAACTTTCCATAACGCCCCATCTTAAAGACCATCCCATGTCCGCATTCCACGCAATCTTCACCAGCAGGTTCATCTTTAATTTCAATTTTCTCCATCTCGACTTCGGCTTTAGCCAGATGAACTGCAAATTCTTTATAAAATTCATCAATGACCTTTATCCATTCGATACTGCCTTCCTCGACGCTGTCAAATTCCTGTTCCATCTTGGCAGTGAACTCTGCATCAAGAATATCCGGGAAGAACTCGCGTATCAATTCAAGAACGATCTCACCAAGCTCTGTCGGGATGAACCGTTTATTATCCAAGGTAACATAGCCCCGTTTTTGAATCGTATCCAAGGTAGGGGCATATGTAGAAGGACGGCCTATTCCCAGTTCCTCTAGGGTTTTGACAAGACGGGCTTCAGTATATCGGGGCGGAGGCTGTGTGAAATGCTGCTTCGGCTCGATATCTTTTGAAAAGAATTGATCTCCTTTTTTCACATTCGGAAGTGCATTTTCCTTTTCTTCCACCGAGTCATCGGACCCTTCAACATATACCTTCATGAAACCCGGAAATTTAATTTTTGAACCATTCGCCCTGAAGATGACATCTTCGTTATGCAGGTCGATGCTCATCGTATCCATGACTGCCGAAGACATTTGACTAGAAACGAATCGTTCCCATATCAATTTATAAAGACGGAATTGATCTCTGGATAAGAACTCCTTGACTACACCCGGTTCACGTAATGTGCTTGTTGGCCTGACTGCTTCATGGGCGTCCTGGGCATTAGTTTGTTTTTTCTCCTTGCGCTGTTCAACCTGAACATAATCTTTACCATAATTATTTTGAATGAAGGTATGGACTTCCTCTTTCGCAACATCGGAAATCCGGGTTGAATCGGTTCTCATATAAGTGATTAACCCGACTGTACCCTCCTTGCCAAGCTCGATTCCTTCATAAAGCTGCTGAGCAAGCATCATGGTTTTCTTTGCACGGAAATTCAATTTACGTGCCGCTTCCTGTTGCAGGGAAGAAGTTGTAAAAGGGGAAGCTGGATTGCGCCTTCTTTCCTTTTTTGCCACAGCTCCTATCGTAAATTCGCCGCCATTTAAAGAAGCGAGCACTTTTTTGACGTCCTCTTCGGTATTTAATTCCTTCTTCTCGCCGCCAAGGCTGAAGAAGGAACCTTCAAACTGTTCTTTTCCTTTTACAAAATCAGCCTTGATTGTCCAATACTCTTCCGGGATAAAATCTTTGATTTCCTTCTCCCGGTCAATGATCATCCGTACAGCAACCGATTGGACCCGTCCCGCGCTTAAGCCTTTTTTCACCTTTTTCCACAAAAGCGGGCTTATATTGTATCCGACTAAACGATCCAAGACCCTTCTTGCCTGCTGGGCATCAACCAATTTCATATTTATTGGCCTCGGCGATTTAAATGATTCTTTGATAGCCTCTTTCGTGATCTCGTTGAATACCACGCGGCAATCTGAGTTAACGTCAACATCAAGACTGTGAGCCAAATGCCAGGCAATGGCTTCCCCTTCCCTGTCGGGGTCAGCCGCGAGATAAATTTTTTTCGCTTTTTTCGCAGCGGTTTTCAATTCTTTTAAAACCGGGCCTTTGCCGCGTATAGTTATATATTTAGGTTCATATTCATGTTCAACATCGACACCCATTTGACTTTTAGGCAAATCTCGAACATGCCCCATGGAAGCTTTTACTTTATATTTTTTTCCCAAGTAACGTTCTATTGTTTTCGCCTTTGCGGGCGATTCCACAATCACTAAGTATTCTGACATCCAATAAATCCTCCTCAAAGAGGTAATATAAATCTTCACTATTATTAATCATTCAAAAATCATTTGTCAACACCTCTTTACTTTTCAAAGCATGCTGATTCATTTATTAATAGGTATTTTGACAAGAGGTGCCATTTGCAAAACTTATAACAGTTTTACAATATTTTCAACCTTTTTGTCTAATAATTCAACCCATCCTTCTAAAAAAGCACCTTTTTTTCTTTTTTCCCGTTTGATTCTCCGTCTATCTTCTATATTATATTGTTCAAAACTCTTCCTCGATCTGCCTGTAACTCAAAACAAGTTTGGCACCATCGGAAATCAATTGATTGGTCCCCAGTGATTCAGGGCTCGTAACATTGCCAGGAAGCGCAAATACCTCCCTGCCGTGTTCCAAAGCAGCTTGTGCCGTAATAAGGGAACCGCTTCTTTCTTTTGCCTCGACCACGAATACTCCCTGTGATAATCCACTGATGATTCGATTCCTAAGCGGAAACATCCAAGGTTCCGCCTTCATTTTCGGTGGAGTCTCAGATATAAGTAGGCCTTTATTGAAGATTTCTTCAGCAAGGGTAACATTGGATTTCGGATATATTTGCATAAGCCCCCCTCCTAAAACCCCAATCGTATCTCCGCCTTCCCTTAATGTGATCTTATGTGACTCTGCATCGATTCCAGCCGCCACTCCGCTTATAATCACGAACTTTTTCTTTACAAGCGGTAATAGAATCGATTTTAAGGCCTCCAGACCATACGAGGTCGGCTTACGTGTTCCAACAACACCTAGCGTATTCTTCCTTGTTAAAAGCTTCTTATCACCTTTATAATAAAGAACCCACGGAGGATCGAATATTTGCTTCAGCAAAAAAGGATAGTCATCATCGAAGATCGTCAAACAGTGGATTTGGCTATCTTCGTAATTTTTAAGTTTATCGATGGTATTGAGTGAATGTAAATCTTTGAGAAAGAGGTTAAGCTTATTTGAAGGGATAGGGAGCATTTTTGCCCATTCAACGTAATCCGTCGTGAACAGGGAAGATAATGACGGGTCTTTGTACATGATTGTTTGGATTGATTTCCATCCTGCCCCGCGGCAATGATGGAGATGGATTAACTTTTCTTGTTTATTCAATTTGAGACGCCCCTAATCGGATATTTTTAAAGGTAGGTTGATAGTGATGTACTTGGTGTCTCCCGAGGAAATTGGAGGAAAATAAGACCGACCCAAAAAAGGTCGGCCCAGCTTAAATTAATGTGTTTTACAAGGTTCGTATATCTCTTTTTCTTTCAAGACGGAAATCAATGTTTCACCCATTACGGATGGAGTTTCGGCAACTTTAATTCCACATTCGTTCATAACGCGGATTTTCTCGTCAGCAGTTCCTTTTCCTCCTGAGATAATGGCACCAGCATGTCCCATGCGTTTACCGGCAGGAGCCGTACGGCCACCAATGAAACCAACAACTGGCTTAGTCATATTTTCCTTCACCCAGATTGCCGCTTCTTCTTCTGCCGTTCCGCCGATTTCCCCGATCATGATCACAGCATGTGTTTCCGGATCATCATTGAATGCCTTCAATACGTCAATGAAATCCGTTCCGTTAACTGGATCCCCACCGATACCGACAGCCGAAGATTGCCCGATGCCTGCTTGTGATAATTGGTGAACGGCTTCGTACGTTAAAGTTCCAGAACGTGAAACTACACCTACATGGCCTTTTTTGTGGATATATCCTGGCATGATACCAATCTTACACTCTTCAGGAGTAATGACACCTGGACAGTTCGGTCCAATCAAGCGAGTTTTTTTGCCTTCCATGTACCGCTTAACCTTGACCATATCCAGGACAGGAATATGTTCCGTGATACAAATGGCAAGATCAAGTTCTGCGTCTACGGCTTCCAGAATTGCATCGGCAGCAAATGGCGCCGGTACATAGATAACGGAAGCATTCGCTCCGGTTTCAGTGACAGCTTCGGAAACTGTATTGAATACAGGTACCCCTTCCGCTTCTGTTCCACCTTTACCCGGAGTGACTCCTCCAACGATTTTCGTGCCGTATTCCAACATTTGTTTTGTATGAAATAATGCTGTTGCACCAGTGATTCCCTGAACGATCACTTTCGTATCTTTATTAATATAAACGCTCATTATGTTCCCCCCTGCCTATTATCCTACAAGTGATACTATTTTTTGTGCTCCATCAGCCATTGATTCAGCAGCCGTAATATTTAAACCTGACTCTTTTAGAATCTTTTTGCCAAGGTCCACATTCGTTCCTTCAAGACGAACAACAAGAGGGACATCCAGGCCAAGCTCTTTAGCAGCAGCCACGACGCCTGTTGCTATGATGTCACATTTCATGATTCCTCCGAAGATATTAACGAAGATGCCTTTAACATTTTTATCGGAAAGGATGATTTTGAAAGCCTCTTTCACTTTTTCCTCAGTGGCTCCGCCACCAACGTCAAGGAAGTTAGCCGGATCTCCCATATAATGTTTAATGATGTCCATCGTCGCCATAGCAAGCCCGGCACCATTAACCATGCATCCGATATTTCCGTCAAGCGATATGTAACTAAGGCCATGTTTGGATGCTTCAATCTCTTTTGCATCCTCTTCATCCAAATCACGGAATTCCGCGATGTCTTTTTGGCGGTAAATCGCATTATCATCAAAATTCAATTTAGCATCAAGTGCCATTACATTGCCGTCGCCCGTAACCACTAATGGGTTGATTTCTGCGATTGAGCAATCTTTTTCAACGAAAGCAGTATATAAGTTAACCATCAGCTTGGAAGCTTTATTTATAAGTGAAGCCGGAATATTGATATTGAATGCAATTCTCCGTGCTTGGAAGCCAGTCAGGCCGACAACCGGATCGATTACTTCTTTGAAAATTTTCTCTGGCGTCTTTTCGGCCACTTCCTCAATTTCCGTTCCGCCTTCTTCAGAAGCCATCAACACGACACTGTTCGTAGCACGGTCAAGGACCAGCCCGATATAATACTCTTTCGTAATGTCGCAGCCCTCTTCAATAAGTAAACGCTTAACTTCCTTGCCTGCAGGTCCTGTTTGATGGGTCACCAACGTCTTGCCAAGAATTTCTTCTGCATATGTACGTGCTTCATCAAGATTCTTCGCTACCTTGACTCCGCCGGCTTTCCCGCGGCCGCCCGCATGAATTTGAGCTTTTACGACAACAACTTCCGTACCTAACTCCTTCGCTGCTTCCACTGCTTCATCAACAGTAAAGGCAACCCGGCCATTTGGAACGGATACCCCGTATTGTCGCAATATCTCTTTCCCCTGATACTCATGGATATTCATTTCCCATCCTCCTTATCTACTAAAAAACAACTTTGGAATTTAATGCGTGTTTTCTCTATCATATTACAACAAAATTCTCCTTCGTGCATAATTTTCTTTCACAAAATTTTTAAAATATTATTATAATATACTTCCATACCCCTGTGTAAAATGGAAAAAAACTTCTTTGCAATTGGTTTTTTTCTTATTAAGATCATTTATTTTTGCTCTGTACAAAAAAGTCATTACAGTTATAAATCTAGTGAAAACGTTATCGTGAAAGCCTTTTCATCATATTGACCCAGAGATTTTTTCATGAGAAATTACGGTTATCCTTTGACTGACCCTAAATAAAAGCAAAAGGACAAAGCCATTGCCTTGTCCTTTTGTAAAAAGTTTAGTATTTTTTTAATATAATGAAAATACACCAGTGATTTCCCTAATATTCTACATAAACCAACAGAACTCCATTTGGTGAAATCTCATGGATAACTAGGATCCTACCGATTCATTTCCTTGTCAACTTTATAAATGAATGCAAATATCTCTGCAACTGCTCCATATAATTCTTCGGGAATCGTTTGATTTATATCAAATTGGCCTAAAAGTGCAGCAAGCGATTCGTCCCTCTGGACCGGTATATCCAGTTTCATGGCCTTTTCCAGAATATTTTCAGCCGTTTTACCTTTCCCCTTCGCCAATATGACTAGCGCTTTGGATGTTCTTTGATCATACTTTAAGGCAATGGCTTCTTTTCGTAGATCATTTATCATATTCGAATATCCACTCCGCTATATGAACCGGCTTCTGAAAAAGGAATCGGTTTTACCCTTAGGTCCCGCTCTTTTTCATTCACGGGTTTTACAAATGAAACCCCTGATAATCTGTAATCCATTTTTCCGAGATTCTCTCTTAGGATGTCAAGATATTGACCGGCTGCCTCTTCAAGGACCGCACCATGCCCATTGATGACTGTCACTTTTATGATTCGGTTTTGAACCTGCATGTCGATGACCGTTTCTTTAAGACGTTCCAATTCTAAATAAAATAGGACTCGGCAGTAATCCGGGTCTATTTTGCCATCTTTTGTTTTCCTTCCGCTCCATTGTAAAGTTAGGTCCGTTTGAATCGATCCCAAATTGAGTGGAAGTGTCAGGAGCAAATTCTGAATCGGCCCATTTTCCTGTGAAAGGATCTGTTGCGCAGTAATCCGATTTAGGATTTGTTCTGCCATCTCCTTGATAGATGCCGGAATTTGCTCATTCAGCAATTTAAGCAGCAGCGGTTTAAGTGTCTCTAAATCATTCTGGATCTCCTTCATATCATCTCCAGAAAGATTAATGAGTGCATGTTCCAGCTGAAGGCCAAGGACCTTGGTCATTTCTTTTAGTTGGTTTGCAACGGAAGGCCCATTGGTGAAATCGATTGTTTGAAACTCGGCTTCCAGTACACGTGAAAGGACAAGCTTCTCATTAATCCTAACGTATTGGGCCTCAGGAAGCTTATTAAGCGACTGAAACAGTAATTCAGCCACCTTAACCCTTCGACTCCTCTATTTGCTCTGTATCCATATTCAAGTAGCCTATAAGGTCATTCACTTCTATTTTTCCGCCTATTGCCTTTTAGTTGTTGCTTCGGTAAAAGCACTCTGGAGTAAATGAAAAGCAAGAGGGGAAAGTTTTTCTGCAGAAATGTTTTTTCTCTGTATCGAGTGGATATCAGCTGGCAGGTGATCATGACCGTTAAATATGCGATTAATGGTCGTTTCGATCTCTTCAACTTTTGCAAATGCACCGCTTTTTGCCCCGGAAAGCAACTGCAATCCTTGGTGTAATTTATCAATCACTGAAATCTTGGCCATACCGGACCTTGCCTCAGCACCATCCATTAAGTTTTCCAGAAAGACAGATTCTGTTATCCCCTTTGGAATTAAACCCGTCTTTTGAAGCAGGGCAAATGCACCGGATTTCATTTCTGGCGTTGAATCGGGATCCAGCCAAGTGGCCACTAGTACTGGCAATGGGTGAAGAAACGGGTTTGCCGCTTGTTATGGATTGCACCACTCATCCCCCCTTAGCCCTTCATTCGTGCAGCGATTTCTTTAACTGGTGCAAAACTTCTTCTATGCCAAGGTGTAAGCCCGTGCGTGCCGAGTGCTTCTAAATGTTGGCTCGTCCCGTAACCCATGTGCTTTTCGAAACCATATTCGGGATATTTTTCACCATATTCCTTCATCATCCTATCACGGGTCACTTTCGCTATTATAGATGCCGCAGAGATGCTAATGCTTCTTGCGTCCCCCTTTATGAGTGAAAGCTGTGGAATCGGCACATCCAGTTCCATCGCATCAATCAACAAATGATCAGGAAGTTCTGACAAATCGTTCACTGCGGCCACCATCGCCTTTTTCGTGGCTTGGTATATATTGATTTCATCAATAACTTCACTATGTACAACACCCACACCTATTGATAGTGCTTCCTTAAAAATCATCTCATAAAACCGTTCCCTTTTTGACTCTGGAATTTTTTTAGAATCATTAAGACCCGGCAAATAAAAAGATTCAGGCAAGATGACTGCACTCGTCACAACTGGCCCTGCGAGCGGTCCTCTTCCCACTTCATCGATACCAGCCAAAATAGAAAACCCCTGTTTTCGCAATTGCCGTTCAAACTCTGCCATTTCCGTGAAAGCATCCCTTAGATGTTGTTCTTTTTCATATGCTCTTTGCCATTTGCTTACTAAATCGGTTACTCCCTTTCTTCCGTCCTCCCGGCATTCTTGTAAAAATGAATCTTCGGGCTCTCTTATTGTCATTAACTTTGAGGAGATTTCCTTAATGCTCATTGCAGTTATCATCTTTTATCACCCATCATATTAATTATCGGCAGTCTTGCTTCCTTTTTTCAGTTCAAACAAAAATACGGAGCGGAAAAGAGACATCAAAAAGAAATATCTTTTCGACATCCAACTCCAGCTCCGTATCACTTCATGTTAATCGGGGGTATCAACCTCTTCATAATCCAATGGGACCTCAAACGTAAGCGGGCCCATCTTTTCTGAACGGATTTCACGTACGACCAACTCTGCGGTTTTATCATAATCGATAAAGCCCCCAGATGCCAAACAGCCCCTGAACTTTCCGACCGCATCGAACAATTCGAGCGTTTCCTGCGGGATTACATCCAGGTTATAACGGGATTTCATTCTATCCGGATATTCTTTTTCCAAAAAGCGAAGACCGTATAAAGAGACTTCGTGCAAGTTTAAAATCGTATCCTTGATCGCACCTGTCAATGCCAGCTTCAAACCAACTTCTTGATCCTCGAATTTCGGCCAGAGAATCCCCGGCGTATCCAGCAATTCCAATTCCTTACCAACTTTTATCCATTGCTGCGCTTTCGTGACGCCAGGAGTATTCCCTGTTTTGGCAATGTTCTTTTTGGCAAGTCGATTGATTAGTGTCGATTTCCCCACGTTCGGAATGCCGACTATCATGGCACGGATCGCTCTCGGCTTTATTCCTCTTGATTCCATCCGCTCATACTTCTCTTTTAAAAGTTTTTTGGCGGCAGCTGTAATCTGGTTTAAACCGTTTCCTGCCTGCGAATTAATGGCAATCGCCGTTTTCCCCTGCGATTTATAATGCTCAAGCCACAAATTGGTTTTTACCGTATCTGCCATATCAGCTTTATTCAAAAGGATAACCCTCGGTTTATGCTGAATGATTTCATCGATCATCGGATTTCGTGAAGATGCCGGAATCCGGGCATCCACAAGTTCAAAGATGATGTCGATCAGTTTTAATTTCTCTGTTACTTCCCGTCTTGCTTTGGCCATATGGCCAGGGAACCACTGTATTGTCAATGGAATCCACCTTCCTACTATTCCGCCAATCGAAAGTCTTCAATCGGCCAATAAACTAATTTAGTTTTCCCTAACACTTTATCGTAAGGAACAACACCTACGCCAATATGGCGGCTATCCTTACTAAAACGACGATTATCCCCTAGGACAAATAGAGTGTCCTCAGGTACCGTTCCTTGTTCTATGACATCACTTAATGTAAAAGGTTCCGTCAAATCCCCGCCATCAATCAATTGTTCTTTATATTCATCCAAGTATGGCTCATCATAAGCTTTTCCATTCACGTAAAGAGTATCATCTCTATATTCCACTTTTTCCCCTGGCAATCCGATGACCCGCTTTATGTAATCTTTGCCTTCTGGAGCTTCGAAAACGATAATGTCGAATCTTTTCGGTTCGCCAATCGAATAGGAGATTTTATTAACGATCATGCGGTCCGTATCCTTTAATGTCGGCATCATGGAATTACCGTCCACAACAATAGGAGCCAGAAGGAAATAACGAATCAGCGTCGCCGCTATAACCGCGATTATGACCGCCTTCGTCCATTCCCACAATTCATTTTTCTTTTTCGCCATCCTTACCCACCCTTTTTGAAGCATATCAACAATTATTTTAACATGTTGCGGACGCTATAGCGAGCAGGATTCTATATAGTTTTCACCGTATGTGTATTCATCGTTTCTTAAAGTGCAAAAAGGGAGCCTGATTAACAAGCTCCCTTTTTTTGCATAATACTGTTTGGTTATTCACCTTATGTGGATCATGGTAAACCCGCATGAAGATATTCGAAGGATTAACGACGAATTTCTTTAATACGTGCTTTTTTACCACGAAGTTCGCGTAGGTAATAAAGTTTCGCACGACGTACTTTACCGTGACGGATAACTTCTAGTTTCGCAATTTTTGGTGTGTGAACAGGGAAAGCACGTTCTACTCCAACGCCGTAAGAGATCTTACGTACTGTGAAAGTTTCACTAACTCCGCCGCCACGACGTTTGATTACAACGCCTTCAAACAACTGGATACGTTCGCGAGTTCCTTCAATAACCTTTACGTGTACACGTACTGTGTCACCAGGTCTGAATGATGGAAGATCTGAGCGAAGTTGTTCTTTTGTGATTTCGTTAATAAGATTTTGCATCGATTTCAACTCCTCCTGGACGCTCTTGCAAATACTTATTGTTTGCAGCGGAACATCGTTATAAGACTGAGCATTTTGCCCAAGTCACAAGTTATATCCTATCACACTATAAACGTCGATGCAATAGACATCAGTCTTCTTTTTTAATCTCGGATAATAATTTTTTTTCAACTTCCGATAGTTCATAACTATCGAGCAAATCCGGACGTCGAATCCAAGTTCTGCGCAGAGATTCCTTCATCCGCCATTCATCGATTTTTTTATGATTCCCGGATATTAGCGGATCGGGAACTTTCATCCCCCGGAAATCTGCAGGTCTAGTATAATGGGGATGCTCTAACAAACCAGAAGAATAGGAATCAAGAATCGGGGAGTCAACATTTCCAAGAACGCCAGGCAGCAAGCGCACAACGCTGTCAATTATGACCATTGCACCCAATTCCCCACCTGTAAGCACAAAGTCACCAATCGATATTTCATCAGTGACGACATGCTCCCGGATACGCTCATCATACCCTTCATAATGCCCGCAAATGAAAATGAGATGTTCCTCTTCAGCAAACTCTTCGGCTTTTTTCTGCGTATAACGCTCTCCCTGGGGACAAAGCAGGACTACCCTTGGGGTTAGCTCACCTTGCCCTTTTAGAGCTTCCACAGCATCAAAGATCGGTTGTGCCTTCAATACCATTCCGGCACCGCCGCCATACGGATAATCGTCTACCGTCGAATGTTTATTATCTGCATAATCTCGAAAGTTGGTCACCTTGTAGCTGACAGCCTGCTTTTCCGCAGCCTTTTTTAAGATTGACGAACCAAATACCCCTTCGAACATTTCTGGAAAAAGCGAAAGCACATCGATTTTCATCAGTCCAAAAGTCCTTCCATCGGTGTAATGATGACCTTTTTAGCAGAAATATCCACTTCTTTTACAATTTGATCAATATACGGGATCAGGATGTCCTTACTGCCAGCTTTCTTAATGACCCAAACATCATTGGCACCAGGCGTAAGAACCTCAATGATTTCCCCAACTTCCATGCCTTCATCCGTAAATACCGAACAGCCGATGATTTCATGGAAGTAGAACTCACCTTCGTCCAATTTACCAAGCTGCGCTTCCTTGACTTTCAGGACCCCGTTTTTAAAAGCTTCGACCTGTCCGACGTTATAATAGTCCTCGAACGTCAACAGGTTAAAGTTTTTATGAGTGCGATGCGACCTGATGACAAGCGGCAAAGGTTTTTTCTCCGTGTCCCTAAACAAATACAGAGTATTTCCCACTTTGTATCGTTTTTCTGGAAAGTCTGTTGAAGAAATAACACGGACTTCTCCTAAAAGGCCATGTGTGTTGACAATTTTACCTACATTAAACCATTTTTCCATTCTTTCACCTCTAACGAATTTCCGAGACGATTCCATCTTTAATGACAATGGTCTTCGTTGCCATAATTTCGTCCCAATCTGCCCCAATTTCAACATCAATGATACTTTGAACTTCCCGTTCCTTCAATTCACTACCTGCGGGAAGGATCTCCAACTGCTCCATTTGAAATTCAAGCAGTTTAATTTTTTCTTGCCTCTGGTTTATTTCTTTTTCAAAATGAGCACGGAGACTAGCAGGTTGGAGAGTTCTTGTTTTTTCAAGTTTTTTCAGTTCAAAGCGAAGCTGTTCACTCTCTTTTTGAAGCTGAAGGCGTTTTGACTTGTATTTCTCGAGGAGCTGATTCTTGCTGGATTCCGTTAATACTTGGTTAACGATTACATTTTGGAGAATTTTCATTCCAGCACCTCCTATTATCTATGATTTCTTATTTCCTTCAAAAAATATGTATGATGGGGTAATCTTTTTGAAATGGGGGTCATTCTCTTAAGTATAACGTAAATCGGTAAAAGATGCGTCTTAAAAAGGCGTAAAGTTTAAAGTCCTGGTCTATTCAATTAGGATCCAAGTCGGAATTTCATCTTCTTGAAGTACAAAAAAAGGAGGGGTATTAACCCTCCTTATTCGGAAATCTCCAAATAGATTTTCTTCTGCTGTGAAGATCCTGCTGCATATACCACAGTCCGAATCGCCTTAGCAACACGCCCTTGTTTACCGATCACCTTGCCCATGTCCTCTTTATGAACGGAGAGGATATAAACAATCCGGTCGGATTCTTCCTTGGAGGTCACGATGACCTCTTCCGGATAATCCACAAGTGCTGAAACAATCGTTTCAATCAGTGCTTTCATCAACTACCGTCGATTACTTGCTGTTTTTTGCAACATGGAATTTTTCCATGATGCCTTGTGTAGAGAATAAGTTACGAACTGTATCAGATGGTTTAGCTCCATCTTGTAACCATTTAAGAGCAAGCTCTTCGTTGATTTCAACTTTAGCTGGTTGAGTCACCGGGTTATAAGTTCCTACCACTTCAATGTAACGTCCGTCACGTGGTGAACGAGAATCTGCAACTACAATACGATAGAAAGGAGATTTTTTAGCTCCCATACGTTTTAAGCGAATTTTTACTGCCATTTTAAATAAGCACCTCCGAATAGTTTCACACAAGATAGTATAATATCAAATGTCTTGCATGTTTGTAAAGGTTTTTTTCTTAACAGGTGAAAAAAGTGTTGAAATACATGGCTTCGACCTGTATTTCGCTTCAGTTTCGACCTAAAATAAACCTTACATGAACGGGAATTTGAATCCCTTTTTCTTTCCTTTTTGCATGTTCGTAACCTGTTTCATCATCTTTTTCATTTCTTCGAATTGCTTCAGTAGACGGTTCACTTCTTGAATCGACCTGCCGCTTCCCTTGGCAATCCGTTTCTTGCGGGATGCATTCATGGTTTCCGGATGTTCCTTTTCATGCGTAGTCATTGAACGGATGATAGCTTCCACATGACCGATCTGTTTCTCATCGATCTGAAGGTTGTCCATCCCTTTCATTTTATTCGCACCGGGAATCATTTTCAGAATATCATCAAGCGGTCCCATATTCCGCACCTGACCAAGCTGATCAAGGAAATCATCAAAGGTAAAAGTGGCTGTACGCATCTTTTTCTCTAATTCTTTCGCTTTTTCTTCATCTACATTGGCCTGTGCTTTTTCGATAAGGGTCAATACATCACCCATGCCGAGAATCCTTGACGCCATCCGTTCTGGATGGAACGCTTCAAGTGCATCCAATTTTTCCCCCATACCGACGAATTTAATCGGCGTGTTGGTGACTGAACGAATTGAAAGTGCCGCACCACCACGTGTATCCCCATCAAGTTTCGTTAAGACGACTCCAGTCAGGCCTAGCTGTTCATTGAAGCTTTGGGCAACATTGACCGCATCTTGACCTGTCATCGCATCGACAACCAGGAAAATTTCATCAGGTTTTGTCAACTCTTTGATATCCTTTAGTTCGCCCATCAAGTTTTCATCAACATGAAGGCGGCCTGCGGTATCAATCAACACATAATCATGATGTTCTTCCTTAGCTTTTTCAATTGCCTGTTTGGCAATTTCAACAGGGCTGACCTGGTCCCCAAGGGAGAAAACAGGCATGCTTAATTGTTTGCCAAGTGTTTCAAGCTGCTTAATCGCCGCCGGACGGTAAATATCAGCCGCAACGAGCAATGGCTTGCGGTTGTATTTTTTCCTCAGAAGATTGGCAAGCTTTCCGGTGGTCGTCGTTTTACCAGCACCCTGAAGCCCTACCATCATAATGACAGTCGGTGGTTTCGAGGCAACGGCAATCTTGCTTTGTTCGCCGCCCATCAGCTCCGTCAATTCTTCCTTAACTACTTTAATTACCTGTTGACCGGGGGTTAAGCTTTTCAGCACTTCCTGACCTACCGAACGTTCACTGACACGTTTTACAAAATCCTTCACGACTTTAAAGTTAACATCCGCTTCAAGCAGGGCCAATCGAACTTCACGCATCATTTCTTTTACGTCCGCTTCGTTGACCTTCCCTTTTCCGCGGATTTTTTGCATCGTGCTCTGCAGTCGGTCGGCCAATCCTTCAAATGCCATATTGCCGCCTCCTAATCCAACTTCTCAAGCGTTGTGATTGCGTCAAGCAGCTCCTCTTTTGAAAAGGAATCCTTTTCTATGAGTCCCTTCATATTCGCAATCCACTGGTTACGCTCTTGAAATTTTTGAAATAACAAAAGCTTTGCTTCATATTCCTCAAGCATCGCTTCCGTTCTTTTTATATTATCATAGACTGCCTGCCTACTGACTTCGTATTCTTCGGCAATCTCGCCAAGAGAGTAATCATCCAGATAGTAGAGGGACATGTAGCTCTGCTGCTTCTCTGTTAACAACGATTGGTAAAAGTCATACAAATAATTAATCCGCGTTGTCTTTTCAAGCATCTTAGCAAGCCTCCCTGCTGTTAAGTGAAAACCCTTTACAAGTTTATATTGTAAAGCCTAGTTTATTTGATGTCAAGTTAAACTCCTTACCACTTGTTTGCAAAGCATTATTTTTTTCTTTTTTCATCCTTTTTTTAGACCTTTCTGCAATTGCTACTCCAAATAACCACTGTGAACAAAAAACCAGAAGAGAAATATCTTCTCTTCTGGCTTACAATTTTTCTAAATCTCTTCTTTATCGATGATATCAGCAAAAAGGCCATAAACATATTTCTCAGCATCGAATTCCTGTAGATCGTCCATTTTTTCACCTAGCCCGACAAATTTAACGGGAATGGCCAATTCATTACGAATTGCCAAAACAATTCCACCTTTTGCGGTGCCATCAAGCTTTGTTAAAACAATACCGGAAACATTGGTCGCTTCCTTGAATGTCTTGGCCTGAATAAGGGCATTTTGTCCAGTTGTAGCATCAAGGGCAAGCAATACCTCGTGTGGTGCACCTGGTACTTCACGTTCAATTACACGTTTCACCTTTTCCAATTCCTTCATTAAATTCACTTTATTCTGCAAGCGACCGGCAGTGTCACAGATCAGGATATCCGCTTTTCGTGCCTTGGCGGCCTGAATGGCATCGAACATGACCGCTGCAGGGTCAGAGCCCTCACCCTGTTTGATTACACTGACACCGACACGCTCTCCCCAAACCTCAAGTTGTTCAATCGCACCAGCACGGAAGGTATCCCCGGCAGCCAATACGACAGATTTACCTTCCGTTTTGAATTTATGGGCAAGTTTACCAATGGTCGTCGTTTTACCTACCCCATTAACCCCTACAAACAAAATGACCGTCAAACCTTCTTCTTGTATATTCAGGCTTGAAGTCGCTTCATCATCACCTTGGTAGATTTCAACAAGCTTTTCGGAAATAACGGACTGCACTTCCCTCGTATCAGAGATATTGCGAAGCTTGACTTCCATTTTTAATTGATCAATCAGTTCCATCACAGTATCAAAGCCCACATCAGCCTGTATTAGGATTTCTTCAAGTTCTTCAAAAAAGTCCTCATCCACTTTTCGGTAACGGGCAACAAGTTCATTAACCCTTCCAGTAAAGGAATTCCTCGTCTTTGTCAAACCTTGCTTGAATTTTTCCCCTATGGATACTTCTGCTTCAACTGATTTTTCTTTTTCTTCCTGGGTCGTAAATTTCTCTTTTAGCTTTTTGAAAAAACTCATTGTCCCACTTCCTCTAATTCATGAATTTTAAACTTCAATAAAGTTTTCTGATTCTTCCATCCGGACTGAAACAAGTTTGGAGACGCCTGACTCCTGCATCGTAATGCCATATAGGACATCCGCCTCTTCCATCGTGCCTTTGCGGTGAGTAATCACGATGAACTGTGTTTCCCTGCTGAACTTCCTTAAAAATTGACTGAACCGGAGGACATTCGCCTCATCAAGCGCTGCCTCGACTTCATCAAGGATACAGAAAGGCACCGGACGCACTTTTAGAATGGAGAATAAAAGGGCTATGGCTGTCAATGCTCGTTCTCCCCCGGATAAGAGGCTCAAATTTTGCAGTTTTTTCCCAGGAGGCTGTGCAATGATATCTACTCCTGTATTTAGTAAATCATCCGGATTTGTCAGCTTCAGCTCCGCTCTGCCTCCGCCGAATAAAGCTTTGAAGACTTGTTCGAATTCTTCACGGATCGAATAGAAGGTATCCGCAAAGCGCCGCTTCATTTCATCATCCATTTCATCGATGACTTGGAATAATGTATCTTTCGCCTGTTGAAGGTCTTCCTTTTGACTAAGAAGGAATTCATAGCGTTCAGCTACACGTGCGTATTCATCAATTGCACCTAGATTCACCGTCCCCAGTTCCTCGATTGCAAGCTTGATGAGCTTCACCCTTTTTTGAGCCTCTTCTGCAGGCATCATCAATGGATACTGTTCTTTAGCACCTTCAAAGGAAAGGGTATATTCTTCTCTCAAGTGGTCGAGGCGATTTTCCAGTTCGACATCAAGACGAGTTAATTTCACTTCTTCATCCTTTATCACTTCGACAATGCCTCTATAAAGTCGATTTTCTTCTTTCAAGGACAGTTCAAGCGTTTCAACTTCCGTTAGAAGCTCGTTTTTTTCCTGTTTTTTTATGGCGATTCCTTCAATTGCCCCATTTTTATCGAGCAATTTCTGCTGAGCCATATCTTCCAGGGACTCTTCCCCGCTTGAACTGTCTGTCATTTCATTAGTCAGGAGCCCTAAATCATCTTTGTTTTCGGCAAGCCTGCTTGTTTCCTTTGAAAGATCCGATTCAATGCGTTCCATCTTCTCTTTTTGGTTTTGCAGCTGGCCGCGCTTAGAGGCAAGCATTACCCTCAGTTCATTCGTTTCTTCAGCAAGGCTCTCTTTTGAGGATTGTTGAGATTGCTTTTGTTCGGTCATTTCGGAAATCAACCGGTCCAGCCCTTCAATCTCAGTTTTACACGATTCCAAAAGTTCTTCCAGCTCTTCAAGTCTTGCTGTTTTTTGCTGTTGTTCTTCCAAATATGAATTTTTATCCAAATCATAAAGATGCAGCCGTTCATTCACATTTCTTTCCTGCAGCTCCACTTCACGGAATTCGCCCTTAAGGGTTTGTTCTTGTAATCGAAGTCTCTCTCCTGTTTTTCTGGTTTGTTCAAGCGTTTGCTCTTGAACACCCACATCCACTTTGAGCTGTTTGACTTGCTTTTCTAGCTGATTCGTTTTAGCTTCCATGGCAGCAAGTTTTTGATGGAGCTCTTCCAATTCCGTTTTCCTTGAAAGCAGGGACGTCGTTTTTTGCTTTAAGGCTCCACCAGTCATTGAACCACCTGGATTGACGATATCACCTTCAAGTGTTACGAAGCGGAAACGGTGCTGCATCATTTTCGCTAGGTCATTTGCACCTTTTAAATCAGTTGTGATCATCACGGTTCCTAATAGGTTTTCAGCAATCGCTGCATGCCTATCATCATATTGGATCAATGATGAACCCGTCCCCACAAAAGCCGGATGACTCTTAAGCATCGATAGTTGGTTAGCTGATATCTCTCTTGCCTTTATGACTGATAAAGGCAAGAACGTCGCACGCCCATACCTATTTTTCTTCAAGAAGGAAATGGCTTCCCGTGCATGTTCTTCGCGTTCCACGACAACATGCTGCATCGCTCCGCCCAGAGCCGTTTCGATGGCCGTTTCATATTCCTTTGGAACCTTTATCAATTCCGCAACTGCCCCTTCAATGCCTCGAAGGGTTTCTTTCGCTTTCAAAACCTCTTTTACACCCTGAAAAAAGCCTGCATAATCATCTTCCATTTCTTCAAGAAGTTCCTTACGAGATTTTGCCTGTTGAAGGAATTGATAGGCCTTATAAAGGGTGGTTTCTTGTTTTTGATACGTATCTTTTGCAGCATTCAATTTATTCTGCTGATTTCGGAAATAAGTGACATGCTCTTCAAGCTGCTTAGTTATATTTTCCATCAGCTGTGAATATTCCATTTTTTTAGCAGTGATATCCATTCTTTCGGTTAAGAACTTTTCATTTTCCATATCAAGTTTAGCATTTTTATGTTCCTGCTGCGTTAATTGCTGGAGCAGGTATTGTTTTTCGTTTTTAGCCGATGCCTGCTTGTTCAACCACTCGATATAGTCACTCTTTTTTGCTTCGATCATCGCTTCAATATCACTATTGAAAAGGCCTAGGCTTTTTTGTTTTTCATGTAAGGTTTCAGAAATCCCCTTCACTTCCAAGTTCAGTGCATTCAGGATTTCCGTTTCTCTTTCCTTTTGCAAAGCCAAACGCTCGACGGCAGCCTCACCCTCCACAATCGCCTTTTCTAGCTGTGACTTGTTTTGGGCAGCATTTTTTTTACGTTCTTTCAAAACCTCTTTACGGCCTTCAAGCTTTTCAAGTTCTTCGCTGGCATTCAGGAGAATTTCCTGAAGTCCATTGATCGATGTCTCAAGCGTCGCAAGACTATCCCTTTGTTTTTTAAGATGCGCTTCTCTGTCATGAAGCTGTCCTGCCATTTGCTGTTCCATTTCATTATGTTTTTCGAGTTCTTGTGACAGTTTTTCCCATTTTTCATAAAGCTCTTCTATTTCAAAAACGGTTAAAGCCACTTCTATTTGCTCAAGCTCTTCTTTCTTCGCCAAAAATTCCTTGGCGAGGGAAGACTGAATTTTTAACGGCTCCACCTGCCCCTCCAATTCATGGAGGATATCATGGACACGGTTTAAGTTATCCTGTGTTTCCGTCAGCTTCGATTCTGCTTTTCGTTTTCTAGTTTTATACTTCAGGACACCGGCTGCCTCTTCAAAGATCACTCGTCTTTCTTCAGCCTTACTGCTTAGGATTTCTTCCACTTTCCCTTGGCTGATGATGGAAAATGCTTCTCTCCCAAGACCAGAATCCATGAAAAGGTCTATGATGTCTTTCAGACGGCAACCTTGATTATTAATGAAAAATTCACTTTCTCCCGATCGATATACACGCCTTGTCACACTGACTTCATGAAAGTCGATCGGTAGGGAATTGGTCTCGTTATCAAGGGTCAATGATACTTCCGCAAAATTCAACGCCTTCCTCGTGTCACTTCCCGAAAAGATGATATCTTCCATTTTTGCTCCACGCAGTGATTTCGCAGACTGCTCTCCAAGTACCCATCGGACTGCATCGGTCACATTACTTTTACCGCTTCCGTTTGGTCCAACCACTGCCGTGACACCAGGTACAAAATCAATCGAAATTTTCTCTGCGAAAGATTTAAATCCTACAACGTCCAAACGTTTGAGGAACATGACCTTTCCCCCTCTACTGTTAAACTATCTTGTTGATTTTTTATCTTTTAAAACGATCAATGCATGCTCGGCAGCATGCTGCTCCGCTTCTTTTTTGGACTTTCCTATTCCAGAGCCCAGCTCTTCCCCATTAAGGGAGACGGTCGAAACAAACTCCCGATTATGAGCCGGTCCTTTTTCCTGCAAGATCTTATATTGCAGGACACCGATGGCATCCCGCTGGATCAGCTCCTGAAGCTGGCTCTTATAATCCATCACATGAGAAAAAGCACCCTCGTCTATCTTCGGAAACACGACATTCGTCAAAAACTGCACAACCGGCTCTAATCCTTGATCAAGGTACAAAGCACCAATATAGGCTTCGAATACATCCGCAAGCATGGCAGGGCGTTCTCTTCCACCTGTCATTTCTTCCCCTTTTCCGAGTAATACATATTCCCCGTAAGAAAGGCTATTTGCAAAAGCAACAAGTGAAGGCTCACACACAATGGCTGCCCTTAGTTTGGTAAGTTCACCTTCGCTCATCATCGGATATTTTTGATATAAGTATTTAGAGATGGTCAATTCAAGTACAGCGTCCCCTAAGAATTCAAGCCTTTCATTATCTTCATAAGGCTTACGGCGATGCTCATTCACATAAGATGAATGCGTAAAAGCTTGTTTTAATAGATTTTCATCTTTAAAATGAAAACCCAGATTTTCTTGCAACTGTTTAAATTTATTATCCTTGATTGATGGTTTACGATTATTTCCGTTCCTACGCATCACACAAAACCCTCCACAACGGTTCAAAAAGCATATTTTTCCAATATATAAAAAGAAACCTGGCAGGAATTCCTGTCAAGCTTTCCTATGTACCATCATACATTATTATCCGCTCAAAGAAAACTAATGGCAAAAGACCACTGTCATGCAGGCGAAACTTACCGTGTACATGCTCATTTCCTTATCTGCCGCTACATCAAACTTCTTTAAGCAATAAGAGAAAGCCCCGTTAAAAAACGGAGCTTTTAGTCAAATGACAATTCATTACATAGTGCTTTGTATGTAATTCACAGCATCACCTACTGTGGCGATTTTTTCAGCGTCATCGTCCGAAATTTCCATATCAAACTCGTCTTCAAATTCCATGACTAGTTCAACTACATCAAGGGAATCGGCACCAAGATCTTCTTTGAAAGAAGCTTCAAGTTTTACCTCTGATTCTTCTACGTTCAAACGATCTACAACGATTTTAGTTACTCTTTCTAATACATCTGCCAATGTGTTCACCTCCCCTCAAAACATTATAAATTAATTTCGAAAAAAATCAAAGAAAACTTACATGACCATGCCGCCATCTACATGAAGAGTTTGCCCAGTCATATATTTGCTGGCCTCAGAAGCGAGGAATAAAGCCACTGCAGCAATATCTTTAGGGTCACCGAACCGTGCAAGCGGAATTTGGTCCAGCATGGCTTTTTGGACGTCTTCAGGCAATTCACCAGTCATATCCGTTGAGATGAAACCTGGGGCAATCGCATTGACCGTAATGCCTCTTGAAGCAAGTTCCTTTGCCGTGGTTTTAGTCAGGCCGATCACACCAGCTTTAGCCGCTACATAATTAGCCTGCCCTGCATTTCCGCTGACGCCGACGATCGATGCCATGTTGATGATCCTGCCGCTACGCTGTTTCATCATTTGCCTTGTAACCGCTTTGGTGCATAGGAACACGCCTTTAAGATTCGTATTAATCACTGAATCCCATTCATCTTCTTTCATACGCATCAATAGGTTATCACGTGTGATGCCAGCATTATTGACCAGGATATCCACTCTGCCAAACTGTTCGACGACCTCTTTGATCATGCTTGTCACCGATTCACTATTTGCAACATCGCATTGTATGGCGAATGCTTTACGGCCCAATGCCTTGATTTCGTCAACCACTTCATTCGCTTTAGCTTCACTGCCAGAATAGTTGATGGCAACATCTGCTCCCTGACGGGCAAGTTCTAATGCAACTTCCCTGCCTATACCCCGTGAAGCTCCCGTTACAAGTGCTTTTTTTCCTTCGAGGATCATGCTTGTCCCCCCTTCAATGTTTCGATTGTTTTAGTTAGAGTATCTATATCGGATACCGAGTGAATTTGAACGGAACGATCAATTTTCTTTATCAATCCGCCCAATACTTTCCCAGGGCCCACCTCGATGAACGTATCCACGCCCAATTCAAGTAGATTTTTCACACTGTCCTCCCAAAGGACCGGTGAATACAGTTGTTCGATTAATTTTTCTTTTATTTCGGCAGGTGCTGTAATGGGCTTAGCCGTTACGTTTGAAATAACTGGAATTTCCGCCTGTTTGAAGCTTACTTCATCGAGGACACCCTGTAACTTTTCTGCTGCCGGTTTCATCAATTCCGAATGGAACGGTCCACTAACTTCAAGAGGAAGAGCCCGTTTAGCGCCATTTTCCTTGGCTTTTGCACTCGCAAGTTTAACCCCTTCCGAGGTGCCTGAAATGACGATTTGCCCTGGACAGTTAATATTGGCCAATTGAACGGATTCCCCTGTGGCCGTAATTTCAGAAGTGACTTCAGATAGAGCTTCTCGGTCCATTCCCAAAATCGCAGCCATTGAGCCTTGACCATTCGGTACCGCAGCTTCCATGAATTCTCCACGCTTACGCACTGTATATACGGCATCCTCAAAAGAAATTGCACCAGATGCCACTAATGCCGTATATTCACCTAAACTGTGCCCGGCTGTATAATCGGGTTTGATCCCCGCTTCTTCCAACTCCTTGACAAAAGCATAACTCGTGGTCAATAAAGCAGGCTGTGCATTATAAGTCACCGTTAATTCTTGTTGTGTACCATTAAAGATCAATTCGGAAAGTGGAAAATCAAGTTTTTCATCAGCTGTTCGAAAAATTTGCTGAGCACGCTCGTTTTCTTGAAATAAGCCATGCCCCATTCCTATTGATTGTGAACCTTGTCCTGGAAAGACAAAAGCAATTTTACCCATCTGTTACTCCCCTGCCTCTTTGAATTATTATTGTTTTTCTATCGTCTCCGCAATTGTCGATATGACGTAATTTCCAACCATATCGCGTGTCTGGCGTATTGCATGATAGACCGCATTCGCATCTGAAGAACCATGAGCCTTAATGACAGGGGCCTTCAAACCGAATAGGCCGGCACCGCCATACTCCGAGTAATCCATTTTATTTTTTATGCCTTTTAGTTCAGGCTTTACCATTGCTGCGGCCAACTTACTCTTGAGATTGCTCATCAAAGCCGTTTTCACCATTTTGAATACGCCCATAGCAGTGCCTTCAAGCGTCTTTAATACCATATTTCCCGTGAAGCCGTCCGTTACGACAACATCTGCCGGCCCGTTCAGGAGGTCCCTTGCCTCTACGTTACCTATAAAGGATATCTCCGATGATTGCTGCAGTAATGTAAAGGCATGCTTTGTCAATTCATTCCCTTTTTTTTCTTCTGTGCCAATATTAAGTAATCCGACACGGGGCTTTTCGATTCCCCGCACTTTTTGGGCATAAACAGACCCCATTATGGCGAATTGAAGGAGATGCTCCGGTTTCGCATCGGAGTTCGCACCTACATCCAGTAGCACAAAACCTTTACCATCGATTGTCGGAAGGGTGGGAGCTAATGCCGGACGTTCAATTCCTTCTATCCTTCCGACCACAAACAAGCCCGCAGCCATTAGCGCCCCCGTATTGCCTGAGGAAATGCATGCATCTGCTTCCCCGTCAGCCACTTGCTGTGCAGCCAACACCATCGAGGCGCTTTTCTTGCGCCGGACCGCACGAACCGGTTCATCGGTACTCAATATTTTTTCATCAGTATGTATAACCCTTATACGATCATGTTTCGCTAAGTATTGGTTAATTTCAGCTTGATTGCCTATCAAGGTGATTTCCACATCGGAAAAATTCTCGACAGCTTTCATCGCTCCCAAAACCTGTGCCTCGGGAGCATTATCGCCACCCATGGCATCTATCGTAATCTTCATTTTCTTACATCCTTTACTAGAAAGTTAAGAGCGATACATTTCGAACTCGCCTTTAAAAACCAGTTCATTACCCACGTAGCTTCTGACTTCCACCACGGAACGATCATTGGTGTGGTCCACGCTTTTAACCCTCGCTTTAGCTACCACTCTTTCATTTTCCTTTACAGAACGAGTAAATAAAATGGATGCTTTTGCAGTCAATGCCAGTTCATCATTTATGACTGCTACAGCCAATGAATTCGCTTGGGCAAAAAGGTGATGTCCCCTTGCAATTCCATTCCGCTTAAAGACATGCTCTTTATTTATATCCAAAATCGAAATTGCATTATCATCTAAATTAAGGTCAATTACTTCCCCGATGATCTCATCCAAAGGCAATGCCCTGATTTCGTCACTGAATTTTTTCTCGGCCACGCTTTTAATACGCTCACGCAATTCCGGTATCGATAATTCAAGACGGTCAAGCCTAATGGTCTGGACGCTCACCGAATATTTTTCAGCCAGCTCCTCATCCGTTACAAAAGGATTCTGTTTAATCGTTTCGATTAATAATTGCTGGCGTTCCTTCTTATTTCTTCGCATTTGAAGGTCACCATCCGTAGTATTATGACTAGGTACTAATAGTAGTATATATATTTTAAAAACAGATTGCAAGATATTGCGTAAAATCTCACAATCTGCTATTGGTTTTTCATTCAGTTCAGTCCAGCTTTTCTCCCGTGAATACGCCCGTCCCCTCTAAATAGTTCCGAAGCGGAGCATACTCCGGGGAATGCCAAAAGCTTTGGGAGGCAATCAATTTTGCTGCATCCGTCCTTGCTACCTCCAGGGTCCTGTAATCATGGACCATGTCGGCTACCTTGAACTCAGGAAGGCCGCTTTGTTTTTTACCGAAGAAGTCCCCGGGGCCACGAAGTTCCAAGTCTTTTTCGGAAAGGGCAAAACCATCGTTTGTCTCGGTCATTATTTTCATCCGTTCTTTGCCGACTTCCGTTTTCGGATCAGCCAGCAGTATGCAAAAGGATTGATCACTCCCCCGTCCAACTCTTCCGCGTAACTGATGCAACTGTGAAAGCCCAAACCGTTCCGCATCATAAATGACCATTACCGTTGCATTTGGAACATTCACCCCAACTTCGACAACCGTCGTGGAAACAAGGATTTGTGCTTCATTGGCACTAAACTGCTGCATCACTTCGTCTTTTTCATCCGCGGGCAGCCTTCCATGCATAAGGCCCACTTTGTACCTGTTCGCAAAGTATTGTGTCAGCATTGCATGAACATCGAGAACATTCTGTAAAGAATCGAGTTTCTCCGACTCCTCAATCAAGGGACAGATGACGTAAGCCTGTCTCCCTTTCTTTAGTTCCTTTTCGAAAAAGGTTAAGATCCGATCAAGCATTTGGTGTTTCGCCCAATAGGTTTCTATCGCTTTTCGCCCGGCAGGCATTTCATCGATCGTGGAGACGTCCATTTCCCCAAACACTGTAATTGCAAGCGTTCGCGGAATCGGTGTAGCCGTCATGAAAAGGACATCTGGATTCGTACCTTTTTCACGAAGGATGCGGCGCTGTTCCACTCCGAAACGATGTTGTTCATCCGTTATGACAAGACCTAGATTCCGGAAATTCACTTCATCCTGTATCAATGCATGAGTTCCTATCAATAGATCTAGCTCACCGGATTCCAACATTTGCAATAGTTCCTTGCGTTTTTTGCCTTTTACCGAACTTGTCAACAATGCGACCTTTACTCCACTCGGTTCCAACATTGCCTTCAGGGATTGTGCATGCTGCTCAGCCAAGATTTCCGTCGGGACCATAAGTGCACCTTGGAAACCTGCTGTAATCGTCGCCTTCAGGCATATGGCGGCAACCACCGTTTTTCCAGACCCGACATCCCCTTGAAGTAGACGATTCATCCGGTAAGGAGATTTCATGTCATTCATTATTTCCTCGACGACCCTATTTTGAGCGTTCGTCAAAGGAAAAGGGAGAGTTCCAATGAAGGCTTCCAGCTGCTCCATGTCAAACTCCTGTCCTATCCCTTTTGACTGCTCCCTCTGAACTTTACGAAGTGCCTGCATTTTAAGTTGAAACAATAAAAATTCTTCATACACAAAACGGCGTCGAGCCTTTTTCACCTCATTGGCCGATAGAGGGAAATGCATTGTACGAAGAGCATCGTTACGCGGCATCAGTTTGTATGCCGCCAGTAATTGCGGGGGCAGATTCTCTTCTATCATTGCCTCATATTCAGAAAATGCATTGGAGATAAAGCGGCGGAGTCCCTTGACCGTAATGCTGCCTTTCACTGAGTACACCGGTTCGAACTCTTTCTCCTGGCTACGATCACCAACGTGGCATTCCGACCCTGTAATGGTTTGGCGATGACGATCCCACTTTCCTGTAACCGTTACGGTTTCACCTATCGCGAGCTTTTGCTTCAGGTATGGCTGGTTAAAAAAAATGACATTTACTAAATATCTCCCAGTCAATACTTTAATCGTAAGCCTGGATTTTTTCTTTCCAAAGTATCCTAAAGTGGGCACCGTATGAACCTTACCTTCCACGGTAACCCGCTCATCGTGCTCGACCGTTTCCAAATCCCTCAACCGGTAATCTTCATAGCGATATGGGAGATGCTCAAGGAGATCCGCGACGGTATGGATCCCCATTTCCCCCAACGTTGCCGCCGTTTCGGCCCCAATTCCTTTTACTGCTGTTATGGGTTCCTGTATAGTTGCTTTCACTTCTTATTCAGCGGTAAGCCAAAGATTTTCGCTTCCAACTCCCGCCCAGTCGGTGTAGCCGCTAAACCTCCTTGTGCAGTTTCCCTAAGTGCCGATGGCATCGTTTGCCCGATTTTATACATCGCATCAATTACTTCATCACACGGTATGCGGCTTGTGATCCCTGCTAACGCCATATCTGCGGCAACCATTGCATTGGCTGCACCCATGGCATTCCGCTTCACACAAGGCACTTCCACAAGCCCAGCAACAGGGTCACATACAAGACCAAGCATGTTCTTTAATGTGATCGCCATCGCCTCTGCACTTTGTGCCGGTGTCCCACCTGCCATTTCAACGATGGCTGCCGCTGCCATGCCCGAGGCAGAACCGACCTCCGCCTGACAGCCCCCTGCGGCTCCAGAGATCGAAGCATTATTCGCAACAACAAAACCAAAAGCCCCTGCTGTAAATAGGAACTCAATTTTTTGTTCCCGAGTCGGTTTTAATTTATTTTGCAAAGCAAAAAGTGTTCCAGGCACAACACCAGCAGATCCGGCAGTCGGCGTCGCACAAATCGTTCCCATGGCCGCGTTCACTTCGTTTGTTGCCACGGCTTTGCTTACCGCATCCAACAGCAGTTCACCGGATAAGGAATTTCCGGATTTAATGTAATTCTGAAGAAGAACTGCATCCCCTCCCGTCAGGCCGGAAACGGACCGTACACCTTGAAGTCCTTTTTCAACAGCCTGTTCCATTACATCCAGGTTGACTCCCATCTGGCGGATAATTTCTTCACGGCCTTTTCCCGTTACTTCCATTTCCTGCTCTATCATCAGCGTTGAAATTCTTTTCTGCTTTGATTCAGCTAATTCTACTAATTCCGCTACATTTCGAAACATGATTCATTCTCCTTCCTAAGTGGAAACGATTGCCCTGTCAATCCACAATCCTTGCTACTTGAGTGATGTTGGGGAGTGCCGTAATTTCAGCGATGACGTTATCTTCCAGGTTATGGTCCACTTCAATCGTCATCAAGGCCATCTTCCCTTTCTCTTTTCGGGAGACTTCCATCTGGCCAATATTGATTTGATGCTTGGCTAATATGTTTGAAACATTGGCAATGGCACCAAATCGATCATCATGAACGACGAGTATTGCAGGGTTGTGCCCGGAGAGCCTCAATTTAAACCCATTCAGTTCGACGATTTCGATCTTTCCCCCGCCAATCGATATTCCGACAAGTTCCAGTTCACCATCATCATCACCAACTGTTATTTTTGCAGTATTGGGATGTTCCGGTACTGCTTCTTCTTCCCGAAAAGTAATTTTCATCTTCTTTTTGCGGGCTAGTTCCAGCGATTCTTTGATTCTCTCATCAAATGTATCAAAATCAAGTAAGCCTCCTACAATGGCTACATCCGTTCCATGGCCTTTATAGGTTTTGGCAAACGATCCGTAAAAAGAAATATGGGCCCATTTTGGTTCCCGGTCGAATAAATTCCTGGCAACCCTACCGATCCTTGCAGCTCCTGCTGTATGGGAACTAGAGGGGCCGATCATAACAGGACCAATTATATCGAATACACTTCTAAATTTCATGATTTGCTCCTCCTTCTTCACACTGGGAGTAGTTAAATAATAAAGCCTGATATATTGTAATTACAATCACGCTGTCCGTAATCCTTCTTTTCAAAAAAATAAAACTGCATAGCCTAATGACATATGCAGTTTATTGCCTTTTATTTTTTTCAGGATCCTTCAAAAATTATGACGAATAAGTCTCCCTTATCTTCATGATCCTCTACTTATTCAATTGAAAAAATAAAAGAATATAAAGGTTGTTTCCCATTATGGATTTCAACTTCAACGTCTTCGAAATGCTCATTACAAAACGCAACAAGACCTTCGACATCTTCAGCAGTGGCATCTTCCCCATATAAAATGGTAAGGATTTCCGAATCTTCGTCAATCATATCGGTGAGAAGATCTTTTGCCGCCTGAGTCATGTCTTTATCCTTCACTTTGATGGTGCCTTCAGCAATTCCCATGAAGTCCCCGGTCTCGATTGCTAGACCGTCAATGTTTGTATCCCGGACAGCATAAGTAATCTGGCCCGTTTTCACATGCGAAAGGGCTTCGATCATCGCTTTTTTATTCTCTTCAGCATCAAGTGAAGGGTTAAATGCCAACAATGCAGCCATTCCCTGTGGTACTGTTTTCGTTGGAATGACAGTCACATGATCCCCAAGCACATCTGCAGCCTGATTGGCCGCCATGATGATATTTTTATTATTAGGTAAGATGATGACATGATCTGCATATGCCTCTTCGACAGCTTTAACGATATCTTCCGTGCTAGGATTCATCGTTTGTCCGCCTTCAATGATGGACTTAGCGCCGATGCTTTTGAATAATTCGCTGATGCCAGCACCCATCGCCACTGACACTACAGCGTACTTCTCTTTGGTGGACGGTTTAGTTTGAAGCGGTGTATTCGTCCCACCGACAATCGCAGTATGCTGTTCACGCATATTATCGATTTTCATTTTTATTAAACTGCCATATTGCTGTCCATAATTCAGGCACGTGCCAGGCTGTTCCGAGTGAATATGTACTTTGACGACTTCATCATCTGAGATGACTAATAATGAATCTCCGTATTCACTTAAATCATTTCTGAATTTTTCTTCATCAAATGGTCTATTGGCAAGTTTTTCACTTTCCAATCGGACCATGAATTCCGTACAGTAGCCATACACGATATCTTCCGTATTCATATGCCCTTGTACATTCATGTGATGTTCGGCACTGATCATGTCGTCCATGCTTGGACCATTTGAAGATCGGACTGGAAGGGCTTCACCTTTCAGCTCAGCTAGGAAACCTTCATAAACGAACACCAGCCCTTGCCCACCGCTATCAACGACTCCGACTTCTTTTAAGACTGGAAGAAGATCCGGTGTGCGTTTTAATGAGGCATTGGCCTCCGTAACGATTTCTTCCATTACTTGAATAAGGTCTTGGTGCCTTGCTGCTGATGAAACCGCTTGCTTGGCTGCATCTTTTGCAACCGTTAAAATGGTTCCTTCAACAGGTTTCATTACAGCTTTATAAGCTGTCTGAACCCCTGCTTCAAAAGCTTGGGCAAATTCTTCACTATTGATTTCCGATTTATGTTCAATCGCTTTAGCAAAACCGCGGAACAGTTGCGAAAGGATTACTCCTGAATTGCCGCGTGCGCCCATTAGCAGTCCTCTTGAAAGGGACGTACCCACTTTCCCGATGTGTTCCTGGACGTTATTTTGCACTTCCTTCGCTCCCGAAGTCATCGATAAATTCATATTCGTTCCTGTATCTCCATCCGGAACAGGGAAAACATTCAACGCATCAACCATTTGGGCATTAGCCGCTAAATGGTTGGCACCTTGAATGATCATTTCTGCA
Organism: Bacillus sp. ISL-4; assembly: GCF_018613275.1. Taxonomy (NCBI): domain Bacteria; kingdom Bacillati; phylum Bacillota; class Bacilli; order Caryophanales; family Bacillaceae; genus Bacillus; species Bacillus sp. ISL-4. The sequence goes on from NZ_JAGGQN010000012.1 coordinate 148,205, forward strand.
AAGCGCTTTCCGTTTAAACTTGTAATTGACACAAAACTTTCCTCCTATACTTAAGGGTTCGTCACACGAACTCCCTGTACAAAAATGTTGACGGAATCAACAGCTAATCCTACAGTTTTGTCCAGGGTATACTTTACCTTTGATTGCACATTATGTGCAACTTCCGAGATTTTCGTTCCATAACTTACGATAATATACATATCGATATGAACTTCTTCCTCTTCTTGACGGACTATTACACCCTTAGTAAAGTTTTCTTTTCTTAAAATTTCGGCAATGCCGTCTTTAAATTGTTTTTTGGAAGCCATTCCTATAATTCCGTAGCAATCCACGGCTGCTCCGCCTGCTACAGTAGCGATAACATCATTAGAGATGTCAATTTGTCCATACTTCGTTTGTAATTCGATAGACATTTTCTTTTCCCTCCCAAAAAATCAAATCAACTAAAGACATTTTACTATAATGTCAATGTTTTTAAAAGTAAATGTCATACGGTACTATATATAATTCAATTTTGAAGTATGTATGTCAAGGTTTTTTTCTTGAAAGTAATTAACTGAAGTATTGCATTCTAACGGTAGGTATGATAAATTATTAAAGTATTTTACAAAGACTTAAGACGACTGCGAAAAACTTAAGCTTGTTGTAGTTAGGAGGGAATTTAACATGGCACGTAAATGTGTAATCACTGGAAGAAGAACTCGTTCTGGTAACAGCCGCTCTCACGCAATGAACGCTAGCAAGCGTACATGGGGCGCTAACCTTCAAAAAGTACGTATTTTAGTTGACGGTAAACCTAAACGTGTATACGTTTCTGCAAGAGCTCTTAAATCGGGCAAAGTAGAACGCGTATAATGTTACGGCATCCTCTTAGGATGCCTTTTTACTTGTAATGGCCGGTATTAATGGGGATGGTTTCAATTCGTTGATCAATGCTGGTCTGCATCAAGGAAGAAAGCCTTCACCCATTAATGGATGGCTTCCCCTTTTTACCGAAAAATAACACCTCCCTGAATTTGAGAGGTGTCATGTAGATAAGTATCAGCCTTTTTTAAACGCTCCGAGCATAGCCCTTACCAAACTGCCCAGAACTTTTGGCAATTTAATCGTATAAAATTTCATCATGCCCCTCCTCTTTGCATCCCACAATTAAAGATGAAGTGGAATTTTTCTATTACAACATAAGCTTTTAAGCGGATATAGGATGTTCGTAATTATATCCGAATCTGCTCTAAGCATGAATTTTAATCACTGCTTCTTATCACCATTAATATGCCTTTCTCAAATGAAACATTCCCAGATTCGGAAATTAGTTCATTGCTGATGCAAAGCGTCGAACCTATTACCACGCTTGCATCATTCAGTGGGTATTTGAAACCCGTAAGTGTAATGCCGGTGACTTCCGCCGTTACAGGGAGCAATGACAAGTATTTCTTATCTTCGAGAGCAATGACCTCATATGAACCCGCTGTCTTAACTGTAAATATATTTTGCCGATCGACTATGTATATTTCTATATCGCCATGATAAGGGAGGACACTTTCTTTTTGGAGCAGCTGGATATTTCCAAGAAAATGGTCCATTCTTCCCCCTGTGGCGCCCAGGATATGAATTTCACTTGGCTTTTGCCCTATTGCCCATTTAAATGCGATCTCTAAATCCGTTTCATCCTTTTCCGAAGAATATAGATTGATTTGTTCCAGCCTTTGCTCAATCTTCTTGTATTCACCTTCCGAAACTGAATCAAAATCCCCAAAACCGTACTTAGGTTCGATACCTTTTTCAAGCAAGGACCATACTCCTCTGTCAACCCCGACCCAAAGATCAGTCTTCTCCTCATACCATGTCAGATCCGGCCAAAAACATTCCGGACCTCCAGCCATTATACTAATAATCATTAAAATCATCCTTTTCTAAATCTAATCATATCCAAGGTGCCTTTGTTTAATTGCTAAAAAAAGCCGACCACCATCATACGAATATGATAGTGTCGGCTTATATCACTTTCCCCGAATCTTTTGAATCGCTGCGTGTCGATCTTCTTGATTATATATTGCCGAGCCGGCCACCAGGACTGTCGCCCCTTGTTCAATACATAGTTTAGCCGTTTCTTCATTCACTCCACCATCAATCTCTATTTCGAGGTTTTGATTATACATTTCTGCCATCGCCTTCACTTCGGCAATTTTGGGCAGAACGGATTTAATGAACTTTTGCCCGCCAAAACCCGGATTGACCGTCATCAACAATACCATGTCAATATCTTCGATAATAGGTTGGATCAAGGAAGCCGGAGTGGCTGGATTAAGCACCACGCCTGCCTTTACACCAAAAGATTTAATCAATTGTATAGTCCGATGCAAATGAGTGCATGCCTCTACGTGTACAGTTATATAATCGGCTCCCGCTTTCGCAAAGGCCTCGATATAACGATCAGGTTGTTCGATCATTAAATGAACATCAAGCGGAAGTTTTGTCACCGGGCGGATAGCATCAACAATTAGTGAGCCTATCGTTATATTCGGCACGAAATGCCCATCCATGACATCCACATGGATTAAATCCGCTCCGCCCCTTTCCACATCAAGAATTTCTTCTCCCAATTTTGCAAAGTCAGCTGATAAAATGGATGGTGCGATTTTAACCATTTTAATACCTCGGCTTTCTATCTCTTATTTCTTCTAAGAATTGCATATAATGCTCATATCGATAACGTGGAATTTCCCCGGCATCAACCGCTTCCTTCACTGCACACTTCGGTTCTTTATCGTGCAGGCAGGCACGGAATTTACAGTCTTCCCCATACTTATGCATTTCCGGGAAGCAATAGGATAACCGTTCCGCTTCCATTTCCATGAATTCAAGTGAACTGAACCCTGGAGTATCTGCGACAAGTCCAGAGCCAATATGAATCAATTCAACGTGGCGGGTGGTATGCTTCCCACGTCCCAGGTGTGATGAAATATCATCCGTCTTTAAAGCCAAGTCAGGATTGATTGCATTCAGCAAAGACGATTTCCCAACGCCGGACTGACCGGCAAATACACTGGTTTTTCCTTCTAAATAAGGCACTAGTCCTTCAATTCCTCCAACAGTAACTGAAGATGTTTCCAGTACAGTATAGCCAAGTTTCTGATAGTCCTTGATATACTGAGACAATTTCTTTTGGTTTTCATCTGTAACCAAGTCAAGTTTCGTCACGACGATAATGGGTTCGATTTCGTTATCTTCGATCAGTACGAGGAATCGATCAAGCAATGCCGGACTGAAATCAGGCTCAACTGCTGAAAAGACAAGGATTGCCTGGTCTACATTCGAGATTTGCGGACGAATCAATTCATTCTTTCGCGGTTTTATTTCGGTCACGGTCCCGTCCGTTTTATTTTCCGCTTCAAAAACCACATAATCACCCACAAGCGGCGTTACCTTATTCTTCCTAAACACGCCCCGTCCGCGGCATTGATAGACCTCTTCACCATCAAGGACATAATAAAATCCACTTAATGCTTTGATAATTTTTCCTTCGGGCATAACCACACTCCTAATTATTAAATTTATTCTGGATATGAGACGGATTCGTCAATGATGACCTGATTGTCCCGCATGACTTTATATCCTGCTTTCTTATCCGGGGAAACCATTAATTCGATCGTTCTTTTGGCATCTGCCAAGATAAAGAATGTTTCTTGAGGCTCCGTCATGCTATTGTTGATATCCTCGATGAAAATTTGTATTTTTTGCGTTTTGCCTGGCTCAACCGGATCATACTCGATTTTGATTTCCTCCGTTACACTCTTGGGAGGAATCTCTTCTTTCCCTTTTGAAATGACCACTTTAACAGTACTGCCCTTTTCCACCTTCGTAGCAGGTTCCGGTGACTGGGAAATGACAAGCCCCTCTGCTACCGAATCATCATAGACTTCTTCTTCGACATCGATCTTTATTCCACTTTCACTGGAATAATCATCAAGGCCAGCTTTATTGAACCCCGTTAAGTTCTTCAAGCTCAGCAGATCTGCCCCTTTACTGACCGTTAGCTCAAGCTCCGTTTCGGATGGTACGACCTCAGAGGCACCCGAGGGCGATTGTTCTATGATTGTGCCGGCAGCACTGTCATCATATTTTTCGGTCACGCTTATGTTTTTGAAACCCATTTTTTCAAGCAGGGATTTAACATCAGAATAGTCTCGACCTTCATAACTGGACAATGAAATCGTCTCTTTACCAATACTTTGATAAATATCGATTACTGCACCTTCCTTGACCGTCTTACCTTCCTTAGGGTTGGTTTTGATCACATGACCAGCTTCAACCTCTTCATCTTCAATCTCGATCGTTTCTCCAACTTCCAAATGCAATTTAAGCAATTCAGTCATGGCATCATCCAATTCTTCCCCTTTAAGGTCCGGGATCGTCACTTCCTTCGAAACAAGGAGGGGAGGTAAAACAGTGACAGATAAAACAGCAAGCAGGGCGAGAACTAAAAAGGTGGTCACCAAGATCGCAGGCGTGTTATTTCGTTTTTTACCTTTATGTCCCGACTTATTTTTTTGTTTTTTCTGTTTCTTTTGTTTTTTCGGTTTCTTTTTCGATTTACTCTCTGCTTCTGATTCACTTTCTTCATCGTCCGCATAGACCAATGTATTTTTTTCCGGACCCCTTATGATTGTCTCATCCACGCTTGAAATCTGATCATCCGTAATGACGGGGATGGCTTTTGTTGCATCATGATCTTCAGGAATGGCAAAAGGCAGTTCATTTGAACGCTCAGGATTAAGCGAAGTCCGCATGTCATCTTCCATTGAGTCCACGCTATCATAGCGGTAATATGAATCTTTGGCTGTCGCTTTCAGGATAATATTTTCCACACTCTGAGGTATTTCAGAGTTCCAGCGTTTTGGCGAAGGAGTTTCCGATTGTAAATGTTTAAGCGCTATCGAAACGGCTGATTCACCAGAAAAAGGCAATCTCCCCGTCAACAATTCAAACATGACGATACCAAGTGAATAAATGTCCGATTTCTTATTGGCCATACCGCCTCTGGCCTGTTCCGGAGATAAGTAATGAACCGAGCCCAAGACTGCGTTGGTCTGCGTTATGTTTGTTGCACTTAGGGCCAATGCAATGCCGAAGTCCGTAATCTTGACGGTTCCTTCTTTATCTATCAAAATGTTCTGTGGCTTGATGTCACGATGGATAATCCCATTATGATGGGCATGGGAAATCGCTGCCGTGATTTGCTTCATGATATCCAGGGCTTCATCAACTGGAATTGGATAATATTTTTGTATGTATTGCTTTAGTGTAAAACCGTCCACGTATTCCATTACAATATAATAGATTGAATCTTCTTCACCAACATCATAAATACTTACGATATTGGGATGGGCCAAACTGGTTGCCGATTGGGCTTCCCGATTGAAGCGCTTGATGAACTCTTCGTCATTATTAAAGTCCATGCGAAGGATTTTTAATGCAACGTCCCTATCTAAGATCATATCCCTTGCAAGGTAAACATTCGCCATACCGCCGCCGCCGACCATCTCGATCAGTTTATAACGGCCGTTGATTCTTCTACCAATCAACATTCAATTCACCTGCTTTCACTTTCTTCAGTAAATTGAACAAGCACAAGGGTGATATTATCTTCCCCACCGTAGTGATTGGCCTTATCTATTAATGAATTCGCCTTTTCTTCAAGTGACTGTCCATTGGTTATGGTTTCTTCCAGTTCCTGTTCACTCACTTTATTCGTTAATCCATCCGAACAAAGCAATAGTAAATCATTTTCTTCGAAGATGACAGTCATAATGTCCATTTCCACTTGCATTTCTGTCCCCAGGGCTCGTAATAAAACATTTTTCCGTGGGTGGTTTTCGGCATCTTCCTTCGAAATCTGCCCGGAACGGACCAATTCATTAACAAGTGAATGATCTTCCGTAACCTGCTTAAAACCGCTCTCATTATACAAATAACATCGGCTGTCCCCGATGTTGGCAATGGTAGCAAACTTGTCGGTGCAAATGGCTGCAACGATGGTGGTCCCCATGCCCTTACATTCCGTATTCGCTTCAGCATGTTCAAAAAGCAACTGATTGACCAAGACGATTTGATGCTTCAGCCAATCCTCGGCATCATTTGCCGTTTCGATACCTGTAGATGCTTCCCAGCCCTTTTTCAGAAGGTCTATCGTCATTGCACTGGCTACATCCCCGGCACGGTGGCCGCCCATGCCATCTGCAACGATGGCAAGGCGAACGCCTTCCGAGTTCTTAAAGATTCCGCCATTATCTTCATTATGCTGGCGGACTTTTCCACGGTCTGTCTTAAATATTGCCCTCATAGGGTCACCTCGTCTCTTCTTTGCGCTCCTTGGCCCGAAGCTGGCCGCAGGCTGCGTCAATATCACTGCCTTGTTCCCTTCGGATCGTTACATTAATGCCGCGCTTCTTCAATGTTTTTTCAAACTCAAAAATTTGTTCCCGAGGTGTACGTACATAGTTGCGTTCAGGTACATAGTTAACCGGTATTAAGTTAACATGGCATTTTATCCCTTTTATTAAACTTGCTAATTCTTCTGCGTGTTCCACTGTATCATTTTCGCCACCGAATAGGCCATATTCAAAACTTACACGGCGACCTGTTTTTTCTGTATAGTATTTGATGGATTCAATCAAGTCTGGAAGCTTGTAGGCCTTATTGATTGGCATCAATTTACTTCTCAATTCCGTATTCGGTGCATGAAGGGAAACAGCAAAGTTTATTTGCATGCTTTCTTCGGCAAACTTATAGATTTTAGGAATGATTCCACTTGTGGAAACGGTAATATGACGCGCCCCGATGTTCAAGCCCTTTTCATGGTTTATATTCTTCAAAAATGACATCATATTATCGTAGTTATCAAACGGTTCACCGATTCCCATGATAACGACTGAACTAATACGTTCTTCCAATTCGTCAAGTGCTTGCTGAACTTTAACGACCTGGGCAACAATTTCCCCTGATTCAAGATTACGCTTTAAACCGCCTAGTGTCGATGCACAGAATGTACAGCCAATTCTACATCCTACCTGCGTTGTTACGCAAATGGAGTTTCCGTATTCATGGCGCATCAGCACCGTTTCAATCGAATATCCATCATGGAGTTCAAATAAAAACTTCATCGTTCCGTCATTGGACGTTTGCTGAATCAAAGTTTTCAATGTCGTGAAGGTGAATTGTGATTCCAGCTTATCCCGTAATGTTTTCGAAAGGTTGGACATATCTTCAAAACTGGAGACACGCTTTTTATAAAGCCAGTCATATACTTGATCGGCCCGGAATGCCTTCTCTCCATTTTGAATAAGCCATTCTTTAATTTGGTGAAGCTCTAATGAGTAGATCGATGGTTTTTCTGGTGTCGTGTCTTTTCTTACTCTAGATGATTTAGTGATTTCTGCCATTACAGCACCTTCTTTCTAAAACTCGCAATAAAGAATCCGTCACTGCTAAAATATTGCGGAAAAACTTGCAGCGTATGACCCTCGATAAATGGCTGAACGCTTTCAGGCATTCTTGTGGACAAGGTTGCATCGCTTTCAAAATCCGGATGGTTTTCCAAAAATGCTGCAGCGACTTTGTCATTTTCTTCTTTATCCACCGTACAGGTACTATATACTAACCGTCCGCCTTGCTTGACAAGCGGGGCAGCCGATTCCAATAATTGTTTTTGTATACTTGAGAGTTTCATTATATCATCTTTTGTTTTAGTGTACTTTACATCAGGCTTCCGGCGCATGACTCCCAACCCGGAACATGGTGCATCGATCAGCACCCTGTCAAACCCTTCCTTATTGAAGTGTTCTTGCACTTTCCTGCTATCAAGGGCCATTGTCTTAATATTGTTTCTGAGTTTTAGGCGCTCAGCCTGCTCTTTAATGAGCTTGACCTTATGCTCATGAAGGTCGAGCGCATATACTTGTCCAGTGGTCAAGCCTTCTGCGATATGTGTCGTTTTCCCTCCAGGTGCAGCACAGCAATCGAGTACAGCATCATTTTCATTCGCACCTAATGCATGGGCTACAAGCATTGAACTCTCGTCCTGAATCGATAAATACCCTAATTTGTAGCTTTCTGAATGAGCAAGATTCCCTTTATAGCTGACGATTGCTTCGGGAACGACTTCACTTGCTTCAACATCATATCCTTCTTCCGTTAATATGCTGATCAGTTCACGGCGTGAAATCTTCTTTAAATTAACCCGTCCCGTCTGTAAAGGCGCAGTTAAGTTGATTTCACACATTTCCTTGGTTTTTTCATAACCAAATTGCTCTACCCAACGCTTGACCAACCAAATTGGGTGACTTACTTCTATGGAAAGCCGTTCCAGATCATCTTTAATATCACCTAAAGAAGGAACACCATTTCTTTGAATATTACGAAGTACACCATTTACCATCGAAGATGTACCTTTATGCCCGCGCTTTTTGGAAATTTCGACGGCCTCGAAAATGATTGCATGATCAGGCACTTTATCTAAATAGACCATTTGGTAAACGGAAAGTCTAAGTAAATTGATGACCCAGCTTTGCGTTTTTTTCGGTTGTTTAATATATGGGTTCAAATAATAGTCCAAAGTCATCTTCCGCTGTATGGTACCGTAGCTTATTTCTGTAAGCAGTCCGCTGTCCACGGCGGATAACTGGTGCTTTTTAATCAAATTGTTCAATAATAGGTTACTGTAGGATTGGTTTTTCTCTACAGATTCCAAGATATCGAGAGCGATTTCACGTACTCCCTTTTTAGTTTGCTTCATTCTGTTCTCCTAACTTCATGCCTGCTTTAATGAACGATCCGGCTCCGCGCAAATAATCTTTCGCCGGCATTTTTTTCTTCCCTGAAGGCTGCAGTTCTGTAACTAGTATTGCCGTCTCATTGCCTGTCGAAACGATGAAACCATCACTTTGTACATCAATGACCGTGCCCGGCACTGCCTGATTGCCATCTTCAAGTTTCTTTACCTGCCAAATTTTCAAAATGGCCCCGTCTAAGGTTGTATAAGCAACTGGCCAAGGATTCAGGCCACGTACATGGTTATAGATGTCTTCCCCTGATTTCGACCAGTCGATTTTTTCCTCAGACCGTTTTATGTTAGGCGCAAAGGACGCTTTTGCCTCATCCTGCTTGATTGCCTGTAACTCCTGATTTATAAGTTTCGGAAGCGTCTCTGCAAGTAAATCCGACCCTATCTTGCTTAATTTATCATGCAGTGAACCTACATTGTCTTCTTCCTCTATAATAACCTCCGCCTGAGTCAATATATCACCGGCATCCAATTTTTCCGCCATATACATGATGGTTATTCCCGTTTTTTCTTTCCCTTGTAAAATGGAATAATGAATTGGCGCCCCTCCACGCAGTTCAGGAAGCAGGGAGGCATGTACATTAATACAGCCGTACTTAGGGGCATCCAGCAATTCATTCGGAAGGATTTGACCGAAAGCCGCCGTCACCACTAAGTCAGGATTCAATGCAATGATTTTTTCAAGTTCTTCTTTTTCACGGATTTTTTCGGGCTGATAAACGGGAATCCCCTGCTTTTCGGATTCGACCTTAACTGGCGGCGGCGTCAGCACCTTTTTGCGGCCTACTGGACGATCGGGCTGTGTGACCACAGCGATCACATCATACCCTTCTTCAATGATTCTTCTCAATACCGGCACTGAAAAGTCCGGCGTACCCATAAATATAATTTTTGTCATTCTTCTCCAAACCTTTCTAACTCTTCTTCCGAAATATACCGGGAAACCTTACTTGTAAATAAAACTCCTTGCAGATGATCAATTTCGTGCTGAAGGGCCCTCGCGAGGAAATCCTCCGCTTCTATCTCGAAAAAAGATCCTTTTCGGTCTTGTGCCCGGACTTTGACACGGTATGGACGCGATACTTCGCCATATAAACTCGGGAAGCTCAAGCATCCTTCAACACCTGTCTGTTCGCCTTCCACTTCCAGCACTTCCGGATTAATCAGTTCGATAGCACCTGATCCTTCCTCTAGTTCGACGACGGCCACTTGCTTTTTCACGCCAACCTGAGGTGCTGCAAGTCCAACGCCATCCGCCTCCACCATCGTTTCATACATATTATTTAACAGCTTTGCCAACTTTTTATCAAAACTTGTTACTTTATCGCATTTTTGTTGTAAAATTTTTTCAGGAAACAAGACAATCGGTAAAATAGCCAAAATTAAAGGTACCCTCCTAGATATGAAAACAACACTTCATTATATAAAAACGCAAGCTGAAACAGCTCGCGGTAATCATCCATCTCTTAAACAATTACATCATGATCTGTGGATTTAAATCTATTGAAATCTGCAGATGATTTTGAGCGGTTTCTTTTTGGTAATGCTCCAAAAGTGTGCGTAGATGCTGATTAAGGTCCGGCTCTCGTTTGTATTTTATCAGACATTGATAGCGATATCTATTGTTGATTCGACTAATGGGCGAAGCAACCGGACCTAGTACGATAGAATCCCGATTCAATCGTGAGCCTAAATAATTGGTGATTTTTTCAGTAACACTGACCGTCTTCATTAAGTCTTCATGTGAAACGGTTATAAGGACAACATAATAATAGGGAGGGTAATGACTTTGCCTCCTTAGATGCATCTCCCGTTCATAAAAAGCATCAAAATCCTGTAAGGCAGAAAGCTCGATGCTGTAATGCTCAGGCGTATAGGTTTGGATGACCACTTCTCCCGGTAGCTGATGACGTCCCGCCCTTCCGCTTACCTGTGTCAGCAGCTGGAATGTCTTTTCAGAAGAACGGAAATCAGGCAGATGTAGCATCGTATCAGCTGATAGGACTCCAACAAGAGTGATATTAGGAAAATCAAGGCCCTTGGCTATCATTTGGGTACCTAACAATATATCGGCCTTCCCTTCACCAAAAGCATTCAGCAACCGCTCATGTGAACCTTTCTTGCTCGTCGTGTCAACATCCATTCGTATGACCCGTGCTTCAGGGAGGATTTTTGCTAGCTCTTCTTCAACCTTTTGAGTGCCTGTACCGAAGAACCTTATATGTTCACTTTCACATTCAGGGCAAACGGAAGGCATCCCCTCTTCAAACCCACAATAATGGCATTTCATTATATCATTAAAGCGATGATAAGTAAGTGAAATGTCACAATTAGGGCAGTTGATGACCAACCCGCAGCTTCGGCACATCACAAAGGAAGAATGTCCCCTTTTATTTAGCATCAGGACTGTTTGCTCTCCCTTCTCAAGCCGGTCTTTCAGCTTGGTAAAGAGCAGCTCCGAAAACATGGAACGGTTTCCCGTTCTTAGTTCTTCCCTCATATCTACAATATCCACTGCTGGCAACGCACTTTTATTCATCCTCTGGCTAAGGGTCAATAATTTATAGACGTTTTTCTTAGCACGCGCAAAAGATTCAAGTGTAGGTGTGGCGCTGCCAAGAATTACCGGACACTTATATGATTTTGCTCTTTCAATGGCAACATCCCTGGCGTGGTACCTTGGGGTTTCTTCTTGCTTATAACTGGATTCATGTTCTTCATCAATGATGATCAGCCCCAGGTTTTCAAAAGGAGCAAACACGGCTGAACGCGCGCCCACCACCACTTTAACTTCCTTACGGTGAATTTTCCGCCATTCATCATATTTTTCACCTACGGATAAACCGCTATGCATGACAGCTACCTGCTCACCAAATCGTTCCTTAAACCGCTTCACCGTCTGTGGCGTTAAGGAGATTTCAGGTACAAGCATGATGGCTTCCTTCCCTTTTTCAATGACAGAGGCAATTGCCTGTAGATACACTTCCGTCTTCCCGCTGCCTGTTACACCATATAAAAGAAAGACATCATGTTCATCATGATGTATTTTCTCGTTGATGGGCTTCAAGGCAGCTGTTTGTTCAGCTGTTAGTTTAAAGGGTGTGGATTTTTCGAACACACGGTTTTCATACGGATCACGGTATATTTCTTGATCCATTTCCGCCAAAGCCCCTTTTGACACTAGGGATTTGACGGTACCGCTTGATGTGTTTATCAATTCAAGCAATTCCTTTAACGGAATGGGTTCTTGATGTTCAATAAAGTATTGAAGGAGTTCCTGTTGTTTTTTTGCATGGCTGGACATGGCTGATGCCATTTCTTTCAGTTCCTTAGGGGAAAGCAAAGATTTAATGACACGGACCGTCTTCTTATTTAGTCGGTTTTTCACATTATATACGAGCTCAAGATTGCCATTTTGCATTTCCTTTTGGAAGAGGGAGGCGTTCTCCCCTTCAATCACGTCTTTCCAAGATATTGAATCATTTTTTCCGAAAAGGTTTTGAATGAAGAGAGGCAGCTGATCCTTTTTATCTTCAACGACTTTAATAACTTTTTCATACTTTGCTTTCATCGCTGCCGGAAGCATGGCCTGCAGCGCTGAAATTTTAAAACACATCGCCTCTTTAGTCAACCAGTCACCAAGCTGCAGCAATTCATCATTAAGGATAGGCTCCAAATCCATTGGTTCCTTTATATTGCGTAATTTCGCAAAGTCGCTTTTAGCTTTTAAGCCTGTGACGAATCCCTGCACCATTCTTGGACCGAATGGGACGATGACCCGCATTCCGGGCTTGATGACTTGGTTCCACTTTTCAGGTATGCGATAGTCGAATTCTCGATCCGTTTGTTTAGCAGGTACATCCACGATGACGGATGCTATATCCATAAGACATCATTCCTTTTGCATGCGGGATACTTCTGCCAGGATGCTTTTAGCTATATCCGCTTTACTCATTTTTGGAAGTTCGATCGCACTTCCATCTTTATCGTAAATGGTCACGATGTTCGTATCCGTTCCAAATCCTGCCCCTCCGACGGTAACATTATTGGCAACGATCATATCTGCGTTCTTTTTGACTAATTTTCCTCTAGCGTATTCTTCGACGTTGTTCGTTTCAGCCGCAAAACCTACCAAGATCTGATGAGTTTTATTTTCACCGAGTTCCTTAAGGATATCCTTTGTCCGTTCAAATTCAATCACATTTTCCCCTGGCTGCTTTTTCATCTTTTGAGCATGATAAATCTTTGGTTTATAGTCCGCCACTGCAGCCGTCATGATTACGACGTCACTGGAATCGAACTGATCGAATACCGCATCATACATATCCGCTGCAGATTCCACTGGTATTACTCTAGCCTTGAAAGGTGGCGTCAAGTTCACGGGGCCAGTAATCAATGTCACTTCAGCACCCATTTCAATTGCCTCTTCGGCTAGGGCATAGCCCATTTTGCCGCTGGAATGATTCGTCACGTAACGCACCGGATCAATCGCTTCACGAGTCGGTCCTGCCGTTATCAAATATTTCTTTCCTTTAAGAGGCTGTTTCTGTGATTTGCGTTCACCGAAATATCGATTAAGATGTTCCACGATTGTTTCCGGTTCCTCCAATCGCCCTTTTCCTACATAACCGCAGGCCAAATACCCTTCACCCGGTTCAATGAATTGATATCCAAACGACCGAAGTGTCTCCATATTTTTCTGAACCGCTGGATGGGCGTACATGTGCACGTTCATTGCCGGCGCAACCCAAACAGGTGCTTCCGTTGCCAGTAGCGTAGTCGTGATCATATCATCCGCGATTCCATTGGCCACCTTGCCAATGACATTGGCTGTAGCTGGGGCCAACAGGATGATATCAGCCCAATCAGCCAAGTCGATGTGGGCAATGACTGAAGAATCCTTCTCATCAAAAGTATCTGTATAAACATCATTTCTCGAAAGTGCCTGAAAGGTGAGCGGCGTCACGAACTTACGTGCCGATTCACTCATGATCACTTTTACATGCGCACCTTCCTGAGTTAATTTACTTGTCAGGGCAGCAGCCTTATATACAGCAATCCCGCCGGTGACACAAAGAAGTACTTTTTTATCGATAAGCATGCAAATTTCCCCTAACTATACATTCTATTTTTTCTAATTATGACGGAAAACCGAAGAAATTTCATTTGAAATGCGCAATAACTTATAGATCCTCTCAGATATTCGATATATCACCTGATTTAACCAATGATTTTAGTTACTTATAAAAAAATCAAAACAAACAGGCCTGACACCTTGGCCGCAGGAAGGAAGCACTCTCCAAATGTAACGCTCCTGTTTGCTTTAGGGTGTCAGGCCCGATAGGTCAAGCTATGTGTTCTCTTAGTTTTCCTCGTAAGAATTATCATAAGTCAATTTACCGGAATGAATTTCTTCAAGGGCACGACCTACCGATTTATGGGAAACCGGTTGTTTTATGAGGCAGTTATCTTTAATTTGCATTTCCCTGGCGCGTTTAGCCGCCACTGATACAAGTGAGTATTTAGAATCGATTTTAAGTAATAGAGAATCAATTGATGGATATAACATAATTTATTCCGCCTCCAACATTTTTTTATATAAAACAGCAACTCTTTCCCGACGGCAATGCTCGGCAATTACAATTGCATTAATTCGCGCACATGCGGAATCCACATGATCATTTTCAACAACATAATCGTACAGATCCATAAGTTCTATTTCTTCCTTAGCCACCTTCATACGTCCTTTTATCGCTTCCTCCGTCTCGGTTCCGCGAGTAACGATGCGGCTTTCGAGTTCAGTCAAACTCGGAGGAGCAAGGAAAATGAAAAGTCCTTCAGGGAATTTCTCCCGGACCTGTTTAGCTCCTTGAACTTCTATTTCCAGAAATACATCTTTTCCGGAATCGATTGTTTCACGGACATAATCCACGGGTGTTCCATAATAATTACCGACGAACTCAGCATATTCCAGCAATTTTCCTTCTTCGATAAGTGCTTCGAATTCCTCGCGTTTTTTGAAGAAATAGTCCACGCCGTCCACTTCACCATGGCGAGGCAGCCGTGTCGTCATCGAAATTGAATATTCGAATGCCGTTCCTGGCTGAGAAAAAATCGCCTTCCTTACAGTTCCTTTACCAACACCGGATGGACCGGACAAAACGATTAATAAACCTTTTTCTCTCATATTGTTTCAGTTACCCCTCTTCTACGCTGTCATCTCTGTCTTGGAGCCGTGCAGCAACCGTTTCCGGTTGAACGGCAGATAAGATAACATGGTCGCTGTCTGTAATTATTACGGCCCTGGTTCTTCTACCATATGTAGCATCTATTAAGGATCCGCGGTCCCGGGCGTCTTGGATGATCCTTTTGATCGGAGCCGATTCCGGGCTCACGATTGATACGATCCGGTTTGCGGAAACGATATTCCCAAAACCAATATTAATGAGCTTTATTGACATTTTAGTCCCCCATTCATATCTATTGTCACCTTGTTAGGTTCATCATAAACCGACTACTCGATATTTTGAACCTGTTCCTTTAATTTTTCAAGAAGACTTTTCATTTCCACCACTTCTTTGGTAATGGCCGAATCATTTGCCTTTGATCCAATCGTATTGACTTCCCTGTTCATTTCCTGGACAAGGAAGTCAAGTTTTCTTCCAATTGGTTCACTATGGGTAAGCGTTCTTGAAAATTGCTGTACATGGCTATCGAGTCTGGTCAGTTCTTCATTTATATCACATTTATCAGCAAAAATGGCCGCTTCTGTAACAATGCGGCTATCTTCAATCAATCCTTCAGTCAACTCCGCCAGTTTGATTTCCAACCGGGCTTTATATTTCTCGACGACTGAAGGTGCATGCATTTTGACCCCTGCTACAATCTCACCGAACCTTTTCAGCTGGCGTTTCATGTCCAAGGCCAGTTCCTGACCTTCCAGATTCCGCATTTTTTCCAGATTTTCCAATGCTCCCGTGACAGCCTTCAATAACAGGGATTCCAAATCGGCAGGAACCGCAGGTACTTCTTCCGTTATGAAAATCGATTCAAGTTGCAGCATATCCTGTAATGTAATGGAACTTTCCAGATTGTACTTTCGCTTGACTTCATCCATCAAACCCACATACTGATCCGCAAGATTCCAATCGATCTTCACCTTTTTGGAAACTAGGCTCTCACCTTCCACTGAAATGAAGATTTCCACCCGTCCCCTTCTTATGTATTGATTCGCCTTCTTCTTCACCTTTTCTTCCAAAACCAAAAGCTGGCGCGGCATCCGAATCGTATATTCACAAAAACGATGGTTTACGGTCTTAATTTCGGCAAAAACCTTGACCTGTTCGTTTTCCGCTTCTTCTCTTCCATAGCCCGTCATACTGGTAACCATGGTTCCACATCCTATCAAACATAATGTAGTAATTTGGCCTTTAACTTTCATTATATATTAGCTACAGCACGAAAACTTAAGCTCACAAATAAAATACTACAAAAATAAAAAGGCAATAGAGCATGACTCTACCACCTTAAAGATTATATCATATATCATTGTGCTTTTCTTGCTAAAAAGGTTCCAGCCAGTAAAAAAGTTGGAATGGATGCCATCCCTATAACTAATAGCCAATCCCTTCCCGAAATCGGTACTGTATGAAAGATCGTTTGTAAAGGCTGCACATACATGACGGCTACCATTAATAATAGGGAGGACAGTACCGCCCCCACTAGATAAAGGTTACCGAATGGATTTCTCGAGAAGATCGAACGTTCGCTTCGGCAATCGAATACATGTATTAGCTGAGCTAGTACCAAGGTAGCGAACGCAATCGTTTGTGCATAAGCAAGATTATCCGGATTTGCACGGTATACCACATAAAATGCGATCAATGTAGAAATCCCGATCAGAAAACCACGAGAGATGATCTTCCAGCCAAGCCCTCTTCCAAAAACACCTTCATTAGCATTTCTTGGATTTCTTTTCATTACATCTTCTTCTGCGGAATCCAGTCCCAATGCCATCGCAGGCAGTCCGTCGGTAACAAGGTTCACGAATAAGATCTGGATTGGTATCAAAGGTAATGGCAAGGCACATAGCATCGCAAAAAACATGACCAAAATCTCCCCAACATTGGACGCAAGCAGATAACGGATGAACTTCCTGATGTTTTCGTAAATATTCCTGCCTTCTTTGATGGCCGATTTAATAGTGGCAAAATTGTCGTCAACCAATATCAAGGAAGAAGCTTCCTTAGCGACATCAGTACCCGTGATACCCATGGATATACCAATATCCGCTGATTTTATCGCAGGAGCATCATTGACACCATCCCCTGTCATTGCAACGACATGTCCTTTATTTTGCAGGGCTTTTACGATTTTCAACTTATGTTCCGGGGAAACGCGGGCAAATACTGAAACACTTTCAACAACTTCCTCAAGTTCCCCGACTTCCATGTCGGCCAATTGCCGTCCTTCTAGTACACGGTCTTTTCCTTTTAAAATACCAAGTTCTTTAGCTATTGCCTTTGCTGTTATTACATGGTCGCCAGTAATCATGACAGTTTTGATCCCGGCATCCCGGCATTCCTTAACTGCCTGCTTCACTTCCGGACGTGGGGGGTCGATCATGCCCTGCAGTCCCATGAAGGTCAAATTGCGCTCAGCTTCGGTTTCATGCAGCAAAATCGTTCCTTTTGAAAGGGGTTTATAACCAACAGCAATCATTCGAAGTGCCTGAGAGGCAAGCCCATTCATGTCCTCTTGCACCCTTTCCTTACTCTTCTGATTCAATATTTCCGACTTTCCTTCCCAAAGAATCGTGTCGGACTGGGCAATCAATACATCAGGGGCCCCTTTTACGATGACGAAATGATTATCTTTATCATCCTTCACTATGACACTCATCATTTTGCGGCTCGAGTCAAATGGAAACTCCTTGACTATCGTAAACCTCTTAGACAAGTGTTCTTTCGTCAAGCCCGCTTTCATTGCCGCGACCAACATCGCCCCTTCTGTCGGATCACCATCTAAAATATATCGTTTACCATTCTCCTTTAACTCGGCTTTATTACAGAGCATGCCGAATGTAATTATTTGAAGCAAGGCATTATGGTTTTTCGGGGCAACTGAAACTCCCTCTAAGGAAAACTCCCCGACAGGATTATAACCAGTACCGCCGACATCCCAAGTTTTCCCTCCACTCCAGACCTTCGTCACCGTCATTTTGTTTTGTGTCAGTGTACCTGTCTTATCTGAGCAAATCACCGTTGCGCAGCCAAGCGTTTCTACGGCAGGAAGCTTGCGGACAATCGCTTTTTGTTTGATCATACGCTGAACACCCAAAGACAATGCTACGGTCACAATGGCTGGCAAGCCTTCAGGAATCGCCGCAACAGCCAAAGATACCCCGGCCAAAAACATCGTATAGAGGTCATGCCCTTGAATGACGCCAGTCAGGACCACGATTACAGTTAATATTAAAGCTGTGACGATCAAAATTTTGCCTAGCTGCTCCAACCTCCGTTGAAGCGGTGTTTCTTTTGTTTCTGCAGTTTGCAGGAGATCCGCAATCTTGCCCATCGCCGTATTCATTCCTGTAGCGATTACGATTCCGACCCCATTTCCTCTTGATACCATCGTTCCCATAAAAGCCATATTTTCCTGATCACCGATACCTTCAACCTCATTCATCAATGGATCAGAACATTTAACGGCCGGGAGTGACTCGCCGGTAAGTGCAGACTCTTCTATTTCAAGGCTTGACTGGTCGATGATCCGTAAATCGGCACCAATTCGGTCACCACTCGAAAACTTCAGGATATCCCCTACTACGACTTCTCTCGATGGGACTTTCAGCCACTTGCCATCCCGAAGTACGTTAACTTGCGGCGCAGCCATTTCCTTTAGGGCATCCAGGGATTTCTCGGCCTTCCGTTCTTGAAAAAACCCAAGTAATCCATTCAAAAAAACAATCGCCATGATGGCAATCGCATCGATATATTCACCCAATATCCCGGAGATTAAGGTGGCGGCAAGTAAAACTATGACCATGAAATCTTTGAATTGGGCGAAAAATAAAAGAATGGCTGACTGTTTTTCTCCTTCCCTCAATTCGTTAAAGCCATGCTGTCGCAGCCTGTCCTTTACTTCATCATCGTCCAAACCGTGTGTAACGTTTGTTTGAAGCGCTTTCTCCATTTCTTGATTATTCATCTCCTTGAACTCCATCAAGTATCACACATCCCTTTGAATAGAATGAAATAGGCTCCTGTATACATCTCAACAGGCGCTTTTTGCTTTACTCATCCAACACCTGCCTGCTTATCGATACATAAAACAACCTGCTCTTCTTCCATGATTATTCAGACTCGTCCAAAATAATGCTATAATTAAACAGAATTGCGGAAAGAAGAACGATCCGGATAATTTAATGAATGAACGACCGCTAATCATGATGAATGGACCAAATTTGTATTTAATCTCTGGAACCAAAAAAAGCAGCCATTCAATTTACCTGAACTAACAACCCCAGCTTTTCACCCAGTTCGCTAAAAAATTGGGATTAGCTAAAATGGGCAGCCAAAATGAGTTCTTAGAAAATCTTATGTAAAGGAAGTAAAAATAGAATGTCATTTGATGGATTATTCACGAAAGCGATGACGGAAGAAATCGCTTCTTTATTAAAAGGTGGACGAATCAATAAGGTACATCAGCCTTATAAAAATGAAGTAATACTGGTTGTTCGTGCTGGAGGTAAGAACCATAAGCTCCTATTATCAGCCCACCCAAGTTATTCGAGGGTGCAAATGACCGAAGAGAGTTATGAAAATCCCAAAGAGGCACCCATGTTCTGTATGCTTCTTAGGAAACACCTCGAAGGCTATACGATAGAAAATATTTATCAATATGAACTTGATAGAATGATCATTTTTGAAGTGAAGGGGCGCAATGAGCTTGGTGATGTCTCTCAAAAGCAGTTAATCATCGAAATCATGGGGCGTCACAGCAACATTGTTTTAGTCGATAAAGAACGAAATATGATTTTGGACAGCATTAAGCATGTTTCACATGCCGTTAACAGTTATCGGGCGATATTGCCTGGCCAGGAATATTTGGCCCCGCCCGCACAAGAAAAGAAGAATCCATTCGAGGCTACCGAGGACGATATAAGGAAGAATATTGACTTCAATGCAGGAAAGCTGGATCGGCAGCTTGTTGAGCATTTTTCTGGAGTTTCACCATTAGTTGCAAAGGAAGCCGTTTACCTGGCTGGACTTGCCAACAGCACGACCCTTCCATCAGCTTTTTTAAAGATTATCCAAGAAATCTCGGAGCAAAACTATACTGCGATGATCAAACAAGATGGAAATAAAGAAGTTTTTTATATGCTTCCACTAGAGCATCTGACTGGGAATCAACGTACGTTTCCTTCATTGAGTGAGATGCTCGACCGCTATTACTTCGGAAAGGCAGAAAGAGATCGGGTTAAGCAAAAGAGCCAGGATGTAGAACGTTTCATTACTAATGAAATAGAAAAAAACTCAAAAAAAATCGGGAAGCTCGAACGTACATTAAAAGATACGGAACGCGGAGAACAGTATCAGTTGTTCGGTGAGCTGCTTACAGCTAATCTATATCAAATGAAAAAAGGCATGAAGGAAATAGAAGTCGTCAATTATTATGATGAAGAACAAAGTATGGTCACCATCCCGCTTGACCCATTAAAAAATCCATCTGATAATGCACAGAAGTACTTCTCCAGATACCAAAAGTCCAAAAATGCAGTCGGAGTCGTCCAAGAACAAATCGAAAAAACAAAATTGGAATTGGCCTACTTTGAAGCCTTGCATCAGCAGCTCCAATCAGCTTCACCGAGAGATATAGAGGAGATTCGCGAAGAACTTCAGGAGGAAGGATACATTAGGCAAAAAAAGAAAAAAGGCATGAAAAAGCCTGCAAATGCAAAACCGCAGCTTGAAACATATTATGCTACAGATGGAGATCTCATTTTTGTCGGGAAGAATAATAAACAAAATGATTATCTAACGAATAAGTTTGCACGCCGTGATGAAATATGGCTTCATACCAAAGATATACCTGGCTCACATGTTGTGATTCGAAATGAATCGCCAAGTGAAAAAACGATAAAAGAGGCAGCCGTATTAGCAGCTTTCTTCAGTAAAGCACAGCAATCGAGCTCAGTACCCGTTGACTTCACACAAGTTCGCCATGTTAAGAAACCGAATGGTTCCAAACCCGGGTTCGTGATCTACGACCAGCAGCAGACCGTATATATTACTCCTGATGCCGATACTGTCATACGCCTAAAGGAAGCTGTAAAGGATTGAAAGGTAAAAAAATAGAGGTGGCCCAATCCTTTGTGATTGGGCCACCTCTATTTATTTTCATGCAGAAATCCAAGCTGTATCAGCCGGATTCTCCCGCCATTTTTTTAGCTTTTCCAATTCATCTGCCGTGACGTACCCTTTGTCATTAGCGACTTTTATCAAAGTCGAGTAGTCACTCAACGAATGGTTAATAATGCCCTCAGCATCGAATTTTTCTTTTCCCTTTTCCAATTCATAAGTAAAGATCGAAACGACTCCTAGAACATCACAGCCTGCTTCTTTCAGCGCGTTAACAGCAGTAATCACACTTCCGCCGGTTGAAATCAAGTCTTCCACAACCACCACTTTTTGTCCTGGAACAGCGCGGCCTTCGATTTGATTGCCCTTTCCGTGCTCCTTGGCTTTGGATCGAACATAGCACATCGGTGCATTTAATTTTTCACTCACCCAAGCTGCATGCGGAATGCCGGCAGTTGCTGTGCCTGCGATCAGTTCAGCCTCAGGGAAATGTTGTTCAATCAATCCTTTCAATCCTTCCGCTATTTCATTGCGAACCTCTGGGTATGAAAGGGTTAAACGGTTGTCACAATAAATGGGTGATTGAATTCCAGATGCCCAAGTAAAGGGGTCATTCGGCTGTAGGTACACTGCTTTTATTTCCAATAGATGTTCCGCTATCTTTTTATTTAACATGATATTCCCTCCCAAGCTGCTTTCATATCCAAATAAGCCCGTAATGGATCTTCCGCCCCCGTTATGGCTCTCCCTACAACGATGGCATCCGCCCCAAATTCCCTAGCCTGTTCAGGCGTGGCAATTCTCTTTTGATCATGCGTCTGTCCCCCTGCATTTCGGATTCCAGGTGTGACCGTTAAGAATTCATGACCGATGCGTTCATGTATGTTTTTTACCTCATGTGTGGAACAGACGACGCCATCCAATCCTGCCTGTTTAGTAACTTTTGCATAATGGAGGACCGAATCCTCCAGGGATCCGGCAATGTTTTGCTCAACATTCATTTGTTCTTGTGACGTGCTCGTCAGTTGGGTAACCCCTATGCATAATGGCCGTTTTTTACCAGCGGACGTTCCCTTATCCAGGCCTTCGATGGCTGCTTCCATCATCTTTTGTCCACCCGCCGCATGTACATTGACCATGTCAGCCCCTAAAGTTGCCAATCCTGTCATGGCCATTTTGACCGTATTCGGAATATCATGAAGTTTCAAGTCCAAAAACACATCGTGGCCTTGCTCTTTTACGAAAGAGATTATTGATGGTCCATTCTGATAAAATAATTCCATCCCCACTTTTACAGCCAGTCTTTCCGAGTGGAACTGTTTCAGGAATGTTTCTGTTTGAATGAAGTCAGGGAAATCAAGCGCGATAATTAGTGACTGTTTCATTCTGCTTCCAGCTCCTTCCGGTACATTCTGAAATATGGTCAAATCCCAGCTCATCCAGCAATTTCGGTAATTCTTCGATGATTGTCGGACATACAAAGGGATCCACGAAGTTTGCGGTTCCCACCGCAACAGCACTTGCACCCGCATAGAAAAATTCAATGACGTCTTCCGCTGTAGCGATGCCGCCCATTCCGATTATTGGAATCGATACTTGCTGGCTTACCTCATAAATCATCCGGAGCGCAACAGGTTTTATTGCAGGACCAGATAACCCACCCGTTCTGTTCGAAAGGATCGGTCTGCCAGTTCTTAAATCCAATCGCATGCCGACTAATGTATTTATCATTGTCAACCCGTCGGCCCCGCCTTCTTCTACGGCTTTGGCCATTTCCACAATATTACTGACATTCGGTGAAAGCTTCACATATACAGGGACGGAAGACACTTCCTTGACCGCCTTGGTCACCTCTTTGGCAACTTCCGGCACCGTACCGAAAGCAATGCCCCCTTCTTTTACATTCGGACAAGAGATATTCAATTCAAGTGCTTTTACATTCCCCACCTTACTTATATCACTGGCTACCTTTACATAGTCAGCTATTTGCGAACCAGCAACGTTGGCGATGATGGGAACATCATACCCACCTAGCCAGGCCAATTCTTCACTGATGACCTTTTCTAAACCTGGATTCTGCAGACCGATGGCATTCAGCATTCCCGAAGAGGTTTCCGCAACACGCGGAGTCGGGTTACCGAACCTCGGCTCAGGGGTGGTCGCTTTGATCATGATCGCCCCAAGAATATCCAAGTCGAAAAATTGACTGTATTCACGGCCGAATCCAAAGCATCCAGATGCTGGCATGACCGGGTTTTTCAAGTTTAATCCTGGTAATTCAACTGAAAGCCTGCTCATAATACCACCTCTCCTGCCCGGAATACGGGTCCATCACTGCATACCTTTTTATAACTGAAACCAGTTGGATCATACCCTGTATGACACACGCAGGCAAAGCATGCACCGATGCCGCATCCCATCCTTTCCTCAAGGGACAGGTAAAGCTTTTTCTCACGATAGGCCGCTTCCAACGCTCTTAACATTGGTGTAGGCCCGCATGAAAAGATCGTTGCAAACTCTTGCTCCAAGTTGTCTATTACAGTCGTAACAAATCCTTTTGTCCCATATGAACCATCCACTGTGGCAATATGGGTATCACCTAATTCACTAAACTCTTTTTCGTAAAAAATGGCTGACTTGGTCTGGAAGCCCAATACATGGATTACCTTAACACCTTTCGCAACCAACATCCGTGATAATTGATACAGCGGCGGGACCCCAATCCCGCCACCAACCAATAATGCCGTTTCGCCCTCTTTGGCCTCATGAACGGGAAATCCGTTGCCAAGGGGTCCAAGGATATCGACCGCTTCCGCCTCTTTACGCTGTGATAACAGCGTCGTTCCTTTACCTTCAGCCCGGTATATCATCGTGAACTGTTTTTCAATGTTGTTGTAAGAAGAAATTGAAATCGGGCGTCTTAACAATGGCTCAGTGCCATCTGTTGTCTTAACTTGGACAAACTGGCCTGGCTGATTCATCTCTGAAACCAATTCACCTTGCAGAGTAAGTTCAAAAATGGATGGGGCCAGTTCCTTATGATTTAACACCTTCATTCTTTCCTTCTTGATCATATATAGCTCACCTCACGACTTTTTTCCGTTTTTCCCATTGCTTCTGCCGAGAAAGTCATGGATTCTATCACTCTTAAAATAGCTTCTGCCGTATCAAGTGATGTTAGGCATGTCACTCCATTTTCAACCGATTCACGTCGGATTCTGAAACCATCTCGGGCCGGCTGCTTACCTTTTGTCAAAGTATTTATGACAAATTGTGCTTCCCCATTCCGGATAACATCCAGCAGGTTTGTACCTTCTTCGCCAATTTTACCGACAATCGCAGTCGGGATGCCGGATTGCTTCAATAAGGCAGCGGTTCCGCTGGTTGCTATCAGCTTGAAACCGATATTATGGAAACGTCTTGCTAAAAGTAGCGCTTCTTGCTTATCTTTATCAGATATCGTCAATAACACCGAACCATGCCCCTTAATTTTGAAACCAGAAGCGACCAGCCCTTTGTATAGAGCCTTTTCAAGGGTGCTATCTTTCCCCATTACTTCACCAGTAGATTTCATTTCAGGTCCGAGTGAGATGTCCACACCTCTTAATTTCGCAAAAGAGAAGACCGGCACTTTCACATAGACCCCAGTTTGTTCTGGCACTAACCCCGATTTATAACCTTGGCTTTCAAGTGTGTGGCCCAAGATGACCTTCGTGGCTAAGTTAGCCATCGGCACGTTCGTAATTTTACTTAAGAATGGAACCGTTCGGCTTGAACGTGGATTTACTTCAATCACATACACTTCTTCATTGCTGATGACATATTGAATGTTCAAGAGACCAATTATATTTAAACCTTTTGCCAATCTGGTTGTATAATCGATGATTACTTCTTTTTGTTTTTCCGTTAAATTTTGAGGCGGATAGACTGCAATCGAATCACCTGAATGGACGCCTGCACGTTCGATATGCTCCATGATTCCAGGGATAACGACCGTTTCGCCATCGGAAATACCATCGACTTCGATTTCCTTACCCGTTAAGTAGCGGTCTATCAGGACAGGATGATCCGGATTTATTTTCACGGCATTTTTCATGTAATGCAGCAATTCTTCTTGTTTATAGACGATTTCCATCGCTCTTCCTCCGAGAACATACGATGGCCTTACTAAAACCGGATAACCAATATCTTCAGCAATGACGATCGCTTCATCAACCGATGTTGCGGTTTTACCCTTTGGCTGCGGAATGCCTAAATCCTTAAGTGCTCTTTCGAATTTATTGCGATTCTCCGCCCTATCCAGGTCTTCAAGTGAAGTACCAAGGATCTTCACTCCTCTTTCAACAAGACCATCTGCAAGGTTGATTGCTGTCTGTCCACCAAACTGGACGATGACCCCTTCCGGTTTTTCCAAATCGATGACATGCATGACATCTTCAATTGTCAATGGTTCGAAATAAAGTTTGTCGGAGATACTGAAATCCGTCGAAACTGTTTCGGGATTGTTGTTGATGATGATCGCTTCATATCCCGCTTCTTTAATGGCCCATACCGAATGTACGGTCGCATAATCAAACTCTACTCCTTGCCCGATCCTAATTGGGCCTGATCCCAGAACAATGACACTTTTCTTGTCAGTAACGATGGATTCATTCTCATCTTCGTATGTCCCATAAAAATACGGTGTTTCCGATTCGAATTCCGCAGCACATGTATCAACCATTTTGTAAACAGGGATGATTCCTTGCTGTTTCCGGTACTCATAGACATCAATTTCGGGAACTCCCCATATTTCTGCAATCGTTTTGTCAGAAAACCCTAGTTCTTTAGCCTTTTGCAATACTTCACAATCAAAAGAATGACCTTTAAGCTGCTTTTCAAAGTCGATTATCTTTTTCAGCTTATGCAAGAAGAATAAATCGATCTGGCTCCATTCGTGTATTGTTTCGATCGTTATTCCCCTTCTTAACGCTTCACCGATATAGAATAACCGTTCATCTCCCGCTTTCCTGATCCGTTTCTCTATTTTTCCATCTTCAAACTCGTCATTCAAATTAAGATGGTATAAACCCGCTTCAAGGGAACGGACAGCCTTTAAGATTGATTCCTCGAATGTACGGCCGATTGCCATGACTTCTCCGGTCGCCTTCATTTGGGTACCGAGTCTACGGTTGGCGCTTTCGAACTTATCGAAAGGCCAGCGCGGAATTTTCGTAACCACATAGTCCAGTGCCGGTTCGAAGCTGGCATAGGTTTTGCCAGTGACAGGGTTCATCATTTCATCGAGCGTCAAACCAACGGCTATCTTTGCTGCAAGCTTTGCAATTGGATATCCTGTTGCTTTTGAAGCAAGTGCCGACGAACGGCTGACCCTCGGATTCACTTCAATGACATAATATTGATAGCTATTTGGATCTAGCGCCAGCTGAACATTACATCCACCTTCAATCTTCAAGGCACGGATAATCTTCAAAGACGTATTTCGAAGCATTTGGTACTCTCTGTCACTTAATGTTTGGCTTGGTGCGGCAACAATTGAATCGCCTGTATGGACACCGACAGGATCGAAGTTTTCCATATTACAAACGACTATCGCATTATCATTTGAATCACGCATCACTTCATATTCCACTTCCTTGAAACCGGCAATGCTCTTCTCAAGCAGACATTGGTGTACCGGGCTGCTTTTCAGGCCACCCTCAACAATCTCGATCAGCTGCTCTTCGTTATCACAAATCCCACCGCCTGTTCCGCCAAGCGTGAAGGCAGGACGAACAATGACCGGGTAGCCGATTCGTTCAACGAATGTATAAGCCTCTTCCAAGTTATGAATAATGTCGCTATCAGGTACTGGTTCCCCTAGATCGTTCATTAGCGTACGGAAAAGGTCACGGTCTTCCGCTTGTTGGATAGCTGAAAGTTTGGTCCCAAGAATCTGTACATTGCATTCTTCCAGGATTCCTGATTCGGCAAGCTCGACTGCCATGTTCAAGCCAGTCTGTCCGCCCAAGGTAGGTAAAAGTGCATCCGGGCGCTCTTTACGAATGATTTTGCTGACAAATTCCAATGTGATCGGTTCGATATAAACCGCGTCAGCCATTTCGCTGTCTGTCATGATTGTAGCAGGGTTAGAGTTAATCAGGATCACACGATAACCTTCTTCTTTTAAGGCTATACACGCTTGGGTTCCTGCATAATCGAACTCGGCGGCCTGTCCGATGATGATCGGACCGGAACCAATTACTAGGATGCTTTTTATATCAGTGCGTTTTGGCATGTTTTTTCCCCCTTGTTGGTTGCAGCTTCAATCATTTGTAAGAATTCATTGAATAAGTAGTTGGCATCTTCCGGCCCTGGTGATGCTTCCGGGTGATATTGTACGGTGAAAGCCGGATACTTTTTATGGCGCAGACCTTCAATCGTATCATCATTCAATGCTGTATGTGTCACAATAAGTTCTGTATTTTCAATGGAAAGCTCTTCTACTGTATATCCATGATTTTGAGATGTGATGGATACCTTTCCGGTACGAAGGTCCCTAACCGGATGATTAGAACCTCGATGGCCGAATTTTAATTTTTCCGTATCCGCCCCGTTTGCAAGTGCGAATAATTGATGCCCTAAACAGATTCCGAATAATGGCACTTGCTGTTGGATTGTACGGATCATTTCAAGCGTCTCATGAACACTTTTCGGATCTCCAGGACCGTTTGAAAGCATCACGCCATCCGGATGATATTGCATCACTTCTTCGGCCGTGACGTTATAAGGCACAACCACGACATCACAGCCGCGCTTCGTCAATTCACGTAAAATCCCATGCTTCATGCCATAATCTACAAGAACTACCCGCGGACCTCTGCCCGGACTGGAATAAGGTGCTTTTGTTGAAACCTGTTTCACTTGATTAGAAGGAATCACCGTTGCTTTCAACTGGGAAACGACTTCTTTTGCATCTTTATTGATATTGCAGAGCGCCCCTTTAAGTGAACCTGATTTCCTGATGATTCTAGTCAGCTTTCTCGTATCGATTCCGCTTATTCCAGGTATGTTCTTCATTTTCAGATATTCATCAAGTGATAATTGGTTTCGCCAGTTGGAAGGAAGTTCTGCTGTTTCCTTAACGACGAATCCTGATATTGCTGGATTGATGGATTCAAAGTCATCCCGGTTTATCCCGTAGTTCCCGATTAATGGATACGTAAGTGTAACGATTTGACCGCAATAGGATGGATCGGATAGAATCTCCTGGTACCCCGTCATTCCTGTGTTAAAAACGACTTCACCTATTTTTTCTACGTCCCCTCCGAATGCTTCCCCAAGGAATACTGTCCCGTCTTCTAAAATTAGCTGTCTTTTCATCCTTGAACACGTCCTTTTTCCCAAGCTATTTTTCCTTCCGCAATCGTCATGACTGGCCAGCCATAACATTTCTTTTCATTAAAAGGTGTATTTTTTCCTTTTGAAGCAAACTCTTCTGCATTAATTCCTTTTTCTGTTTCCAAATCGATGAGCACGATATCCGCGATAGCACCTTCCTTTAGCTCTCCATAAGGAAGGGAGAAACTTTCAGATGGTTTGATTGTCATGAAATCGATCAATTGCTTTAATGTAATGACGCCCTTTTTAACCAATTCGGTGTAAAGCAGCGGGAAGGCCGTTTCCAATCCTACTATTCCGAAAGGAGCCAGCTGCATTCCCTGCGCTTTTTCCTCTGCCGCATGCGGGGCATGGTCTGTTGCTATAAAATCGATGGTTCCGTCAAGCAGTCCTTCTATCAATGCATCCCGATCTTCACGGCCCCTTAATGGCGGGTTCATTTTATAATTCGTATCAAGTCCCGGTATATCATCTTCACACAATAATAAGTGATGCGGTGTAACTTCGGCTGTGACGCGGATACCGGCGCGTTTGGCATCCCTTACCGTCCTTACCGATTCCTTCGTGGATATATGGCAAACGTGATAATGGCAATCCGCCGCTTCAGCAAGGAGGATATCCCGGGCAATATGTACAGCTTCACATACGGACGGAATTCCATTGATTCCCTGTTCTTTTGAGAATCTTCCTTCATGGACGGAGCCTTTATTGATTAAGCTATTGTCTTCACAATGAGCAACTATGGCCATATCTTGAGCGGCTGCCCGTTTCATCGCTTCCAGCATCATCCCTGCTTCTTGAATTCCCACGCCATCGTCCGTAAAGGCGAAAGCACCCGTTTGTTTTAATGAAGAAAAGTCGGTCAACTCCTTGCCTGCTTCCCTAATCGTAATGGATGCATATGGGAGTACCCTGACATGAGCCGTTTCTTCAATTTTCCTGTTTAGTGCTTCAAGGTTTTCCACTGTATCGGGAACTGGTCTTGTATTAGGCATCGCCGCTACCGTAGTGAAACCGCCTCTTGCCGCTGCAAGCGTTCCACTTGCGATTGTTTCTTTATGTTCACCGCCCGGTTCGCGTAAATGGACATGCAGGTCAACGAATCCTGATGTAATAAGTAACCCTTCAGCGTCAACTACTTTACAATTTTCCGTTGCCAAGTTCTCGCCGATTTTTGTGATGACCTTGCCTTCCATTTCAATGTCCGCTTTTTTGAATGAGTTTTGATTATCTAGCAATACTCCATTTTTGATTATTGTTTTCATGAATGTTTCCCCCTTCGGATTGTTCAAGCACATTTTTTAATACGGCCATTCTAATGAACACGCCATTTTCCATTTGTTTAAAAATTCTTGAGCGGCTGCATTCGACTAAATCACTGTCTATTTCAACACCGCGGTTTATTGGTGCAGGATGCATGATGATCGCATCCAGTTTCATATTTTTTTCACGTTGTTTGGTCAGGCCGAAACTTTCCAGATAATCTCCATTTTCCTGATCATATTTTTCAATATGCCTTTCATGCTGTATTCTGAGCAGCATGACCACATCCGAGGTAGCTACCGCATGGTCGATGTCTTCATACCTTCCTAAACTGTTTGTTCTGTCAAACCATTCAGGCGGACCCGAAAATACGACATTCGCTCCTAAACGAGTTAATGCTTCTGCATTCGATTTCGCAACCCGACTATGCCTCACATCACCGATTATGGCAATCTTCAGACCTTTGAAACTTTTAAACTCTTGTTTTATCGTCAATAAGTCCAGTAATGATTGGGTTGGATGATTTCCGCAGCCATCCCCTGCATTGATTATTGGAATCCCGATCTTCTCATTCAATTCGTCAAAATAATTATCCTGTTCATGACGGATGATCAAGGCATTTACACCTATTGCTTCTAACGTTTTAACAGTGTCATATAAGGTTTCACCTTTTAACACGGATGATGTACCCGCATCAAAAGGAATGACCTCAAGCCCCAATTTTCTTTCAGCCATTTCAAAGCTTGATTTTGTACGTGTACTTGGTTCAAAGAAGAGATTGGCAACTGTGGTCTGCTGCTTTGGATTCCAACTAGATCCGTTGGCAAAACACTCTGCCTCATGTAAAATTCTTTCAATATCAGTTAAAGTCAATTCATTCATGGTCAATAGTTTTTTCATCGATCCTGCTCCTTTCACATTTGTGATGCGGGGCATAAAAAATACCCCGCCATTAAGGACAGGGTGTAGGTCATAAAGAGTGTGAGGACACGGATGGTTTACACTTTATCCCGTTCTCATTCTCTTTACAGCAACACCCTTTTAAGCCTCTCTGGACTTCTTTTAAAAGGTGATTTATTGTTTTGATGCAGTATCTTATTTTTCAAATATATCTCCGGATATTTTTTCACGGTCCGGAAGAATCAAGTTAAGAAGGATTCCGACGATGGCTGAAAGTGCCATTCCGGAAAGCGATACCGTTTCCGATAGTTGTACGAACGCTCCTCCGATTCCTAACACCAGGATGACTGAAGCTATCATCAGGTTCCTTTTCTTGTCAAAATCGACCTTATTATCAATCAGCATCCTCAATCCACTTGATGCGATGATACCGAAGAGCAAGATGGAAATACCGCCCATCACAGCTGTAGGTATCGAGCTGATGACTGCTGAAATCTTACCGTTAAAGCCAAAGATGATCGCAGTCAATGCTGCCCCACCGATGATATACACACTGTACGCCTTTGTCATGGTCAGGACCCCGATATTCTCGCCATATGAAGTCAGCGGCGGCCCACCGATTAAGGAACCAATCATGATTCCTGCTCCATCTCCTAAAATCGAGCGATGCAAACCGGGATTTTCCAAAAAATTCCTTCCGACTACTTTGCTCAGTACCATCTGGTGTCCGATATGTTCTGATAAAGTTACGATGGCGACCGGTACCATGATGGCAATGACTTCCCATGAGAAGGACGGTGTATAGGTTACATATGGAAACATGAATTCAGGCATTTCCCACCATTGTGCTGACTTGATCGGTTCATAATCTATTATACCTGCAACAGCCGAACAGCCGTAGCCGACTATGATTCCCATTAAAATGGGGATCAAGTTAATGAATCCCTTAAAGAACACGTTGCAGATGATGGTTACCGCTAAAGTGATCAGCGCTATCACTATATATGTGACGCTGTATTTATCTTGTGGATCATACATGGCCATGTCCACGGCCGTTCCGGCAAGGCTTAATCCGATTACGATAATCACCGGACCCACCACAACCGGAGGAAGTATATTCATCAACCAGCGCAATCCGACTTTTTGGATAATCAAAGCTACTATTCCATATATGAACCCTGCTGCAAAACAGCCGATCATGGCCGCTTCCGGACCTCCTAGAGCCTTTGCTGCGATGATTGGCGAAATGAAAGCGAAAGATGAACCGAGATAAGCAGGTATCTTACCTTTGGTTATCAATAAGTATGAAAATGTGCCCAATCCGCTTGAAACCAGTGCTACCGCCGGGCTCAATCCTACCAAGAATGGCACCAGCACCGTTGCACCGAACATGGCGAACAAATGCTGGATACTTAACGTAATCCACTGGCCAGCCTTTGGCACGTCCTCGACATCCAGTACGATGTCCCTTTTAGTTTCTTCCATTTCCGTATCCCCCTCATGAAAATTCCATCAAAACTGCAAAAACCCTCTTTGCAATATACAAAGAGGGTTTCTCAGAAGGCGAATGCCTATGCGTAGGCACAGCTCTCCCGATTGACTCCCCTTTGCCAGCCTCTCTGGACTGTCTTTAAAAGGGTAATATGAAATTTTCATGTTGTTTAGTTTTCTAATATAGTAACTTGATCTACTTCATCTACTTCTGTCAAAGCAACTGTAATTTTTTCAGATTGAGAAGTCGGAACGTTTTTGCCGACAAAATCCGCGCGAATCGGCAATTCCCTATGTCCCCTATCCACTAATACGGCGAGCTGGATCTGCGAAGGTCTTCCCAAATCCACCAGAGCATCCATTGCCGCTCTAACGGTTCTGCCTGTGAAAAGAACATCATCCACTAAAATCACTTTCTTGTCAGTGATATTGACCGGAATGTCTGAGCCTTTTACGATGGGTTCCCCATCATTGGTCTTTTTCGAAAGGTCATCACGATAAAGTGTAATATCCAGTTCACCAAGTTCTATTTCCTTGCCTTCTATTTGATTGATGCGCTTTGCAAGTCGGTCAGCGAGGAAAATCCCGCGAGTACGTATCCCGATTAAGACG
This sequence comes from Bacillus sp. ISL-4, assembly GCF_018613275.1. NCBI lineage: Bacteria > Bacillati > Bacillota > Bacilli > Caryophanales > Bacillaceae > Bacillus > Bacillus sp. ISL-4. Next base: position 181,055 of record NZ_JAGGQN010000012.1, read on the forward strand.
CAATTCTCAATACCCTTATTTTTCTCAATAATTTCATGGGCAATTCTCGTCAAGGCTCTGCTAATGGCCTGCTCATCAAGTACTATGGCTTTCTCATTCAACACGTCGGCCACCCCGATTCCTTTTTTCTGATAGGTCAATTTCAACAAAAAATCCTCATGCCAAGAAGGCATGAGGATTTTATCGCCATGGGCATGGTTATCCCACTTAGCGTATCCGTTTCCTTCTCAGTCTCTCTGAACTGTGTTAAAGGTTCTTATTAAGTTGTTATTATAATATATCAGAAAAACGAATTTGTCAATCTTTACTTCTACGTAATTGATTAATTAGATTTTCAAACTCTTCCGGAATCGGAGCTTCGAATTCCATATATTCATTTGTACGCGGATGAATGAAACCTAGAAGACCCGCGTGCAACGCTTGTCCATCTAATTTCAGTGTCTTTTTCGGACCATATTTCGGATCTCCCGCCAGTGGGAAGCCAATGTATTTCATGTGAACACGGATTTGATGTGTTCTTCCTGTTTCAAGCTGGCATTCCACCAAAGTGAAAGCTTTGAAGCGTTCGATGACACGGAAATGCGTGACAGCATTTTTGGAATTCGAATCTGTGACAGTCATGCTTTGGCGATCTTTTTTATCGCGGCCGATCGGTGCATCGATCGTTCCGAAGTCATGAGGGATCACACCATGAACTACAGCTTGATACTTACGGGTAACCGTTTTGTCAACAAGCTGCTGTACCAGTTTCTCATGTGCCATATCATTTTTAGCAACCATCAATAAACCTGATGTATCTTTGTCGATCCGATGGACGATTCCAGGCCGCATGACTCCGTTAATTCCAGAAAGATCCTTGCAGTGAGCCATCAATCCATTTACAAGCGTGCCAGATACATGTCCCGGTGCCGGATGGACGACCATGCCGCTCGGTTTATTAACAACGAGTACATCTTTATCTTCATAATAGATATCCAAATCCATTTCCTCTGCTACCGCATCCAATTCCTCAAGGTCAGGAATCGTCACTTCGATTGTATCGCCAGGAATAGATTTGTAATTCGTCTTTATTGCCGTGCCATTTACCAAAACATGATCATCCTTAATCCATTGCTGGACCTGAGTACGTGACCATTCCTCATTCAAAGTGGAAAGAGCCTTATCAATCCTAACTCCTTTTAGTGTTTCATCGATGCTGTATAACCTTTTATCCATTATCTTTCTCCTTAGCGTTTTTTTCTTCTAAAAACATATGAATCACGAGCAATCCGACACCAATTGAAAGCGCAGCATCAGCAACATTAAATACCGGGAAACTGTAGCTGAAAATATAGGTATGAACGAAATCCACTACTTCCTGACGAGCAACACGATCGATGAAATTACCAATCGCACCGCCTAGCATGAGAGCAAGTGCAACTCCAAGCAAAATGCTTTCCTTCGCCATTTTCTGAATATAATAGACAAGTCCAACAATGACAGCGATGGTGATGATGTAGAAAAACCACATTTGACCTTGTAGAATTCCCCATGCTGCCCCACGATTACGATGCGAGGTGATATATAGAAGGTTTTCAATAATTTCAATGCTTTCTCCGTACTCCATTTTTTTCACAATCATCCATTTTGTCAGCTGATCGAGAGCTATGACCAAAAGGGCAATCAAATAATAAAACACATTTTTTCCCCCAAACTAATCAAATCTTCACTTTTGAATTGTAGCATAAACTAGAAATAATGACTAATCCGAAAAGCAGAAGTCTGCTAACTGTACCTGAAGAATATCGGGAAGATTCGATAAAGGTAAAATTCCCTATTGGGGTTTTAGCTTTAATTCCCGCAAAAAGCCGGCCCTTTATAAAGGGACCGGCTTTTTTTGTAGGAATTATTGATTCACGTAATGCTCTTTCACGACTGTAGCACAACGCGGGCAAAGTGTTGGATGTTCTTCCACTTGACCTACTTCCTTCGAAACATTCCAGCAACGTTCACACGTTTCACCTTCTGCTTTTGTAACAAGGATCGCTATATCCTCAAGTTTAACCGCTTCTGCTGGGGCACTTGCCACATCGCCAGCGATTTCGAATTCGGATACGATGAATAGCTGTTCAAAGCTTTCCTTGATGCCATCAAGCAGATTCTTCGTTTCTTCATTAACATATACCATCACTTTAGCATTCAGTGATTTTCCGATGACCTTCTGGTTACGGGCTTCTTCTAATGCTTTTAGAACATTATCACGGACACCCATGAACGCCGTCCATTTTTCTTCAATGACTTCAGCATCATCAACGGAAATTTCTTCAGGCATCAATGTCAACTGTACACTTTCTTCCGTTACACCCGGAATGAACGCCCATACTTCATCAGCTGTATGAGAGAGGATCGGTGACACCAATTTGGTTAAGCTGACCAATGATTCGTAAAGGACCGTTTGAATGGCCAAACGCTCTTTACCATTTGGAGCTTCACAATAAAGAATGTCTTTTGCATAATCAAGGTAGAACGAACTTAAATCCTGTGTACAGAAATTATTGACCATATTATAAATTGTCGCAAACTCATAATTTTCATAACTTAGCTTCGACTGTTTGATCAGTTTATTCAATTTAACGAGCATGTATCGATCGACTTCAGGCAATTCTTGGACTGCCACTTTATCGGTTTTTGGATTGAATCCATCCAAGTTCCCTAACAGGAAGCGGAATGTATTACGGATTTTACGGTAAACTTCCGAAACTTGTTTTAAAATAGGATCGGAAACCCTGACATCCGATTGGTAATCCACCGAAGCTACCCAAAGGCGTAAGATATCTGCACCAAGTTGGTTCATGACCTTGGATGGCAGTACAACGTTCCCAATCGACTTACTCATTTTACGGCCTTCGCCATCCAATGCGAAACCGTGGCTAAGTACACCTTTATATGGTGCTTTGCCTGTAACTGCAACACTTGTTGAAAGCGATGAGTTAAACCAGCCGCGATATTGATCGGACCCTTCTAAATAAAGGTCAGCAGGCCGTTGCAAGTCGTCTCTTTCTTCAAGTACCGCTTGATGGGAAGAACCGGAATCGAACCATACGTCCATGATATCCGTTTCTTTCGTGAAGATACCATTCGGGCTGCCTTCATGTGTATAGCCTTCAGGCAGAAGATCTTTCGCTTCACGCTCAAACCAGATGTTTGATCCGTGTTCACGGAATAGATTTGAAATATGGTTGATTGTTTCATCCGTAATGATTGGCTCGCCATTTTCTGCATAAAACACAGGAATTGGCACTCCCCAAGCGCGTTGGCGGGAAATGCACCAATCCCCGCGGTCACGGACCATATTGAATAGGCGCGTTTCGCCCCAAGCAGGTACCCATTTGGTTTCTTCAATCGCTTCCAGAAGTTCACTGCGGAAGTCTTTGATTGACGCGAACCATTGTGCTGTTGCACGGAAGATCGTTGGCTTCTTCGTCCTCCAGTCATGTGGGTAAGAGTGCGTAATGAACGTCAAGTTCAATAACGCGCCTGCTTCAGTTAATTTTTCGGTAATAGGTTTATTCGCTTGATCATAAAATAATCCGGCAAATTCCCCTGCCTCTTCCGTCATGACTCCTTTTTCATCTACAGGACAAAGTACGTCCAAGCCGTATTTTTGCCCAATGATAAAGTCATCTTCACCATGGCCAGGCGCAGTATGAACACAACCCGTTCCAGCTTCAGTCGTTACGTGCTCACCTAACATCACTAAAGATTCGCGGTCATAAAGAGGATGTTTGGCAACAGCACGGTCCAACTCGCTTCCTTTAACTGTTTTCAGGATAGACGGGTTTTCCCATCCTAATGTTTCCGTAACCGACTCAAGCAGTGCCTCAGCAAGTAAGAACTTTTCATTGTCGACAGCCACCACTACGTAATTTAATTGCGGGTGCAATGAAATACCAAGATTAGCCGGAATCGTCCATGGAGTTGTTGTCCAGATGATGATCTTGACGCCCTCTTCGATTACACCTTTGCCATCTGTGACTTCAAAAGCAACATAGATGGACGCAGAACGTTTGTCTTGATATTCAATTTCTGCTTCGGCAAGAGCTGATTCACTAGACGGGGACCAGTAAACAGGTTTTTTCCCTTTATAAATATAGCCTTTTTTCGCCATTTCACCGAATACCTTGATTTGCTGGGCTTCATATTCAGGCTTTAATGTGATATAAGGATTATCCCAATCACCACGGACCCCTATTCTTTTAAACTGCTCACGTTGATTGTTAATCTGACCATAAGCATACTCTTCACAAAGCTTTCTAAATTCGGCAACGCTCATTTCTTTCCGTTTCACGCCTTTTTTTGTCAATGCCGTTTCGATCGGAAGCCCATGCGTATCCCAGCCAGGTACATACGGTGCTTGAAAACCGCTCATTGATTTAAATCGGACAATGAAATCCTTTAAAACCTTGTTCATTGCATGGCCCATATGGATATCGCCGTTGGCATACGGAGGTCCATCATGCAAAATGAATAAAGGACGTCCTTCCGTTTGTTCTTGCACTTTTTTATAGATGTTCATTTCATTCCATTTTTCTTGGATTTCCGGTTCACGTTTCGGCAAATTCCCCCGCATTGGAAATTCAGTTTTAGGCATCAATAAGGTATCTTTGTATTCCATCATAAAATCCTCCATCCGTCTTTACATAAATTCATTCGAACCGATGACTTGATATCCGGCCAAAATAAAAAGCCCTCTCATCCCTAAAAAAGGGACGAGAAAGCTTAGCTTCCCGCGGTACCACCCTGGCTAGAAAGATTCACAAAGTGAATCCATCCTCTCGAGCATTCGTAACGTGAATGAAACGCTTCATTTACTAACTGCAAAAGCAGGTTCAACTCAGAACTCAAGGGTGATCTTCAATATCTTCGCTTATTCCGGGCTTTCACCATCCCCGGTTCGCTAAAAATAAGTGTGTGAAGAATTTACTTTCCCTGTCATCGTCTAATTTCATAATGAATAGTATTGTTAAAAAATTATATGCGAAAAAAGTGTTCAAAGTCAAGGAATCGTTTAAATTTCCTCTTCCACTCTCTCATTTAATTCTATTTCAGTCGCATCCACTTCATAATCCAGAAGATGATCCCAATCGTCATTGTCCAGCAAATCAAGCTGTGCACCGACAAGCATTTTGAAACGCGTCCGGAATACTTTGGATTGCTTTTTCAAATCCTCAATATCCATCGCTATTTTCCTTGCTTTCACGAGTGACTCATTGACGATCCTGTCCGCGTTTTTCTCTGCTTCCTTTATGATCAGTTTCGCTTCTTTTTGGGCATTGCGCCTTAATTCTTCGGCTGCTTCCTGAGCGACAATAATCGACTTGTTAAGTGTACCCTCAATTGTCGTAAAATGTCCCAAACGATCAAAAGTCTCGTTCAGTTTATCTTCAAGTTCTTTCTTCTCCCTCAAAATCAGTTCATAATCTTTAATGACCTGGTCGAGAAATTCATTTACTTCATCTTCATCATACCCACGAAATACTTTGTTAAATTCCTTGTTATGTATATCTATCGGGGTTAAGGGCATTACGGCACCTCCAGAACGGTTTCTACTCTAGTATGTTAAAACTCTATATTCGACAATAAATTTATAAATCCTGCTTTTTATTGAATTATTTTTGTCTGCCTAACGAGATTCTCCACTTATCCTTCTTGGTTTTCCCATCGATTGAAGCTATTTTACATCTGCCAAAACCTCTGATGGAAAGTGTATCACCTTCACGGCATTCTTCCGAGACGTTTTCCGTTTGCTTGAAATTCACCTTTACTTTACCTGACGTTATCAAGGCCTGCGTTTTTTGACGGGACATATTCAGGACGGACGAAAGCACACTGTCAAGCCTAAGAGAACTGACGGTGGTTACTTGCTCTTCCCATTTTTCTTTAACTTGGACGATTTCCTCGATTGGAAGCCGTCTGATGGAAACAGAGGCATTACCTACTTTCTCCAGATTCCCTGTGAGATATGAATCCATCTCCTCGGCAGCAATAAATTGAGTATGCTCCTCCGTCACTATTATATCACCAAATTTTTCACGTTTTACCCCTAGTGACATCAAGGTTCCAAGTATTTGCCTATGTTCAAGCGTAACAAACTTTTTTGGATAGGAGATATCGTATAAGGAGATATTGAAATCCGATGGTTCAGGAGAGTAATAATCAGGGTAAATGAGCACGCGTTTTCGCTCTACGAAATCGCACCCGCCATTGAATTGCAGTTTCGCATCCGGATCATTGCCCAATAAAGAAGTAAGGATTTCCTGCTGACGCGGATCAAGAAAATCAGATAGTTTCGGAGCGTAGGAATTTTTAACCTGATCGATCCAATTCACAGCCTGGTCAATAAAATCTTTTTCCTCCGGCCTGAAATGCTGATAAATACTCATGATTGAATAAATGCTCCTTAGTTATCAAATTAATGGAGATCATAAGGAATTGATTAAACTCATTCTGCGTTGCTACTACACAGCGGAGAATCTTCCGACTGTGTAGTAAGATCATGTCATGTTAGTTGTTGATCATCCTATTAAAGTCTGTAAGTAATAGATTCCATAACCGCTGGCAAAATTAAGTACCAGCAAAGCCACAAGAGGTGAAAGATCGATCATGCCAAGTGGCGGAATGAACTTTCTGAACGGTTCTAAATACGGTTCGCAAATCTTTTCCAGAAATTGACCAATCGATGTCTCCCTTGCATTGGGGAACCATGACATCAATATGTAACCGATTAATGCCATTGAATAAATTTCAATTAAATAATATAAACCCTGAAGCACTAAACCCATTAACCATTACCACCTCGCTTCTTCGTACTCCTCTTCGGCGGCGAAGCCGGTAATATTACCGGAAACATCGACGTTGTCCGGGGTACATAAGAATATATCTGTTCCGATTTTTTGGATATCCCCGCTGATTGCATAAACAGTCCCACTTAGAAAATCAATGATTCGCTTTCCTTGGTCATGCTGGATTCTTTGAAGGTTCACGACTACAGCGCGCCTGTTTTTCAAATGGTCAGCTACCTCCTGGGCTTCTGCATAAGCACGAGGCTCCAATAATACTACTTTAGAAGATTTCTGTACGCTTTGCAAACTTACGATATTCTGATTGGCATGATTCCCTGCAGAAGCGGACTGATGCTGTTTAGCTGATTTCACGGCTTTTGGTTCAGCCTCCTCTTCTTCCATCTCTTCATCCTTATACTCATACTCATCATCCAGCGCGAAATAAGATTTAAATTTTGATACGAACGACATCTATAGGGTACCTCCTTAAAATTATTCGCCTACAAGTGCTGTACCAATCCTGATCATTGTAGCGCCTTCCTCAATGGCAATCATGAAATCATTGGACATCCCCATGGACAACTCAGTACAGGGGGCATGCTCCAACTCTAAATTTTGTATTTCAACCTGGATGCCTTTCAGTTTTCGGAAGCATTCCCGCAAAACCTGTTCATCATCGGTAAGTGGAGCCATCGTCATCAATCCTGCAACATTCACCTTATCAAACTTAGATACCCCTTTGATGAAATCCATCGTCTCCTCAGGACTTAGGCCATGTTTTGATTCCTCACCAGAAACATTCACCTGCACTAAACAGTTTATCGGTTCATTTGCACGTTTTTGAATTTCTTCTGCCAAAGAAATGCGATCCAATGAATGGATATACGAAATTTTATCGATGACATTCTTTACTTTGCGTGTTTGCATGGAACCGATATAATGCCAGTTGGGCTTGTCCTTCAGCACTTCATATTTAGTCAAAAGCCCTTCGTCACGGTTTTCACCCAAATCAAGTATTCCCGCTTCCAATGCTTCATTCGCTCTCTCGACCGAAACATATTTCGTCACTGCGATCAACTTTATCGCTTCACGGTCCCTTCCACTATTTTCACATGCTCTATTTATCTTTTCTTCGATGTTTTTTAAATTGTCCACTACTTTCACTGTTACTCTAAATCCTCCTTCCAACCGATAAAACTCATCAATCTGCCTGTCTTCCCTTTATCACGGCGATGTGAAAAAAACAATTCATGATCACAGCTTGTACAGTATGATGTAACTTCGATCTGACTTTTTGGAATTCCTGATTTTTGAAGAATCAATGCATTAAGTTGCTTAAGGTCTAACTGATATTGTCCTTCACTGATTAAATTATAGGGCTTTTCGTCAATATCTACCAGCAAATTATGCGCTAAATCCATCACATAATCATCAACTACATAGCATTTCGAACAAATCGACGGTCCAATAACAGCAAATATCTCACTTGCTTTTATACCCTCACTCAGCCATGCCTCAACCATTTTTCGTGCAATTCCATTAACCGTACCCTTCCAGCCAGCATGTGCCACCCCAATCATACCATGTGCCGGAGCAAGAAAGTATAAGGGCACGCAGTCTGCATAGCAAAGGGTCAATAGTACATCTGGGTCCTTCGTATAGAATCCATCAGTCGCTTTAAAGGCTGAATCATAATCTGTAGCACCTATCCCGCCATCGCGACTGGTAACTTTATGGATTTTCGTTTCATGTGTCTGCTCGGCACCTATCCATTCATTAAGCGGAAACATCAGCTTATCAGCTATAATCCTGCGGTTTCCCTGGACATCTTCAAGATTATCCCCGACATGAAAACCGGTATTCAATGTTTGAAAATCACCTGTACTGACTCCCCCATTTTTTGTGGTGAAGCCCGCTACGAGCTGGAGATTTTTTTGTCTCCAGCTGTCAATGAGCATATATTGGTCTTTTATTAAAACAAATGGCTCTTTCATGCTATAAACCTCTTTATTTTTAGTCTAGTGTATCATATATTTGCGCCACGCACCTTTAAAACCGTTCATCTTTCACTTCCGCTTGAAAAACAGTCTGATGCTCAACAAGTATGACATCTGCACCGATTTTTTTTATTTTACGCCATGGGATCACAATATCCTGTTCTCTGCCAAAAAAACCCATTAATCTGGTTCCATTTGAAACGATGATGGCCTCTATTTTCCCCGTGGCCGTATTGATTTCAAGATCTGACATATTACCTAATTTCTTACCATCCGCTATATTGACGATATCCTTAATTTGAAATTCGGAAATCCTGGTCACATCACTCAGCTCCTCAAAATTTCATCATAGATGAAGGTCCTATTCCTATGTATATGACATAATGAGCTCAAGGATGAAGAATACGATAAATAAACGTCCATTCGATCACGATCCCTTCCGGAAGGGATTTTCAACAAAATAAAAAAGCCGCTATGGATAAGTAGCCGTTAAGCGGGTATTGACATTTTTGCCCTACCCGCTTCAGCTAACTTTTTCTCATGCTCAGCTTCTACTGTTGGATATTTTTATTCATTTGTTTGATTGCCGCTTTTTCCAATCGGGAGACCTGTGCTTGTGAAATGCCGATTTCCTCGGCTACCTCCATTTGCGTCTTCCCTTGGAAAAACCGTTTGCGAAGGATCATTTTTTCCCGGTCATTCAACCGTCTCATGCCTTCATTTATAGCTATTTCATCAATCCAGGTACTATCTTTATTTTTTTCATCACTCAGTTGGTCGAGTACATAAATCGGATCCCCGCCATCATTATAAATCGGTTCAAAAAGTGAAACTGGATCTTGTATAGCATCTAGTGCAAAAACAATTTCTTCATGAGGTACTTCCAACACCTTGGCGATTTCTTCAGCTGTCGGCTCACGAAGGGTCTGACTTATGAGCTTTTCTTTTACCTGCAAAGCTTTGTAAGCGATGTCTCTTAAAGAACGGGATACCCGAATCGGATTATTGTCACGAAGATATCTTCTGATTTCTCCAATAATCATCGGAACAGCATACGTTGAAAACTTAACATTTTGACCTAGGTCAAAGTTATCTATCGACTTCATCAACCCTATACAGCCTACCTGAAATAGATCATCTACATACTCTCCCCGATTGTTGAAGCGTTGAATGACGCTTAGAACGAGTCGAAGATTCCCGTTTACCAGTTTCTCTCTTGCTGAAATATCGCCACCTTGCAGTTCTTTAAAGAGTTTTCTCATTTCTTCATTCTTTAAAACCGGTAATTTTGATGTATCCACACCGCAGATTTCAACCTTATTACGAGACAAAATTATTCCCTCCTCACAGGAGCGCTGTACAAAAAACAGTATTTCCGCGGGAGGAAAAAATATGCACACGGCTAGAACAGAAAATCGCCATTATTTTTCAATATAGCTACCAAAGTATTGATTTGATTGACATTTAAGCACTTTATTTTTTTACACCATTTTATTAAATTCTTTACGAAGCCTCTTAATAATCCTTTTTTCCAAACGTGAAATGTAAGATTGGGAAATCCCCAGCATGTCAGCAACGTCCTTTTGGGTTTTTTCTTCTCCGCCTGCAAGCCCAAAACGGAGTTCCATTATCTGTTTTTCACGTTCGGATAACTGTGTAAGTGCTTTTGTCAGCAGCTTACGGTCAACGTTTGCCTCAAGGTCTTTCGTGATAATGTCATCGTCCGTTCCAAGTACATCGGATAACAGAAGTTCATTTCCATCCCAATCAATATTCAGAGGTTCATCAAAAGAAACTTCAGAACGGATTTTGTTATTTCTGCGTAAATACATTAATATTTCATTCTCGATGCATCTCGAAGCATATGTAGCCAGTTTTATTTTCTTCTCAGGATTGAATGTATTCACAGCTTTGATCAAACCTATGGTTCCAATGCTGATTAAATCCTCAATATTGATGCCAGTATTTTCGAATTTCCTGGCAATATAAACCACCAGCCTTAAATTACGTTCAATCAAGATCGAGCGTGCAGCTTCATCGCCATTCGGTAATTTATTGATCAGTATTGCCTCTTCTTCCTTCGAAAGGGGCGGCGGCAGTGCCTCACTCCCTCCTATATAAAATATTTCGTCCGTTTTCAATCCGAGCTTGAACAATAGTTTGTACCAAAAATAAGTGAGCCGAAGAATGAATTTCTTCAAAATAATTCTCCCTTCTAATAAACGGATTATGGGTCAAATTATAGAGTGAATTGATGGTTCAGGAGGCATTTTGCACCGGTATCCCGGTTAACATTTTCGGGTGAACGATAGATTGATAGCTATTGTCGGGAGAGAGTTGCTGAAAGGTAAACGAAACGAGACCTTGCTTGACATGAAATTCTTTTTCTCCTTGAACGATCTTAATGTAATCCGGTTTGATTGCGGTTAACAGCTGATGTTCATGACCCACGACTTTATAAGGGATGACACGCATTCTTCCTGTCCATGAATATTCGGGCTGCATTTCCTGACTAATCAGGTTATCTGGGTTTTTAAAGAGCTCTAGCATATCGTCCGGAATTCCTGCTTCCCCTCCTGAAAGAGAGATGATCATTACTGGGGAACGTGTAATCGGATCATATAGTTGATTGCCGCTATCCACCAATCCATGAAATTTTCCTTCAAAGTCAGCAATTTTAACCGAGACCGAAACCATTTGTTCATGTGTAAGCTTGGTCATCTCCATCCCTTCAAGTGTTCGCTTGGAAAATTGCCATGCGAGCGGGAACCCGATCATTACGAATATCCAGCTGACAGGGTCGCCAAAACGGTTGATTCCTGCATATTGACCAGGGTCCTTGGACACGATTTGGAATTCAAATAAGTAGTGAAGTCCCAGAAGGATTCCTCCCGATAAAAACGTCACGAAATATAAAGTGGCCACCGATTTCATGAAAAGTTTCAACCTATTAAACCCAAAGGTTGCCAGCACCATGACAAGGGATACTAAAATCTTCATGTACACTCGGTCGGCAATTGCATAAAAAGGAGTGAATGCCAATACGATAATGAAGGAACCAATCAACCCGCCGATGCATACCCGCCATAGAGCTACCCTTCGTTTAAGAATGATTGCGGTCCAATATAAAAGGAGGCAGTCAAATAACCAATTCAACAACCAGATCACATCTAAATATAAAGTCAAACACCCTCCCCTCCTTTTATTAACAAACCTTCCACTAGCAAAAAGTATAGCGTACCTGCCCTTAGAAAGTGTGTCACTTTTTGTACTGAAAACTTAAGAGTTTTTCAGTCATTTTTACCCTTTTTGTAGAAAAACAGCCATTGATATTTTCAATACTGTCTTAGAGACTATCCTGCTCCCTTTTACTTCTGTCGATTTATGTTATAAAAGTTTAATAATTTATTGATCTCTCATCTTTTTACATTAATGAATGAAAGTGAGCAAATGATGTGGACTCCCTTCTGCCAAGGCACTCCATCCAGCACAATTCCGTCTTCTAGCTCACAGGACATTCAGACAAGATCCTGGATCCAATATTGCAGATTTCATTTATCACTTCGGTCCGAGTGATAAAGCTCGAGAAACGCCCCATTATTATAAGGTCAATTGACACAATTTCTTTTAAGAATTCATTTTATTAACGACAAAAAACCGTCCCCAAATGGGAACGGCATATGACGTCGATATTAACGGCGTCTATTACGGTTACGGAGGAAGGTTGGAATATCCAAGGCCTCATCACCTTGATTGGCATTACGTGCAGGCTGTTCATTGACTTCTTCTCTCTTCACTTCACGCTTCACGTTTGACTGTGGCGTTTGTTGTGTCTGAGGTCTTGATTGCTGCTGTTGTCCAAGTGTTGGACGTCCAGTAGGCCGTATTGAAGCTTCAACCTCGTTAAAGCCTGTTGCAATTACCGTAACGACGATTTCATCTTTAAGGTTTTCATTGATAACCGAACCAAAAATCATGTTCACGTCTTGATCGGATGCAGTAGCCACGATATCGGCCGCTTCCTGGACTTCAAAAAGACTTAGGTTCGTGCCACCTGTAATATTCATCAGTACGCCTTGGGCACCATCAATCGATGTTTCAAGCAACGGACTGGAAATGGCTTTTTTCGCCGCTTCCGCCGCACGGTTTTCCCCTGAGGAAATCCCGATTCCCATAAGTGCGGAACCTTTGTTGGACATGATTGTCTTCACATCGGCAAAGTCCAAGTTAATAAGACCTGGGACAGCAATTAAATCTGAAATCCCTTGTACACCTTGGCGAAGTACATTATCGGCTTCACGGAATGCTTCAAGCATCGGCGTGCTTTTATCGACGATTTCAAGGAGGCGGTCGTTCGGAATGACGATCAGTGTGTCAACCGATTCCTTCATGGATGAAATGCCACCTTGTGCCTGTGTTGCACGTTTTCGGCCTTCGAAAGTAAATGGACGTGTAACTACACCCACTGTAAGAGCCCCTAGATCTTTAGCAATGCCCGCTATGACAGGAGCGGCCCCTGTTCCCGTACCGCCGCCCATTCCAGCCGTTACGAAAACCATATCGGCACCTTTAAGCGCTTCTTCAATCTGCTCTTTGCTTTCTTCAGCAGCTTTTTTTCCTACTTCGGGATTGGCACCTGCTCCCAAACCGCGTGTAAGCTTCCCACCGATTTGCATTTTGATTTCTGCTTTTGATAGATTAAGAGCCTGTGCGTCAGTATTGACAGAAATAAACTCAACACCCTGTACACCATGCTCGATCATTCTGTTTACCGCATTGTTTCCGCCGCCGCCAACACCTATTACTTTTATCGTTGCTAATTGTTCTAGATTAGAATCAAACTCCAACATGACAATCCTCCTATTTTGACGAAATTCCCGATTCTTAATGATTGTTATTCAAAAAAGTAACCCAGGATTTTTTTGAACTTAGATTCACCTTTTTCACCTTGTTTTTTAGCCGTGTTCTCTTTGTTTTTCTGAGAAACCTTCTGGCTACGCTGGTCGTTATCTTCTTGAGCTTGTCCAGCTGCTACAGGAGTTTTATTAGCGGTGTTTTTTTGCATTCTCTCTTTCTTGCATGCGTGTTTAATCAAACCAACAGCTGTCGTGTATTGGGGTTCCCTGACACCGATGTAATTCGGTTCAGCTGTCCTTACCCGGTTTTGGAACACATATTGAGCTAGCTCCAGGACTCCCGGCATCTTGACGACGCCACCGGTCAACACGAAACCACCCGGTATATCCTGGAAGCCAAGTCTCTTCAAATCATCTTGAATCAACTCGAATATTTCGGTCACCCGCGCTTCGATGATATCCGAAAGCATTAACTGGTTGCAGGTCTGCTGCTGATCGCTGCCGATGATCGGTATTTGGAATACTTCATCTTCAGACGCGTCATCATAAAAGGCATGTCCATGCTTTACTTTTATTTTCTCAGCTTCCTCCATCGTTGTCCTTAGAACGATGGAAAGGTCCTTCGTAAGTGTTTCCCCGCCTATAGGTATCACAGACGTATATTGTAAATACCCTTGTTCGAAAATTGCCAGAGTCGTGGAACCACCGCCAATATCGACAAGCGCCACACCAAGTTCTTTTTCATCCTTGGATAAAACAAGAGAACCTGCGGCTAGCGGCTGAAGGGCGATATCGGTTATTTCTAACCCTGCCCTTTCCACACAGCGCAGTGTGTTATGTAAAATTGTCCGAAGACCTGTGATTAAAATCCCTCTCATTTCCAACCGGACACCTATCATGCCCCTTGGATCACTGATTTCATCAAGTTCATCAACTTTGTAGTGAATCGGCACCACGTCGATGATTTCCCTGTCGGATGGTATCGTTATTAACTCCGCTGCTTCCCTAACACGGAAAACGTCATGCTCGGTAATCTCTTTATTATCACTGGATACCGCTACTACCCCATGACACGGCTGAAGCGTCACGTGATTTCCGCTTATGCCGACGATTACCTTCTTTATCTCCATCCCTATCATCCGTTCTGCTTGCTCTATAGCCTTTTGAATGGATTGGACGGTTTCATCTATACCGACGATCGAACCCTTTTTGAGCCCTTCTGATTTAATATTTCCTACGCCGATTATATTTAATGTGTCATTGACCATTTCCCCAATGATAACTTTTACACTGGATGTACCGATGTCAAGACTTACGTATATTTCGTTGCTGTTCATTCCATGGCACCTCCTTCAGTTTTATACATGTATTAGTAGAATAACATTTTTATATCGAAGACTTATACATTATAGAATAACAGAACTGATTACAACAACTCGAGAATTTCATTGATAAGCGGTTCATTTTGGATTTCCCGAACAAAACTCGTAGATTTCCCACTTTATGGTGCTTATTGTTCGCTTCTCAACGAGACTGATATACTTAATAAACTAGATACTGCCATAAACTATTCGTCATTTATAACTTAATTCCCTTTAAAATTATAGATTTTTTTTCTGCTTTTTCCGGGAAATGGACCATTTTTCAATTAGGATCCTTCTAATCAGGGCGATATTTTGAAAGAGCCTTACACCGAACACAAAGATTGCGGCTAAATATAAGTCTACACCAAGATGTACACCTAGAAAAGCCAAACCTGCGGCTAAAACAATATTAAAGAAGAATCCTGTTACAAATACAACTTCATCATAAAGATTTTGCAAATGAGCCCGTATGCCCCCAAATAAGGTATCAAAAGCAGCAAGCACGGCAATGGAAAGATAATTTGAATATTCATGGGGAATATCAAAATCCACCAAAAAACCAAGGGTGATTCCAATCAATAGTCCAAAAACTGGAAGCCACATTACGATTCACCCCCATCCATAATGGGTTCCATATGTTCCACATTAATAGCATTTTGGTAGGCCGGCAATGTCAACTCACCGGAAGGCACATTGATCTGCACTTCAAAATTATCTATAAAGAAATCATCCATAAGTTCGGAACCTTCAATGCGTTGCTTCAGTTTCTTTGGATTAACGGTTATTGCCTGTATTTCGACCGGGTAATGAACAAGAGGATACCCGTCCATTTTCGGCTGCCCATTAATATCACGAATAACCGATGTTGATATATACCTTTGTCCTGAAATGGAAATTTCGTCAGCGCCATACCTATACATTTCATTGATGAGCCGAATGATCAAAACAGGTGAAATATACTCGACCTTCTCACCAAGAAGGATATCTGCTTTGATAGGCTGTATAGATACGATGACCCCATTACCTTTAATTTCGGTCAAACCTGCATCTGTCTTTAATTCGGTCAGGGTGTCACGCAATACTTCTTCTTTACTCTCATTTTTCTTTGTTTCATAGGATGCTATTTTTCCCTCAAGCTTTCCTATACCCTCTATTAAATCCGCCTGGGTCTGCTGTTCTTTCAATAAATCATTTTTTAGCTCCCACATATCCCTTGTATCGGAAACGACAGGCTGATTCACCAAATTGAATTGAATAGCGAGCATGAAGCCAGCAATCAACGTAATCAAACTAAAAGAAAGCTTTTTTTTCATTTCCAGTTTCTCACCAATCTTTCATCGAATCCGGCGGTCTGATCACCCTCCAATAATTGGGTCAAAAATGATATTCTTTTGTTTTTCCACTGTAAAGATAATATTCTCATTAACCAGCTGTTCCTTGATGCCACCGGGTAAGTCCAGTGAAGCACCCAGGACATCCGGGTCCCCAATCGCAGATATGATGAAGGGAGCAGGATGCTGATGGCCATCGACTGTAATCACAGGCCCATTACAGATTATGTATGAATCATGATTTAACCTTTGACCGTTAACCGCAACAGCCTCTGCACCTGATATGTATAGTTCATTGACGACCTTGAAGACATGCTGTTCATGGACGAGGTAATTATTAACATTGGCTTCTGAATCCATATCCGTACCATCTTCAAGCGTCACCTGCAGGCCTGAGCCTTTCACTTTCACTTTCCCGAGAAACATACGGTATTTTTCCGTATCCTTTGCCAAATTGAAAAAAAGCTGCTTTTCCTGCGCTAAGTCTTTTTCTATTTGGGATACATTTTCCTGCTTCTGAAGGAGTTCCTTCTGAAGTTCCCGGTTCTGCTTCTCTTGTTCGATCAGCTTCTGCCTGAGCTCATATTCCTGATCCCAGGCTTTGTCCTTCGCTGCACCTTCACTTTCTTTGGTCAGATTGTAAGAGAAGGCAATCATGAATCCGAGCACCACGCAAACCAGGGGTAAAACCACCCGCTTGCCATTAATTTTCCTCATTAGTGTCTTCCTTTTGATCAGCGTCTTCATATGCCTTAAAATAAGAACCCACTTCCAGATCGATGACTCCCTTTACATTTGGATCCAACTGGCTGACAATTGATGGATAGTGAATCATTTTCTCGTATAAAGTCCGGCTTGTCGCACTTACTTCAAACCCATCGTTCATATACATGACGATATGGTTGACATCAGTTTTGGTCGGAGCGTAATGAATTTCTGAAATGGCATTCTGAATCTCGACAGGAAGCTTGTCTAGCTCTTCTAAAAGCAACTTTAATGCTTTACCCTCTTTGAAACCAATTAAAACAGGGGCAAATACTGGAATTTCGCCTGTTGCCAACTCCTCTAAAACGGACCCGTTTTCCAAAATGGGTGCAAACTTCCCATTATTGGACAGATATGCCATCCTATTATGTTCCGAAACCGTAATTTTAATGGAATTAGGAAATATCGGTGTCACCTTAACGCTTTTTATTTCTTGATTTTTTTTGATATTGGCTGCAGCTTCCCCTGTATCAACCTTCCAGATGCTTCGATCCTTCTTCACCTTACTCAATTTAATGATCTGTTTGGAAGTAATATAACGATTCCCCTCTACCTGCACGGATTTCACATAGCTTAATGGAGATAAGAAATATAGCACACAAGCAACCAGAATGAAGAAAAGGGAAAGCAGAAGAACAAGCCGCCTGTTTGCTTTGCTTTTTCTTAATTGTTTTAATTTCGGGATGCGGTCCTCAATGGAAACGATTTTCCCCTTTTCCATCCCCTTCACCTCTTCCTGAAAAAATGGATGGTTCTTGACGGTGCGAAATCAAGACAAACTCTATATTTTATTATTAACTAACTTTAAAAGGTAACACATTATATCACAATATTTGGATATAATGAATCCTATTATTTTCTGCCGATAATTTCCACTTCTGTTTCCATTTCAACTTCAAATTTATCATACACAGTATCCTTCACATGCTGTATCAACGCTTGAACATCCGCTGCACTTCCATTACCTGTGTTAACGATAAAGTTCCCGTGCATCGGTGAAATCTGAGCTCCGCCAATAGAATGTCCCTTCAGGCTTGCATTCTCGACCAATTTACCAGCATGGTGTGGAAGTGGATTCCTAAATATGCTCCCGGCACATGGAAGATTATACGGCTGGGTATCTTTACGATAATTCTTGTTATTCTGCATTCTTTCAACGATTTCGATTTTATCACCCTCTGTCAATTGAAAAATTGCTTCCAGTACGATACCAGGTCTTTTCTTCTGAAGCAGAGAAGTTCGATAAGAAAACTCCATTTCTTCTTTCGAAAGCCAAGCTAGGGTTCCATCTTCAAAAAGAACATGTGCCTCCTTGAGAATTTCACTCATATCGGAACCGTGTGCACCAGCGTTCATATAGACTGCTCCGCCGACGGAACCAGGAATCCCACTGGCAAATTCCAATCCTGCATATCCTTTTTTACTGATTTGTACGGACAGGCTGACAAGTGATACCCCAGCTCCTGCTTTTATCTCCGGCCCATTTATCTCGAGATGATCAAGTCCTTTACCCAATTTAAGCACGGCACCTTCAATTCCGCCATCACTGACAAGTAGGTTAGAGCCCCTGCCGATCACCGTCCATGGAATCCCATTTTCTTGGATGACCTTCATTGTTTTTTCTATATTCTCAATGGATGAAGGCACGATGAATAAATCAGCCGGCCCCCCAATTTTCATAGTTGTATGATTTGCAAGCGGTTCCTGTTCAAGAACTTTGCCGATTTTCATTTCAGTTAATTGCTTTATCACATTATCCATGATAAACCTCCTTGTTGTTCCAAAAATTCCAGGTTATAATTTTCATTTCCTCTTCCATGAGGTCACTTATATTACAAGTTTAATAACGCCTTTTTAGCAGAAAAATGAACAGAAGCAAGCCCCAGTACGGCCTAACCCTCTTATACTATAGTCTAAACAAAGACGTATTGCCAATATTTATTGTGGTTTCCTCAACATTCATACATGGTAATATTTAAGCGGCATTTCATTTATTTCTAAATTTCGGCAAGGCACCCTCCAAAATCGTTTTCCTGCAAGGGTTTTCAACGTAAAAAAAGGAAGCCCTGCGTTTAACAGAACTTCCCTTTTGCAAAACCATATATTTCACTTATTTTCAGAACCTTGAATAACGGCTAATATTCAGGAGCACCCCAATCGCCATCAACATGAGCGTCAGTGATGAACCGCCATAACTTAAGAGGGGCAAGGTGATACCCGTTACTGGCATCAAACCCGTTACCACACCTATATTGATCATCACTTGAATGGCGACCATTGCAATGATTCCCACCGCTACAAGGCTCCCATATAAATCAGGAGCACCAAGTGCGATCCGAATGCCCCGCCAAAGCATAAGCGCAAATAGTAAAATGACAAGAGAACCCCCGATGAAGCCAAGCTCTTCGGAAAGTATGGCAAAGATGAAATCAGTCTGCGGTTCTGGTAAATAGAAAAACTTTTGGCGGCTTTGCCCGAGTCCCAATCCGAACAATCCCCCGGGTCCGATTGCATAAAACGATTGAATCATTTGAAATCCACTGCCCAAAGGGTCTTCCCAAGGATCCAGAAAAGACGTGATCCTTTTTATCCGGTAGGGCGCTGACAAAATCAGACCGATAAAACCTGCTGCCCCGATTAGCCCCAAGCCGACAAAATGACTGATTTTTGCCCCGGATATAAAAATCATAACGATGCACGTTCCAACCATCACCGTTCCCGTTCCAAGGTCCGGCTGTAACATGATCAATCCAAATGCCAAAAACACTAAACCCAAGGATGGAAGCATCCCTTTTTTAAAGGAGGTGATCAGCTTTTGCCGTTCTGATAAAAACTTAGCTAAAAAAGCGATCATCGCCAGCTTCATGAACTCAGAGGGCTGCACCGAAAAGGCACCTACACCAATCCAGCTCCTCGAACCATTTCTCGCCATCCCTATACCTGGTACAAGCACAGCCAGTAACATAATGAAACAAATGATGATAAGGATCTTGGCCCATGTCCGCCACGTCCAGTAATCCACATTCATGATGAAAAACATGGCTATGACACCAACGCAGGCAAACAGCAACTGCCTTTTAGCAAAATAAAACGAATCATCAAATTTATATGTTGCCCAAATGGCACTCGCGCTGTAAACCATGATTAATCCAACAGTCAAAAGACTTAAGGTGACGATAATGAGAATGAGATCGGGATTCGATTTTTTTAATGGCACGGACATCCACCTCTAGGAAGTTTTTCGAGCCTGCGAATATAAACATCAATGCTGATTGCTTGTCAGCACTTTAGCCAAAAAAAAAGCGATAACGGCTCATTATCGCTTTTTTCCCTGGTGTCAACGTAGAAGCAAATTCACTTCTCTCTGCGAAAGCTCTTACTTAAGTTTATGCACGGCCTCCATAAACATGTCTCCTCTTTGCTCAAAAGTTTTATATTGATCCCAGCTTGCACAAGCCGGGGAGAGAAGAATGCAGTCGCCTTCATCTGATAATTCAAATGCAGACGGCACGGCCTTTTCTACATTATCGACACGTTTTATATTCGCTATTCCTAATTCTTTGGCTACCCGTTCAATTTTTTCTGCCGTTTCACCAAAAGTTATCACGGCTTTGACATTTTTCATCGCCGGTTTCAACTCATCAAATTCATTTCCGCGATCCAAACCTCCCGCCAATAAGATGACAGGTTCCGTAAAGGAAGTTAGCGCTTTGGATGCTGCAAGAATGTTCGTCGCTTTCGAATCATTATAAAATTTACGGTTATCGATCGTCGCTACAAACTGCAGACGGTGCTCCACACCATAAAATGTTTTCAGTACAGTCTGAATGGCTTCGTTAACTACACCCTTCAGTTTGGCCGCTGAGATGGCAGCGAGCACATTTTCCAAATTATGCTTTCCAGGAAGGGCTATCTCTGATACTTCAATGATTTTTTCTCCTCGGAAACTGACGGCACCATCTTCCACATAGGCTCCATTCTCATGCTTCACTTCAGCTGAAAAAGGAACAAGTTCAGCCTTGGTCTTTTTCGCCATGGACAAAACTAGATCTTGATCTGCATTATAAATCATGAAATCTGAGGCTATTTGATTTTTCGTAATGGCAGCTTTTGCTTCGACGTATTCCTGTTTGGAACTGTGATAATCCAAATGTGCATCATACAAATTTGTCACGATAGAGATTTCAGGACGAAATTCGTCTATTCCCATTAACTGAAACGATGATAATTCAATGACGATCGAGTCATCGGGTTTTGCATTTTCAGCAACACCAGAAGCCACTGTCCCGATATTACCGGCAACCAGCGGGGATTTTTCACCCGTCTTCAACATTTCGTATATCAATGTTGTCGTGGTCGTTTTCCCATTTGTACCAGTGATCCCTATGAAAGGTGCTTCACTTATCTGATAGGCCAGTTCAACTTCCGTGATAACAGGGATCCCTTTTTCCAATGCCCCTTTTACAATAGGGTTCCGATAGGGGATTCCCGGGTTTTTCACGATCAGCTCAAAACCCTCATCAAGAAGCTCGATCGGATGACTGCCGCAGATGACTTTGATTCCCTGTTCAAGAAGTCCTTGAGCCTCAGGATTCTCCGATAATGGCTTCATGTCATTAACCGTCACGAAAGCACCTAATTTATGTAGAAGCGAAGCTGCAATCACTCCGCTTTTTGCCAAACCCAATACTAATATCTTTTTCTCTGAATACTTTGCAGTCTCTTTCAATTATATCCACACCTCTAAATAGATTCCGAGTACCGCACACAGCAGCCCCACTGTCCAGAAAGTCACGACGACGCGCCATTCCGACCAGCCGGAAAGCTCATAATGGTGGTGAAGCGGACTCATTTTAAAAATACGTTTACCAGTCGTTTTAAAAGATCCTACCTGCAGGATGACCGAGAGCGTCTCAATCACGAAGACTCCGCCAATGATTACCAGGAGGATTTCAAGCTTCGTTAACAAGGCGATGGTTGCGATCGCTCCCCCAAGGGCCAAGGAACCCGTATCCCCCATGAAAACCTTTGCTGGATGTGCATTGAATACCAAGAACCCGAGTACTGCACCGACAACCGCCACAGAAAAAATAGCGACATCATATTGTGACTGACTCCAGGCCAAAATGGCAAAAGCACCAAAGGCAATGGCTGATGTTCCTGAGACAAGTCCATCAAGTCCATCAGTCAAATTGACGGCATTCGAAAAACCTACCAGCCAGAAAATAACGATAAACAGATAAAACCAGCCAAAATCAAAAGCAAAGTCAGTACCTGGAATCGTCAATTCAGGATTAAAACGGTCTGTCTGCTTAAAGACGAAGTAAAAGATGACAGAAATCACAATTTGTCCGAGCAGTTTTTGCTTGGAAGTCAATCCTAGGTTTCGCTTCATGACCACTTTGATGAAATCATCCAGGAAACCTAATAAACCAAAACCTAAAGTAACGAATAATAATAAATACGTTTCGGTTGAAGGTGCCGAAAATTTCAAAGTCATGACTAGTGTAGCAATGGTGACAGATAATAAAATGACCAAACCGCCCATGGTGGGTGTTCCAGTTTTCTTCAGATGCGATTGCGGGCCTTCTTCCCTAATACTTTGCCCGAATTTCAATCTTCTTAAAAACGGGATGAAAATCGGCGAAAGAAGAACGGTTACTAAAAACGCCACCAAAATCGTATAAAAAATCACTTGTTCCAACATTCCTTACTCCCTCATTCCTAACACAATTCAAATATAAAATTCTGCTTGATGTCTTTTCTTATTTGTTGCATGCAATTTCAGCTTTGTTCAAACTGAACCCAAACGACTTTGAATCGCCTTTTCCGCTTCTTCACGGTCATCGAAGTGAAGCACTTCGTCACCGACCAATTGATAGGTTTCATGACCTTTTCCGGCTATTAATATAACGTCGCCCTCTTCAGCCTTGGAAACAGCGTAAGCTATCGCCTGCCTGCGGTCTTCAATAACCGTATATTCTTTGCCTGCTACACCAGCTTCCATATCCCGGAGGATCTGGGCAGCATCTTCACTGCGCGGATTATCCGAAGTGAAGATCGGGTCAGTCGCCAAGCTGCATGCAATTTCGGCCATGATGGGACGCTTTGTCTTGTCTCGGTCCCCGCCGCAGCCCACTATCACGAAAATTTTCTTTCTAGCAAACTCACCAACAGTCTTTAGAACATTTTCTAAACTGTCCGGAGTATGGGCATAGTCAACAATGACAGGGAAGTCCTGATTCGCTGTAATGAGCTCAAAACGGCCTGCAACACCTTTTATATCCTCGATGGATCTAATTGTCTCATCTAGATCGTTACCGGCGCACAAAGCAGCAGAAATTGCAGAGAGCACATTATAAACACTGAATTTACCAATTAGCTTCAGCTGAATGTAACGCTCTTCTTTACCTGCTGTCAAGGTGAACGATGTGCCATTTGCATCAATTTGTATATCCTTGGCCCTGATATCTGCTTCTTTGTCTATGCCGTATGTTATGACTGTAGCAGCAGTCGCTTTAATGAAATCAGCTGTTGCCTCATCATCAGCATTAAGCACAGCATATTTAGGACGATTTTCTATGTAAGCATTGCCTAGCTGTGAGAAAAATAAGGATTTTGCCTGTCTGTATCTGTCCATGGTTTTATGAAAATCCAAATGATCCTGTGTGAGATTCGTAAAGACGGCAATATCATAATCACAGCCATGGACGCGTCCAAGCTCAAGTGCATGTGATGAAACTTCCATAATGGCAGTGGTAACGGATGCTTCAGCCATTTCATGAAAAGCCTTCTGCAGCGTAACGCTATCTGGCGTCGTATTCTTAGTTTCATATACCGTATCGGCAATTTTTGTATACATTGTGCCAATCAAGCCTGTTTTTTCTTGTCGATCCTCGAAAATCTTTTCCAATAAGTGACTGGTCGTCGTCTTTCCATTCGTACCTGTAATTCCGATCAAGCGCATCTTTTGAGTCGGATGGCCATAGAATGCATCGGCAAGCACCGCCATCGCCCTGCTCGAATCCCTGACTACGATCACGGGAACATCGAGGTCAAGCGGCCTTTCGGCAATGACTGCTGCAGCTCCATGTTCTACAGCAAGTTGGGCAAAATCATGACCATCGACTGTATAACCTTTTATACAAACAAATAAACTTCCGTCTATGACTTTACGGTTATCATTTTCAATGGAGGTGATTTCAGGATTTTCTCCTTCATACGTAAATAAGGAGTGTAAATAAGATAGTAATTTGTGAAGCTTCATTTTTCCATCCCTCTCAACTTAATTTGAGGATTCATTATATGTGATTAGCCTTGGCTTGTCGAGAAACCAATTTCAATTATACGGGGTTATCCCGACTCCGTAAACAAAGCGGCTGATGATTCTTCAGCCGCTTTAACTATTCATATATTATATTATACTTATTCTGTATTTTCGCCAAGATAAATTCTTATTGTGGAGCCTTGTTTTACTTTAACACCTGGATCCGGGGCTTGATTTATGACTTTATCCCCATTGCCGGCAATATCCAGCTTAAGGTCGATCAGCTGGGTTTGCAACTCTTTTTTGCTGAGACCCACAACGTCAGGTACCTCGACCATGACCGGATCCGTCCAGAGCGTTTCCTTCTCAATCTGGTTTTTCCTTGGCTTGACGCCCATGGCCCTAAGTGAATCCTCCATGATATTCCCAACGATCGGTGCGGCAACGACCCCGCCGAACTGTACCGTTCCTTTCGGATTATCCACCGCTATATAAACGACGATTTGCGGATCATCCGCTGGAGCGACCCCAATGAATGAGAGAATATAATTATTTTCAAGGTATCTGCCATTTTCAGCTTTTTGGGCTGTACCCGTTTTCCCGCCGACTCGGTACGACTCCACGAATGCTCCTTTACCGCTGCCTTGGGCGACAACGGATTCAAGTGCTTCACGGACTTTCTTAGAGGTTGCTTCTGAAATCACTTTTTTCTTCGCCTGTGGGGTCTTTCGCATCAGCACTTCCCCATTTTTTGGATTCACAAGTTCCTTCGCGATATAAGGTGTATACAAAGTTCCGCCATTCACAGCCGCCGATACCGCTGTCACCTGCTGAATGGGCGTTACGGCTACACCTTGTCCAAACGCTGTCGTTGCCTGCTCAACCGGACCCACTTGATCCATGTTGAACATGATTCCTTTTCCTTCTCCGGTTAAATCAATCCCCGTCTTTTGCCCAAACCCGAAATCATTTATATATTTAAACAGCTTGTCTTTACCAAGCCGGTTCCCTAATTCTACAAAACCAGGGTTACATGAGTTCTCGACGACTTCAAGAAAAGTTTGGTCCCCATGTCCTCCGCTTTTCCAGCAATGCAGTGTAGACCCTGACACTTCCACATGTCCGGAATCATAAAAATGTTCCTTTTGTAAGTCGACCTTCCCTTCCTCAAGCGCCGCAGCAAGCGTGATGATCTTAAAAGTCGAACCTGGTTCATATATACTCCAAACTGGTAAATTACGATTATACACTTCTGAAGGTACATTTTGAAAATTGGCCGGGTCGAAGGTTGGCCTGCTTGACATTGCCAATATTTCCCCTGTATTCGGATCCATTGCAATGGCAATTAATCCATCGGGATCATATGTCGCCTCCGCATTATCGAGCTCCCTCTCCACAATTGTCTGGATTTTGCTATCGATGGTTAGCTTCAAGTTATCACCATCAACAGGGGGCTTATAGTCATCAGCCATATTTTCAAGTCTTTTCCCTTTAGCATCGGAGTAAAATTTAACGAATCCTTTTTCCCCGCTTAGTTCCTTATCATATGACAATTCAATACCCATCAACCCTTGATTGTCAGAGCCTGTAAAGCCAAGAACATGCGAAAGGTATTCACCAAATGGGTAATGGCGCTTTGAATCTTCAGCGATATAAACACCCTTTATCCCTAATGCTTTAATTTCCTTCGCCTTTTCATGAGATATCTTTCTGCCTTCCGGAATTCTGACGCTCATCGCCTGTTTCGTTAACCATTGATAAGCCTTTTCCTTTGTCATATCCAATATTGAAGCAAGCTGTTCCGCCGTCTCCCCAGGATTCTCAATCTGTCTTGGGATGACATAGACTGTTGGCGCAGATATATTCGTTGCCAGCTCAACACCATTCCGATCCAGAATTTCTCCTCGTTTGGCTTCAAAAGGAATATTCCTGCTCCAGGAATCTTTAGCCAGCCCCGTCAACTTATCCCCTAGATAAAACTGTACAATTCCCAATCGGATATCAATGATAAAAAAAACAACGATACCGATCGCCAATGCGATTGCCAGCCGTTTTCGGACAGTAACATTCGAAACACGCAAAAACAGGCACCTCCATTTCATACATGCTTCAATATATGCTTGTCTACTCGATGCTAGACTACAAACATTGAAAGAATTAAAGAGGGGATCCATTTGGATCCCCTCTTTATCTTCACTCTGTTTTCTCTTTTGTCGGTATATCTTCACCAGCCCCTTCAGGCTGGGATAATTCAATATTGAATGTCTCTCCTTCCTTTACTTTTTTCCCGGCCTCAAGACTTTGTTTACTCACATATCCAGTACCTTCAGTTTTTAGATCCAGTTTTGCAACCTTAGCCAATTTCATAACATCGCGCAGGGACCATCCCTTCATGTCAGGAACTTTCATTTCGCCTTCCGTCCTCAGGATTATCTTTTCACCCTGCAAGAGTGTGCTCCCCGCTTTTGGGGATTGATCGAGCACCTTACGCCCACTTCCGATCGTACTGACATCATAGCCAAGTTCCTTCAGTTCTTTGACAGCTGAACTCTCGGTTTGATTCGCATAGTCAACGATTTTATTTGCTTTTTGTTTTTTAACTTCCGAAGGCTTTATGTTTAGATACTGCAGGCTATTTTGCATGACAGGATTAAATATCTCTGACAATGGATCAGCCCCAACATAAGATACACCTAACTTCGGCTGCTTGACAGCCACATACATGACCAACTGCGGATCATCTTTTGGAGCCATGCCTAAAAAGGAGAATACGTAGTTATTTTTGCCTTCTAAATATCTACCTGTCGGACCAGCAATTTGTGCAGTACCGGTTTTCCCCGCTACTTCATATCCATCAATGGCATATTTTTTCCCTGTTCCTTTTTTCGCGGAAATTACCGTTTCCAAATAATCACGTACTTGTTTTGCAGTTTCTTCCGAAATAGGTTGCCCTGTCACTTTCGGCTTTGTCGTTTTCAAAATTTTTCCGGTATCTTGATCTGAAATGCTTTTTATCACGTACGGCCGCATCATTTTTCCGTCATTGGCTATTGCGGATGCAGCTTGGATTTGTTGAATCGGTGTAACGGTCGAACCCTGTCCAAAGGAAGTAGTAACTTTTTCAAGCTTATACTTGTATTGAATTTTACCGGTTATCTCGTTCGGCAGGTCAATTCCCGTTTTTTCATCAAATCCAAACTTAGTCAAATACTCACGGAAAGTATCCGCTCCTATCTTATCCATTGCAAGAGTAGCAAAAGCGACGTTGGAGGAACGTTGAACCCCTTCAAGAAAGGTCATGCTCTTCCCTCTTTCGATTCCGCTATGATCTCCGATTTGCCCCGATCCGGCTTTGTAGGTTCCAGCGACAAAGGTTTCATTCGGATTAAAGACCCCTTCCTCAACAGCCGCGGCAAGGGTGAATGTTTTCATGGTTGATCCCGGTTCGAAGGTTTCTTCAATAGCCAGGTTACGCCAAGTATCCGTAAGCCCGACTTTCGTTGCCGGATGGAAGGTAGGCCTTTGCCCCATCGCCACGATCTCCCCCGTTTTCGGATTGGAGACAATCGCTATGATTTGTTCAGGATCGTATTTTTCCTGCACTTTGCTCATCGAATCTTCCAGGAACGTTTGTATTTTCTTGTCGATGGTAAGCATGACATCATTGCCATTATCCGGAGCAACAACCTTTTCCTTCTTATCAGGTAAGAGGAAGCCCCATGAGTCACTGTCATATGTCAGCTTCCCATCCGTTTCCTGCAATTCTTTATTGAGGTACCTTTCGATGCCGAACTTACCAGCCATTTCTCCCGTTTCTTCATCCTTTTCTACATAGCCAATCAGATGGGAAGCGAAAATTCCATTAGGATAAAAACGTTTATTGGTTCTTCCGAATGTAATTCCCGGCAGTTCCAATTTTTCTATTTTCTGCTTGACGACCTGGGTCAAATCCTTGCCGGCACTGCCAAACTCCACCTGGTATGCCTTTTTTTTCGTAAGTCTTTCATAGATGTCCTGTTCATCCATGTCGATATACTTAGCAAGCTTATTCGCGGTCATCTCCGGATCCTTGACATGCTCCGGCTCCTTTTCACTGAGTACCGCCCTTAAGATATAGGAGGAAGTATCCTCGGCGATGACTTCACCTTTAGTATCGAGTATGCTTCCCCTTTTTGCTTCTATGACCTGTTTTTTTTCATATTTCTTGTCGATTTTTGAAGCCAGTACCTCTCCACCTGCTGTACCTGTTACCTGAATATACAAAAAGCGGCAGACTAACACAAAAAAGAGCAGGCCGAATAAGAAGAATAATCCGGCTGCCCCATGCTTCATATTTTTTTGTTTCTGCATTATCACTGCACACCCTTCACATTATTCTCATTTAACTTGAACCCTAGCGCTGCAGCTTTTTTCCAAATTCTTTCGTATGTACTAAGTTCAGCAACCTGCACTTTCAAATCATCATTCACTTTACCCTGTTCTTCAATCGACGTTTCCACTATCTGGATTTCTTTATTCGTTTCATAGATGGCCGCTTGATTGGAGACTATTTTCACTCCCATAAAGGTAACCATGATAGCAAGGGCACATAGTAAGAAAACTTCACCAATGGATATCTTCGCTTTACGGATGACCACTGTTTGATGCGCCTGTTGCTGCTGCTGGTCTTCATATTGCTGTTCTTGTATTTTTTTGGCTATGGAACTCATTCATGTTCCCCCTCTACTGATTTTTTTCTGTGATTATTGCTTTTCGGCGATTCTTAGCTTAGCCGACCGGGAACGATTATTCCCTTCCAATTCTTCTTCTGAAGGCAAAATCGGCTTTCTCGTAATTATTTTCATAGTTGGTTTGAATTCATCCGGGATAACTGGAAGTCCAGGAGGAAGGTCCGGCATGCTACTGGCTTTTTTAAATACCGTTTTGCAAATTCTATCTTCTAGTGAATGGAATGTAATGACAGATATTCTTCCTGCTTTATCCAAAAGCGATATGGCTTGCTCCAAGGAATCTTCAAAGACACCAAGTTCGTCATTCACAGCGATTCTTATTGCTTGGAACACTCGTTTCGCAGGGTGTCCGCCTTTACGTCTTGCCGGGGCCGGTATCCCATCCTTAATTAACTCCACAAGCTCGAACGTCGTTTCAATCGGTTTTATTTCACGTGCCGCTTCAATTTTCCTGGCAATTTGTTTCGAAAACTTTTCTTCGCCATATTGGAAGAAAATTCTCAGCAAATCATGGAATGACCAAGTATTCACGACATCATAGGCAGAAATGGCAGCACTTTGGTCCATCCTCATATCCAAAGGTGCATCATGGTTATAGCTGAAACCACGCTCTGGTGTATCCAATTGTGGGGATGACACACCTAAATCATAAAGGATCCCGTCCACTTTCTCGATTCCCCGGGCATTCAACTCTTCTTTTAAGTATTTAAAATTATTAGGAACAAGAACAATACGTTCGCCATAGCTTTCCAATTTTTCCTTAGCATTCCGAATCGCCGTTTCATCCTGATCAAAAGCATAAAGCCTACCCTTGTCAGAGAGCTGTGAAAGTAAGTATTCGCTGTGACCGGCTCCTCCTAAAGTACAATCCACATAAATTCCATCAGGTTTGATGTTCAATCCATCAACCGTCTCTTTTAATAACACTGTTGTATGTTGAAACATGCTAGACATCCTTCCAATCGGTTATTGAGTGACCCTATTTCTGGGGGCAGCCTTAAATATCAAAGCCAATCATATTTTCTGCTATCTCAGCGAAAGAATCCTCAGAAGCTGAAAAATAGTTTTCCCAAAGGGATTTGCTCCAAATCTCAATACGATTGGTAACACCAAGAATTACACATTCTTTTTCCAATTGGCCATATGAAGTAAGCGGCGTGGGGATATTAATTCGCCCTTGTTTATCAATTTCGCATTCTGTAGCTGCAGAAAAGAAAAAACGGGTAAAGGCTCGGGCATCTTTTTTTGTTAAAGGCAGGGCTTTCAGCTTTTCTTCAAGCAGCTTCCACTCTTCCATAGGGTAACCAAATAAACATTGATCAAGTCCGCGGGTAAGGACAAATTGCTCCCCGAGATTTTCCCTGAATTTCACTGGGACTATCAAACGGCCCTTTATATCGATGTTATGATGGTACTCTCCCATGAACATACCCACTACCCCCACATTCTAATCTCAATGTACCACATTCCCCCACCTTTCTCCACTTGTTTTTACTTTCTCCTTCCAAGTAAAAATTCCCTTCTTTTCTACTTAAGTTTATTTAGCCAAATTATTCACAGAAACGTGCAATTCCCTCGAACGGACTCAGACTAAGACGCAGTCCCACCATTACTGTCGAAGCACTACCTGACAAGTGCCCATGAAGCAGAAAAAAAGACAGGCTTTAGCGCCTGTCTTTTTTACACTTTTTAATCCCTCCGTCAGGATTGGTTTGTGGCAACCCTATTCAAAATGATGTGTCCGCCACTTTTCCCCAAAACGGATGGTTTTTCTAAATGAAAATCAATTTATGCTGATTATTGAACCGGTATTCCAGTTTCATCATATCCCGTACGAACTCTGGCCCGTATTGATTCAAGTAATAAAGCACATTCCAAATCCTCTCCTGGGGTGATCCAAGAGGGTAAAGTGAATTTGCGATCCGTGCATATTTTTTCAATGTGACCGAATGCCGTTCCTTTGTCCGGTCACCGATTTTGCCATACATGAAATTCAATTGCTTTTGAATGAATTCAATGTTTTTGTTCAACATCGGCTCAAGTCCTCTATCTAAAGAGACAGCGTGGGCAAATAGCTTTTCATGGTTCTCTTCAAGCTGTGATTTCAGAGTCCCGAACAGGGTGTCAATCGTCTCATCTTTCACCGAATCAAGGTAACTTTTTACAGCATTAGCGGTTCCTTCAGTCAGAACAGTTTCCAAACTGAGTTCCATTTCTTCAAGGTCGCTATGGATACTGCGCTCTACCAGCGTGATGTTTAACCTAGGAATGATTGGCGGCATCTTCATGGAAAACAACTCAAATGCCTTTTTTAATTCTGCCCAATAAGCTATTTCCCCTGGTCCAGAAACGAAAGCTAATACAGGGAAAAGCATTTCCTGCATGAGCGGGCGTGTAATGACATTGTTGCTTAATCGTTCTGGATGATTCTTGGCTATCTGCAAGAGTTCCTCCCCGGTGAATGATACCTCACCGTTTTTTCCGCTGAAACCGCCTTCTACACGTTCGAGTAAACATCGATCTTTTTTTTCTGGATCATAATAAAATAAATTAGCTGCCCGATTATCCATTTCAATCATTTTTGCATACCCTTTCGCATGCATGAATGATTGCTGTTCCTCGACCACTTCAGCAATTCGTCCACTTTCATTGACCATCGATCCAAAGTACGCCTTCTCAATTCGCCTTAATTCCGGATCTCCGGCATCGACTAGTAATAGGCCATATTCTTTGAACCATTCATGAATCAGTCTGGCGAAGAAATCAACGAAAGTATTCGATTGCTTAATGGTTTCCTTCATATCAATCATGAGTTTATTCGTAAAGGCCGTTTCTCCATAAGTTTCAATGATTTCCTCAAGCCACTTCTCAGCCTTATCCGTTTCCAGCTCTACATCAGAAACCATTGTTTTATACGGCTGATAAGAAGGATAGGTTTTTTTATCGGGTTTACCGTTTTTCATAACATAAACATGATTGACTTCAGCCAAATCATGATCTTCTCCAGCAATCCAAAAAACTGGAATGACTGGCTGCCCCAGTTCTTTTTCCTGTTCTTCCGCAAGCTTAATGATCGAAATCACTTTATGAATGGTATACAGCGGCCCTGATAATAACCCAGCCTGCTGTCCTCCAATCACCACCACGGAATCATCCCTGCGCAACCTTTCAATATTCCCCTTAACTGCCTCACTGATTGAAAAACGAGACATGTATTGTTGTATGTAATCCGACAATTCATCACGTAAAAAGGAGCGGTTCATCAATTCATTATATCTATTGAGATAAATGTCAGGCTTAGACAAGTCATAGTGAAAATAATCCTCCGTTTCAAGACGGTTTTGTAAATAGTCCGATGCAAAACGGTTTAAAGATGGTAACGCGAGATCTTTCATCTCCATTTCTGTTCTCCCTTTCTCTGCAACTACAATTCTTTTTAGAGTATAACATTCCAGTTTAAGAAAACAAAAGAAGTTGCCCAGCAGCAGAAAATTGATGTGATGTTCTATGTTATGTAGTCAATATCTTCGTAATACTTGTAATTATTCCGATGGAAAATAATAGAAGGTAAGCCACAAAAAAGAAGGCGAAGTTCACTCTCCAAAAACCCTTTAATACCTTATGGAAAATGATTTCTTCTTTTACCTTGTAATGGACAAGGACCACCACGAATGCGTTGATGATCATGATTAGCATGATCACCCAAAGAATTTGCTTATCCCAAATCGTAATGATCAAATAATGGACGGACAATATGAACAGCAGCGTACTCATGTCCATTGCAAATTGAACGGAGCGCCTATGGTTTCCAGTGAATTGTTTGGCACTTATAAAAAAAAGTAAATACCCTACGAAAGGCAAGGTAATAAATATCGCGGCAAGGCTTGAAACTACGTACGGCACATCCTCATCCCCCCTGAGACGCTTTTCCTTTGACCATCATATATAGAGAAGATGTCAGGCAATCACTTTTCCCTTTACTCTTGGCCTCCGAGAGGATATGACCCAAAATAGCATCAATTTCCGTTTTACGGCCATTTTCTATATCTTTTAGCATTGACGATCGATTTTCTGCAGTTGCCATACAAACGGATTTCACATGTTCAAATGACTCATCCTTATTTTGAATTTCCAAAATACCGGAGATTTCTTCAAAAAGATCTTGAAATAATTGGTAGTAAAAGGAGTTAGTGATTAAACCGCCATTTTCCACATCAAGTATCGCCGTTAACGGGTTTATCACTGCATTAACGACAAGCTTATCAATCAGCATCGAGTGAAAATCCTCACTCTTCGCAAAAGGAAAATGATCGATCCTTTCATTTACTAACGATAGTTGCTCAAGTTCCCCTTTAAAGGAAGCGATCCTTGTAATGCCGTGCCCTGTATGCTCCACGGTATTCCCGTCATGTTTCAATGCCCCATGCTCCACTACCCCCACATATATGGTCGGGGATTGAAGCTGCTTTAAATAAGAAATATGCCCATAGCCATTCTGCAAGAATAGCAATGGAACCTTAATACCTTTTATCCTAGGCAGTATTTGCGGCAGGTGATATTGCTTGACGGCCAATATTAGAAAATCCACATCCGATATCCCATCATCCAGGCCCTTGGAAATGATGCCTGTCAGCAGCCTGCTTTCACCATCCGCAATTAGACGGATTCCATCACGTTGGATGATGGACGCCTGATCCGCAGTATGAGTATAGAGTGTCACACTATGTTTTCCACTTAAATAAGACGCAAACAGCAGCCCTATGGCCCCTCCCCCAATGATTCCAATTCTCATAATACCCTTCCTTACTTATTGAAATATATTCACTATTTTATCACATTATCTTTTTTATCCTGCATCAATTTTCCCATCGTTGGAAAACGCAGCACATCTGATTGAATGAAATGAACTTCCATTAACAAGGCTCGTCATAAAATACCAATGGAAAGAACTTTTAATACGCCATTGAAGATATATTTTCTTCTTTAAGCGTTAATTTAATGGTATATTAGATACGAAAAGCTTAGCCATTTTGAATACTTTTAGGAACAAAAGATAACTCCAAACTCAACCCGCGAGAAATTGAAGGGAAAAGGGCGGGGGATAAAAGGCTATAAGCATTTAGACAGCTAGGATAAGTCGATGATGTCATGCTAGATTTGACTTAAGCTGGAATTCCACATCGTAAAGATCAGTGGGATGACTTTCAAAGGGTACTATCGAAGAGGTTTATCAGAATTAAGGGGGAGCTTTTTTATGGAATACAAGGTGGAACGATTACTTGTAAATTTTAAAACGCTTGAGGAATTCAAAAAATTCAAAGAATACGGGATACAGGAACTGTCAATGCTAGATGATTTAGAGGGTAACATCATCGAAAATGACAGCCAATCACCTTTTTACGGAATCTTTTATGGCGACAAACTTGTAGCCCGCATGAGCCTGTATAAAAGAAGTGCTAAATTCGACCAGTATTTTGACAAGTCTAGGGACTTCCTTGTTCTTTGGAAACTTGAAGTCCTGCCTAACTATCAGAAAAAAGGTTATGGAAGAGCTTTGGTCGAATTCGCCAAAAGCCTGAACACGCCTATCAAAACCAATCCAAGAGTTCATTCACAAGACTTCTGGAAAAAGATGGGTTTTTCTGCTGTTTCCTATGATTTGGACAGGGACCTCGGAGAAAACCCGCTGATTTGGAGCCCATTTGACATACAAGATAATAAAGAATTAGATACACAAGAATAAGGAAGCATCAAGAAAATGCGGGCGGATTTTCCCACCCGCATTTTTTATTTATTGACCCTTTCCAGATTACCATTCTTATCCATTTGGAAACTCACCTTCGGATTAGTCTTTTCGTCCTCTTGTACACTAAGTTTTCTTGCGCGCTCCATAATCTGCATTAACGCACGGTAATCTTCCTCAACAGCTTTCAGGTTTTCTTTAAGCAATACATTCTCTTCCAATAACCGGGCATTTTCCCGTTCAAGAAATAGGGACCGCTCAGAAATCCGTTCTTTTTCCTTATTATCAAGCTGAAAGAATTCATCCATTTTAGTTAAATATAATATAACTTCCTGAAGGGTAATAGATTCTTTATCTTCATGCTCGGGCGTTTTTTCTTCAATCGTGACATTCTCCGCCACTGCAACCGAATCCCTTTCCATTTCAGGATTATTGACTACCTGTTCTTTCCTTTGTTTTTTCGCCAGCTCTATCCCAGACTTATATTGCTTCCTTACAAATGAATTCCAACGGAACCCACAAGCAGCAGATGTCCTTGATAACTGTTTCCCCACTTCTTCAAACGCCTTTAATTGTGTACTGCCATCTCGTATATGCCTCAGTACCACTTCAGCCAACAACAGATCCTCATCATGAGTCCATGCATCTTGTCTCGCAATCGTCATCTCTCTACCTCCCAGCAAGTTTTAATTCATAATATGCACATGCTAGGAAAGATAGAAGATATATAGAGCGTGTAATATTTATTTTTTCTTATTTAAAAAACGATCGACTGCAGCATGATGCTCATCACTCGCCCACAGTTTAGAACATTCCCGGATTTCCGCATCCATTCTTCCTTTAAGCCCGCTGCCCTGCCATTTATGGACCAGCAATCGTTTATAGGCCATCAATACCCCTGTCTCATGGCGAAGAAAATCTTCTGCGAACCTTTCCCATCCATCCGTACCTTCTTTGACTATCTCATCTACGAAACCAAATTCCTTTGCTTCCTCAGCTTTATGTATTTTTGCATCCAATAATAGCTTTAGCGCCTTTTGCTCTGGTATTTTTTCAAGTAAAAGTGAAGCTCCGCCCCAGCCTGTCGTTATTCCCAGTGTACCTTGCACAAACCCTAGCTTGACTTCGCTCTTTGCTAATCTGAAATCACAAGCTGTCGCTATTTCGCATCCACCGCCGAAAGCACTTCCATTGATGAGCGCTATTGTTGGTTTTGGGAAAACTGCTAGTTTATACAGAATTTCACCCATTTTCGATAACATAGCAAAGGCCTCTTCTTCTGTTTGCAAATCCTGAAATTCCCTTAGATCCCCACCTGAACAGAATGCCTCAGATCCCGCCCCTGTCAGGACTAGCAACTTAACTTCATCATCGTATGCAGCTTCTGACAATATCGACTCAAGTTCGTCCATCAATTGATAATTCACGGCATTCCTTTTCTCCGGTCTATTAAATAGGAGCTTCATGAAACCGCGTTTATCCTTTTCAACTTCAATCACCTGATCCATGTAAACACCTTCTCCAAAATCATCGGCAAACATAGATGATTCAAAATATTCCGCCAAATATATTTATAAAAAAAGCACAGAGAAAAATCCCTGCGCTTTGATTAGCGTGTTGCATCAAGAAAGCAAAGCTCTCAAGTAGGTCAAGAAATTATTTTGCGACAACTTCTTTTCCTTTATATGTTCCACATTCTTTACAAACGTGATGTGAAAGAGTCATTCCACCACAGCTCGGGCATTCTACCATACCAGGTACTTGAAGCTTGAAGTGTGTACGACGTTTTCTTTTTACAGTTTTCGACGTTCTTCTAAAAGGTACAGCCATTATTCCCACCTCCTTAAAAAATATAAAAAAGCTGGAAAAATCGGATTAACGATTTTTCGTTCCAATCAAGATTCTTTATTGTTGTCAAAAAAGTCGGCAAGCTTTGCAAATCTCGGATCAACCTTATGCTCATTTTCCTCTTCAGAAATAACAGCCCAGTCTTTTCCGGATTGAGGAGCAGCTTCGTTCGAATCGACATCCTCACAAAAAACCTGCATCGGAATTTCTAGCAATAAATTTTCTTTAATTACCGGTATTAGGTCTACAACTTCACCTTCCACAACAGTGACATCATCTCCGTAGAAATCAGCGCCATCTGCCTTTAAAAGAAAGGTTTCCTTTGTATCAATATCAATCGGATATTTAACGTCTACCAGTGTACGGGAGCAAGGTAATGTTAATTCACCTGAAAGATGCAAGTGAAAAGTAATCTCGGTCGAGCTCATATCAGCTCTTCCTGCTACTCTGATCGGAGAAACATCGCGAATTTGCGGGTCTCTTTCTCTAATGTCCAAGACATCCACCAGTTCATCAAACCGTAAATCTTTGTCCCGAATTTTTTGAAGTTGACTAATCGTCCATTTCAAATGAAATCACCTCAAGGCAACAAAAATAATTATAGCTTTCAATTATAAGTTTGTCAATATTTTTTCTTTACACTATAATGTAGTCATCCTAACTGATTGTCTAAGTTTAAGAATCATTTCAAACAAAGAATCCGGACGATTGCTTATAGTAATTTTACTTGAAATACTATTTTAGCACTAAGTTGATAAAATACAAAGTTTTTCTCTGAGGTGAACGAATGAAAGCTTGCGGTTTAGTAGTCGAATATAACCCTTTTCACAATGGACATGTTTTACATGCAAGAGAAAGTAGAGAAAAAACAGGGGCAGATGTTGTGGTCGCTATTATGAGCGGACCCTTCTTACAGCGTGGCGAGCCCGCTATCGTCAGCAAGTGGACACGTGCTGAAATGGCCTTGAACGGCGGCATAGATCTTGTCATTGAGCTGCCCTATGCTTTCGCGACACAGAAGGCGGAAATATTTGCAAAAGGTTCTATTTCTCTTTTGGAATCCCTTGGCTGTGACTCCTTTTGTTTTGGAAGCGAGGATGGCAGAATTGAACCATTCATCACCGCCCACAGAATTCTATTGGATAATTCCGCTGCATTCGATGCCGCAATTAAATCGGCTATGGATGCCGGTAATAGTTATCCGGCCAGTGCTGCCCAGGCTTATCGATTGATTATCAATGGTGATGCCGGATTGGATTTGACGAAGCCAAATAATATTCTTGGAAAGGAATATGTAAGTGCTGCACTTTCAAACGGCTATTCCATTCGCCCTTATACGATTCAAAGGGTCGCTGCCGGATACCATGAAACAAAGTTGTCCAAAGACCCTATTGCCAGTGCAACGGGGATACGTAAAGCCATCCATGAACACCAGGAGTTAAATTCTGTTTCCAGTTATATTCCTCAACCGACGATGGATGGTCTTGAGCAATATTTAACGCACTACCATGCCTTGCATGACTGGGAAATGTATTGGCCCATGTTGAAATACCGAATCCTTTCTTCCTCTTTAACCGAATTGGCAAGGATATACGAAATTGAGGAAGGCATTGAACACCGGATAAAGGAGATGGCCAAACAATCTTCGAGCTTTTCTGTCTTCATGGCAGCCCTGAAGACAAAACGCTACACATGGACACGACTACAACGGATGTGTGTCCATATATTGACTCATACATTAAAGGAACAGGTGATTCACAATGACCGACCAGCCTATATCAGACTTCTTGGCATGAATGGCCGGGGACAAGATTATCTTCGCACTGTAAAAAAAGGCTTATCCCTCCCGCTCATCTCTAAACTTTCGTCCTATCAGAAACAGGACATCGATACGGACTTGCGAGCGGCACAGGTGTATGCATTGGGCTTGCCGGAACCATATCAAGCTGCATTGATGAAACGGGAATATGAATCTCCCATCATTTTCAAATGAAGAATGGTTTAAGCTTGGCCCGTCCTTCCTTAAGAGTAAAATTAATCATCAAAAAAAGCGCAAACAGTAGATGACTGCCTGCGCTTTTTTTCATTTTTCTTTTCCTTTTAGCTTCGTTAAATAGTCTATTGCATCATCAAAATTGTCCACCGGCACAATCTTCATGTCCGTGTCGATATCCTTTGCTGCAATAAGTGCATCTTCATAATTCGAACCTGCTGCTCCGTTTTCATTCGGGGCAAAGAATATTTCGGCTCCTGACTTATCGGCTGCAACTATTTTCTGTTGAATTCCGCCAATTGGACCGACTGTCCCATCGTCGGACATCGTTCCTGTCCCCGCTATGTCATATCCATTTGTAAGATCGCCCTTTGTTAATTGATTATAAATTTCCAATGAAAACATTAAACCAGCAGAAGGACCGCCTATTTGTTCTGAATCTATGGAAATCGCCGGTTTTGTGGTCACTTTTCGATTATCATCCAGCGAAATGCCTATTCCTACCCTATTTGGGTCATTTTTAAAAGGCTGCAAAGAAAGAACGGCCGTTTTCTCCGTCTCTTCCCGCTTATACACTATTTTAACTTCGTCTCCAGCCTTCTTTCCGTTAATATAGTTCATGAATTCCTGTGCAGACTTGAATTTAACATCATCGACCTGAATGATTTGATCGCCCGCTTTCAGCTCTTTAGCTGCCGGCATTCCTTTTAGCACGTCCAAAACATATACACCCAGGTACTCGTATTCGACTTCTTTCCCTGCTTTTTCATATGCGATCTGAATGGCATTATTTTTAGAACCATCCATTAAGTGCAGCTGCCTGATATTATATTCTTCATCTGTTTCATCTTCGCTTCGAATGGAGGTTTCCGGATAAAGTTCCTGATATTTGCTCCACTTCGCCAGCATGTAGGAATATACATTCGCCCGGCCCATCCTTACAGTGGTTAACATAAAGCTTCCTTTTGCTTCATCTCCTCCGGATACCTCAATGATTGGCTCCAATTCTTTAGCCATTCCTGGTTTTGATACATAAAAAGGTAGGGAATAAAGGGCTGATGCTATGAGAAGTATAGCCACCACCAGGAAAGTGCGTACATACATTTTACGGCTCATCTTCAAAGGACTCCTTCCAAGTAACAATACTCTGCTTAATTTGATCTATCTTTCCTCTTGCAGCTTCTTCTCCAATACTAATTATTTCCTGAACGTTTGTAAATGATTTCGAGCTGTATTTCTCCACCCTGGGGCGTATCATGACGTCTGAAGCAAACTCCCTGCTTTTAACCAGCTCCATTTGCAGGATATCGAGGCTTTGCATGATGACGTCATAGATGGAGTTTATCTCCATATCCTGTTTCACGTGGGCTACATCCACACCAATTATGATGTCTGCTCCCATATCCTTCACGACTGAAACAGGAACCCTGTCAACAACTCCTCCATCAACAAGCAGTCTGTTCCCGATTTTTTCGGGAGTGAAAATGCCGGGAATGGAGATGCTTGCCCTTACAGCCGGTGCGATGGGACCTTCCTGAAAAATGACTTTTTCCCCCGTTTTTATATCAGTGGCGACCACCGCCACAGGAATATCAAGTTCTTCAAATTTCTTTCCATATGTAAATACCCTGATTAAATCCTTTGTCCGTTTACCCGAAATGAAGCCCATTTTAGGTATGGTGAAGTCTAAATAATACTTTCGCTTAAATGCACGGGACAACTTATACAGCCTCTCGATATCCGAACCCGCTCCATAAAAGGCAGCAACCATAGCCCCCATGCTGCTTCCGGCAATCATATCTATCGGAATGCCTTCTTGCTTTAATACCTTTATCACGCCAATATGTGCAAACCCCCTAGCTCCTCCTGACCCAAGTGCAAGCCCGACCTTTGGTTTCGACAAAGATATCCCTCCCGCTGTAACTCGTTCAAAATATTGAAATAACACTCATTCAAAGTTATGGTCTTAAACGGATTTATAGAAGCATATTATTTATATTGACAGTGAAACAAGCATGGCGGATATAACCTATGTAGCCAATAAAGTGAGGTCTTCATTGAAATTCCCTTGTGCGGATCATCCTCATTTATACATGTCGGTACAATCCATATTCCATCATGCGCTTACTTTTCGAGAAAAGGAAGTTCATATTTTATTATATACGAAACGAACTGCCCTTATTTAGAAACCTTCAAGAGGAGGCTGAATTTTGCTAAAATCAAAATCAAAAACAGTACTGTTAGCTACCTCCGTCACGATGATGGCAGTTGGCTTGATCATCTTCCCCCAAGAATCCTTTGAAGCTTCCAAAGGCGGACTGAATATTTGGTGGACAATTGTTTTTCCTTCGCTTCTACCTTTCTTGATTCTCTCGGAGTTATTAATAAGTTTTGGTGTTGTCAGGTTCATTGGCGTCATGCTCGAACCATTTATGCGTCCCTTATTCCGTGTACCAGGAGTGGGCGGTTTCGTTTGGGCGATGGGACTTGCATCAGGGTTTCCAGCTGGAGCGAAATTCACTGTAAGGCTTCGTCAGGAAGAACAATTGACCCGCATCGAAGCTGAGCGACTCGTTTGTTTTACTAATTCATCCAATCCATTGTTCCTGTTCGTTGCGGTTGCCGTTGGTTTTTTCCACAATCCTCATTTAGGGATCATCCTTGCACTTTCCCACTACCTAGGAAATTTTTGTGTAGGCATCATCATGCGTTTTTACCGTTGGAAAGAAGAAAAATCCCATACAAATGTAATGGCCAAGCTCCCCTCCATAAGACAAGCCTTTAGCCAAATGCATCGAACCAGAATAAAAGAAACAAGACCATTTGGCAGTTTACTTGGAGATGCGGTACTCTCATCCATTCAAACCCTATTAATGATCGGGGGATTCATCATTCTCTTTTCGGTGGTGAACAAGCTTTTATTTCATATGAACATTACCGGATTGCTGGCATCGGGGGTCAGAGGAATTTTACATATTTTCAATTTCCCCGATTCCTTAAGCCTTCCCTTCATATCAGGCATGTTTGAAATGACTCTTGGTTCAAAATTAACCAGTACGGTCGAAGATGCGACACTCTTTCAGCAAACTGTGATGACAAGTTTCATCTTAGCTTTCAACGGTTTCAGCATTCAAGCGCAAGTTGCCAGCATCATTGCCGCAACAGACATTCGTTTCACTCCCTTTTTTCTGGCAAGGATAGCACATGGCCTTCTGGCATCCATTATTACCGTCTTACTTTGGGAACCATTCTATAAAGGCAATATGTACAGCGGCAGCCCGATAAATGCATTCCCAGTCAGCGGTTCAGGTGAACACGCGAATTCGCTATATCAGAACATGCTTGATTTCGGACCCGTTCTGACACTCGTGTTTTTGATCCTATACATCATCATATTTACCAAAAGGCTATTCAAAGGCCTTTCGTAAACCGAAAAAAGAGCATTGCGCGTTTGCAATGCTCTTTTTTCTATCCTTTCAGTTCCTCGTATTTTTTGGCCAGAGCCTTCTCGACGACGCTTGGCACTAGTTCGGAGATATCCCCGCCATACTTCGCAACCTCTTTCACGATACTGGAACTCAAGAAAGAATATTGATTTTTCGTCATGATAAAGAATGACTCTATTTTATTGTTAAGGAATCGGTTCATCGAAGTTCCCTGCATTTCATATTCAAAGTCGGAAGTCGCCCTCAATCCCCTGATGATGGCATTCGCGGAAACGCTTTCAGCATAGTCGACCGTCAATCCCTGATAGAAATCCACTTTAACATTCGGCATATGGGCAGTCGCTTCAGTAATCAATTCCAGTCTCTCCTCCACAGTAAAAAGTGAATTTTTCGCTGAATTGTTCACGATGACCACATATACCTCATCAAAAACATTCGCTCCCCTTTGAATGATATCAAGATGACCAAATGTTATTGGATCAAAACTCCCCGGACAAATCGCTATTTTGGACATTCATAGTTCCCCCTGTTCGTGTACGTTTCCCCATTGATAAATCGTAACGGCAATGACGCCATAAACTTC
The DNA here is from genome assembly GCF_018613275.1 of Bacillus sp. ISL-4. Lineage (NCBI taxonomy): Bacteria > Bacillati > Bacillota > Bacilli > Caryophanales > Bacillaceae > Bacillus > Bacillus sp. ISL-4. Next base: position 223,799 of record NZ_JAGGQN010000012.1, read on the forward strand.
TTTTCTCTTAACGGTAAAGTCACCAACTTTTTCTGGCAATGTAACATCATGGCCATGCTCACAAACAATGTATCCCATATCATTCAGCAATCGGTATTTATGTATTTCTTCAAGAATCTCGACAAGCTTTTGTTTCTTATAAGGTGGATCAAGAAAAATCAATTCAAAAGTCATTTCCCTTTTCACCAAAGCCTTCAGTGCACGCTCTGAATCATTTTTATAAACTTCTGCACGGTCTGAAAACTTGCATAGCTCCAAATTGGCCTTAACCGTTTGATTTGCTTTAAAATCCCGGTCGACAAATATGGCTTTATCCATGCCTCTGCTTAACGCTTCAATTCCCAGTCCACCGCTCCCGGCAAACAAGTCGAGGACCAGCCCTCCTTCGAAATAAGGACCAATCATGTTGAAAATGGATTCCTTGACTTTATCAGTAGTCGGCCGGGTTCCTGTACCCGGTACAGCCTTAAGTGGTCTTCCTTTACAAATTCCGGAAACGACCCTCATTATCCTCACCACATTTTATGACAAATTTCTGTTACTTTCCTATCCTAACATATTAGAAAAAGCTAGCCAATATTTAAACCGATTTGGCTTCACTTCCAAGATGAAAATCGACTTATCATTTCGGACCACGAAAGGAAGATATCCATTCTTTTTATAAATCTTTTACATATTGAATAATAAAGTGGTTTTTGGCAATAATGTGAATAACAACATTCCTTTTTAGGTGTTGTTGCCAACCGCGGAGAAGGCTTACGTTTCCCCATAAGTTCTTCCTCCGGTTTCTCCTCTCCCTTTGCCTTCTGGTCCTTAGTTAGACATAGAAGGACCCTGCATATTTTTGCAGGGCTTTTTTTTTTGATAAACCTCTGATATCTAATTTTCTTTGTCATGGTTCGTCAAAGAAGTTGTCCTTCTCTTTTATGAGGGATAATGATAAAGTAATGAATAATAAGTTAGTTAGGAGAGGTTTAATTGATTCAACGTTTTATTGAAATTGGACAAGGATATTCCGATATATATGAGTTGCTGGAAGTAGGCCGCAATCAGAAACATCGAGTTGCAAGGCTTTTGGCCATGCATACTACTATTGATGATAAAAAGGTAACATCATTGGTTATCGTCATGCAGCCCACGGATCCTGGGAAATTCCAGCCACTTTACATTTGCCGTGAAGGTATACCGAACCCTCATGCCACCAAAAACAAACGCTATGAGCTTTTTGAGAACTTGGCGGAGGAACTGGATAGACCAATTATTGAAATCGACGTGAAACCTTCGGTGCTCTTTGCAGAAATCGAGTTGTACTACCAACACTTAATCGGCATTTTGCGAATGAATAGATATTTGCCCCCATTGGGTTGATGTTGATGCCCTGAATTGAAAAAGGCTGACTCCGCATGAGTCAGCTTTTTTCAAATTCCCATTTTATAATCATATTCTTTCGCTTTATCCGGTTTGGAGTTTTCGAACTCCACCTTCAAAAAGGGCTTGTAAGAAAGGTCCACTTTTTTAACGAACGAATAATTATTCAGCTTTTCCACTAGTGGTTCCACTTCATCCATATTCGTATATAGCACTACATATTTCAACTTTTTTGAAACATAATGGATATTCCCAAATTTCCTAAGCATTTTGGCTTGTTTTAATGTATGTAAATAGACGATGATTCCCTGTCTCGCTCCAAGCATATCAATAACTCCCTTTTATAAAGGTTTTAACTAAGTGTAGCATAGCAGAATCTTTACTTTCAACCAAGAAAAAAAGATTATAAACAAAATTATCTCACTATTACGAATATACACACTGTGAAGGGAGCCAAACAACGATGGATTTAAACCAAATTTGGAGTCAATTTATTGATCATCTATTAGATAATGATGAAATTACCCAAGCTTCGATAAAAAAGTTCACAGGTATACCATTTATATATATCCATTATCATCAGGCACAAAATGGTAATAGTAAGCTTTCTTTCTTAATAAAAAAAGCTGCAAGCCTTTCAATGCGTGGCAAGCAGCTTCATTGTGAAACCATTTTCGTACGGCAGGAAGAACATTTATATGTATTCCGGCATCGTTTTTATGTGCCGCAGCAAAAGATGTTTTGCTGTGGCAACCTTTGTCCGGATTGTATCTTATATCGCAGTTAATCGCTTTGTAACGTATCCGGTTGACCCACTGTCTCGACGAAGGTTCCTTACATGATACAGCCACCGAACTCCGTAGCAATGTCGAATTTCGATGGCTGCATGTTCTTATATACCGGCCTGAATGTTCACGATTCTTGCCATTACTTTAAGCAGAGCATCCACAACTTCCGCCGGTTCCGCAGCTTCCCGTTGAACATCCACCTGTTGAAACAAAAAATGGATTCCCCGCTGGGGTTTTGACCTGTTCAGAAACGGCTCGGCCAATTCTCCCGCTTATTTCATCAAGAACGGATTGTAATTCGGTCTCCGCCCGCTTAAACCTTACTACGGCAGGATGCATATCCATGTCTCGTTTAGCTTGCCTGGTTTCTAAATTGATGCGTTTATAATCCGGATGATATTTACCGAACCTTTGAACATCTTCAAATAGATCCTTTAGCGAAGTAAACTTGGAAATTTTCCGCTGTGCCTCTTTGTCGCTTTGTAATTTATATAAACTAAGAAGGTATTCTTCCCCTATTTCAGAATGAAGGATCATTTCGGCTAATCCATCAGCCTGTTGTAAAATGTCGATGATTTCCATAGTAGCAAGCATTAACAAGCTCACCTCCACAACCATTTTACCATTTCTCCCTTTGAGATGCTAATGGTTTGATTAAATCGAGGAAGTGATATGTACCTCAATCTCTTTTTGCAACCCTGTTTTTTCACCTGAACCATTCAAGACTTCCAGCTTAATTTTATGCATGCCATTCGGGACTTCCTTTAAGATAAATGCTGCCGTTTTCATATCGACTTTCTTTTGATTATCAATAAATACGGACACAGTTGCCAATTGTTCAGGATTTGATTCAGAAAAACCATAGTTTTTCAAGTAGCACTCGACATAGACAGAGTTGCCTTTTACAAAAGTTTTTACCCGAAAGTCCTCATCTGAGTTTCGGATGCTCGATACAGTGGTGGCAGCTTTATGTGTAGACATGGCTACTCCTGAATTTTCAGGTTCCGGTATTTTCTTTCCACAACCCGACGCTGCCATCAACACTGTGAGAGCCAAAATCAACTTTCTCATTCCATCGTCCCCCTTTTGCCTTTATTGTTCGCCAAAAGGAGTAATTTACTCTTATTTTCTTCATTCACTTGAAGCATTCATCGCTTGAAACATATGAAGCATCATTGAGGCAACCTGAACGCTTTCCGAAAATTTAGAGACCCGATGTGGAATCGACTTCTCAAAATAATATTTCGCTTCGGTTTCAAACACATCCACTTCATGGGGATTACGCATTAACCTTTTGTACCATGCAGGCTGAATCCTCAAGTAATTACGCATATCTTCGTTTGTTTGAATGAATTCATATATATTCTGACGCATGAAAAACCCTCCTTAATCTTTGTTGAATAAAAAAGGGTTAGCTCTCTGCTCTTTTTCTTTTGGGGGAGGACTGGTATCACCTGATTTATTCCCTTGGAAAGCAGATAGCACTCCTTGGATTGCACCGATGGCCTGATTGGCATTCGTAATATATTGTTGAATCTGCCCCATATCCATACTTTTAACTGCACTCATTAACGAACCAATCAACTCAGTGCTTTGGTCTCCCTTTTCTACCGGCGGTGATGGGGATCCTGTATTCACTTTGGACTCGCCCACACTGCCGTCAGCCTGCCAGCGTGGATGATCTTCTCCGAGTAAATACCACTCTTCAAAAAGTTCCTGCCATGTTGCTTGTTTGCTTCTCACTTCATTCACTAAATGAGGATGTTCCTTTACAAACTCCCGAAATCCATCCACGGAGGGCCGCTTTCTTTTTGCCATTACTCTCACCTCACACTTAGACATCGCCTATTGCACCATATGCTAAAGGTAAATAAAAAGTGCATAACATTCCTTTTAAAATGCAATTTGATGATTTGGGGATGAGTACCCTTAAAGTTCCAAAAGGGTATGTTGGCGTGACTGCGGATAACCAAGTTCGTTATGTAAACCCCTCTATTGGCGATCGATTCCGTGCAAATTAATACATAGGCATACGATCATCAAGGGAAAGGTCAACCGTGATGATGGGGAACTTGCGCTACAAAGACAGGGACCTTTTTCATTTTCAAAATATAATCCAGAACAAGAAAACGGACCCAAATCGGATCCGTTTTTTTATCTCTTTATGAAATTCTGGGTGTAGTACTTTTTATATACCCCGACGCCCAGACCTGTAAATTCCTCGTTCAGCATCGCATCCCGATGCCCTTTGCTATTTAGCCAACCTTCCATGACTGCAGCTGCGTCAACATAATTAGCCGCTATATTTTCACCTGCTGCCCTGTATTTTACATGGCCTGCATCGAGACGCTTTTCCAAATCCCCCTTTGTTTCAGAAACATGGGTTCCTTCAGGTGCGTCCGTCATTTCCCGGCTATGAAGGTAAGCAACCTCTGCAGTTGGCGCATCCCATTCTAAAGGCTTCAAATCAAACCTGCTGCGCATTATATTCGTAATATCGAATATTTGCTGCTCATTGCCCTCTTCCACTTTCGCCAAGTCTTCATCAGAAAGGTCCTTAACTGACACAAGTTCACCATGATAGGTCAACTCATACGGCTGTTGTTTCAATAAAGCGGAATCATTCAAAAATCGGATGCTTGAAACAGTCCCGGTGAATTTATCCAAATATAGCTGAACATTAATATTCCCTAAATCAATCAACGGCCTCATATTCATATCTTCCTCCGACAATTCAAAACGATAGGAACTGTGACCAACTTCAATATCAACAGTGGGTTCCACATATAAGCTGGAATAGATGGCATCAATCGATTGTCCAATTTTAAAAGGAGCGACATTAACCTCATCACCGATTCCATAAGCAGATACCACTTTTTCATTTTCAACGGCTAATTGGAAATAATTATCATAGTCCTTTTTATAAACCCACCATTCATATCCATAGGCGGACATATCAATTCGATCTGGCTTACCATATTCCTTTTCTATCTCTTTTGCATTTTTCCCGATCGTTACCGCCAGACCTTCTGTCACTTCAGTAACCCCTTCCTTTTCAGGGGAAGTGCTTTTTTCATTTATATGTCCATTGGGGTTAACACCTTTGTTACCATCAATAAGAGGGTTTCCTTCATCTTCATCGCCGATATTAAGATAAATACCTATTACGAAAAAAATAATAATTAACACCAACACCTTACCTAAACCGCGCAGAGGAACACTCCCTCTCTCTATCTAATTTATGTATCCAATGCAAAAACCTTTCTTACCTGATTATATCACTGTTCAATCATAATTTTCTAATTTACGATAGACTGTCCCTTCATTAAATTTATTTAAAAAATGGAACTTTTGCGAATGATTAAAATACCATGGTTGAGTTCATTGCAACTTCCACCATTTCGTACTATTATAAAATATAGGATAAAATGGTATATTATAAACATACTTGGAGATTTTTAATATATTCATGTACATAATATTTTCCCGGTATGTCATTTTAATTCTCAATAGTAAACATAGGAGGTACTACTCGTGAAATTTGAAAGCTTTGGAATCGAAAACATCACAGCCGACTTAAACCGATTAGATGACCTAATGCCGCAATATGGGTTAATACGTGCAGAACAATGGGATTACGAAAGAGTCAGTTACGATCGTAGGTTCGACTTAAAAGAAGGCACGTTTTACCTGAGAATACTTGGCTATGCTACAGAGGGCGATGTAGGCGCTCACAGGGCCGTCATCAAACTAATGGTTCCTCTATTAGGAAAACATTATTATCCACACGGAGTTGAATATGGTGAAGGAGAGGATTTCCCTGCATCACTAGTTAAACAAAGTGAAAAAATCCTCGCTCAAATCAAAGAAGAACTTACACAATTCAACGGCCTGTAAAAGCCGTTAGTGTGTGATGCTCTCTCTTTTTTATATCCATTACAAAAGCCTGATGCTTATTTTGCACCAGGCTTTTTTCGTTATTTTAAAATCCTAGGATCGCCTTTATTAAAGATGTTGTTTCGCCGCCATGATAAATGACATAAAGCAGGATGTAAACAGCTACTCCAGTAATCCCAGTGAAAAACCAAATGATGCTTGTCGCAGGCCCAATTTTTTTATGAATGGCGAATTTACCTTTAAACCCAGTGGTAAGCATGATGATCCCCAAAACAGCTCCAGTTGTTGCAAGCGTTATATGGAAAATCAAAAAAATCGTATAATAAATTTTAATGTCAGCGGGTCCGCCAAATGACGTACTACCGATGAAGACCGTCCGGGAAAGATATATAGTGAAAAAGATTACTGCAAAAACCGCAGCTGCCATCATGGTTTTTTTATGGGTCTCGATTTTGCGTTGTTTAATTTGATACCAGCCTATTGCAACAGTGATGGCACTTAATACAATGAAGGCTGTACTTATCGTTGGAAGGATTGGTAAAGACATATGAAATGTAGTCCTCTCTATATTTATTAATCAACTACCATTTTATAAGAGGCAATCATAAAATTCAATAAAATCAAGGATTATTAACAGAATGCTCACTTTTATAGAATAGGCAAGTCAAATCACTGGCTATTTGGTTTAAATCAAAATCAGGCAAAGTCGGATAAAAGACTTGTCCGCCCCAAGACAAGTCTTTTATCGTACAATTATTCTACAGTCTGAAAATCCGAAGGTATCGGATCGATATCATTTTGGCCGCCATTCTCCTTTTTGAACCAAGCAAAGAAAATGACACCCAATACATAGCCTAAAACGATTTCTTGAATCACCTTCATCAAAACCCCGCCAAGCTGTTGATCTTCAAGCAGTGGCAGTCCATTGAACATTTCTGGGCCACTGAGCGTTAAACCTGACAGTGCTGAAGCCGGAACGCAAAGTTCCATCGCACTGGCCCAAGATTCCGCATTGGTGAATGTATCATACATCGGATCATTAGCAAAAATGATTAAAGCGCAGGCAGGGGTCATTAGAATGCCACTCCCGAATATATAAGCTACTTTTTTCACACCTGATAGACTTTCACGTTCGGGCAGCTGATTGACAAGCGGAAACCACATCAAAACAGCAGTCGTAAATAAAAGGATCGTGTAGCCGGCATGAATCCACATCCCCGTTTTGATATAGTCGAACACTAACGGGATATGGTACAGCGAGAAAAGAACATTAAATAGTAAAAGGGCGACAAGAGGTCTCGTGAAAAATTGAAATAACGTCTTCACTCCCCTTGAATTTATGAAAGTTCTCATAAGCCAATCTGGAATCGCAATGATAAATAAAGGCGGAATCACGAGATAGAGCAGTGCCATTTGAAACATGTGTGCACTGAACATGATATGGCTCAATAAATCCAGTGGGGATCCTTTTACCACATATAGGAGGAACATGGCTATCAAAAAATAAGTTGCCTGTTTAACGGAAAGCGATGAACTGCCCGGAAACTTCTCCCCTTTTTTTGTCACCAGCCAAAAATAGCCTACGGTTATAAGTACGAGGGCGGCAAAATAATAAGGACTCCACAAAGCGCGAAATCCGAAAATATCAATAGACAAAAAAATCACCTCGTTCATAAACTTTTTCTTACTTTCATTATACCTAAAATGAAACATTGTAACAAATATAGATAAACTTGGATTGTTTTTCTGGAAAATCACCACATAAAGAAAAACCGGCTATCATTCAATAGCCGATTTTCTTTATGGTTTATAACCAAACAATCGTTGTGAACACTAGGACAGTTATCAAGCCGACTGTAAGGCCGGAAAATAAGAACAATGCAATGGTGCCATGCCCTTTATGCTTCATGTGCATGAAATAATACAATTGGAAAATCACTTGTACTACTGCCAGCAGCAAAATGACTGGCTTAATGAACCAATGTGAAAAACCCTCAATTCCTACTGCAGCAAAAGCAAGTAGTGTAAAGAAAATCATAAGTGTAAATGATATCACTTGGTGTTTCATCTCTTCAGCATTTTTCTTACGGCGATATTTTAAATCGACATTCGGGTTCGCTGAATTTGATTGTTCATTCGCCATCAGTTATCCCACCATTCCCATTAAGTATACGACAGTAAAGATAAACACCCAGACTACGTCAATGAAATGCCAATAAAGACTCGCAACAAAAAATTTAGGAGCGTTATACAAATTCAAGCCCCTTCCTGCATTACGCACCATAAGACAAATGATCCAAGCCAAACCGAATGCAACGTGCCCTCCGTGAAAACCAACTAACGTATAAAACGCGGAGCCGAAGGCACTGCTCGTAAATGTATGATGGAATTCATGAACATAGTGATTAAATTCATAAATCTCGAGTCCAAGAAAACCTAAACCAAGTGCAACCGTAATGACAAGCCAAGCCTGCATTTGTTTAAAGTGGTTATTTTTCATATGGTACATCGCATACACACTAGTCAATGAACTGGTCAATAACAGCATGGTTGCTACAAAAGTAAGGGGTAATTCGAATAAATCTTTAGCTAGGGCTGCATCACCATTTGGAACTTTATCCTTCAATGCTAGGTAAGTTGCAAATAATGAGGCGAATAATACCGTCTCTCCACCAAGAAACAACCAGAATCCCAAATACTTATTTTTACCTTCTAAAGTCGCTTTCTCGGGAGAAGCAGGCCAGGTAGCATCCGTAAATCTTTCATCTGTCTGCATTACGCCTTACCTCCCTTGTCTTTATCGTCCATAAGGTCTTCTTTATGAATATGGTACCCATGATCGTCTTTAACGGAACGGATAAACATTGAACCAAATGTTACCAAAAGTCCCGTTATAATTATAGGCAGGGTCCAAGTCTTATCATCCATATGGTATAAAGCACCGAATGCGGCGATAAATAAACCGGAAGCAATCGTAAAAGGAAGAATGGATGAATTAGGCATATGGATATCCCCAAGTGGTTCTGCAGGAGTCATTTCCTTTTTCCCTTCCATTTTTTCAACCCAGTAAGGATCTAATCCCCGGACTAGCGGCAGTTGTTTAAAATTATAAAAAGGCGGTGGTGATGGAATGGCCCATTCCAGCGTACGGCCATCTCCCCAAGGATCATTGCCGACTTTTTCATTCTTCACAGATGTAATGATGATATTGATGACCATAACCAAGACACCAAATGCCATCAAAAAGGCTCCAACAGTACTAATCATATTACCTGTATTGAAACCTTGATTGTCCAAGAATGTAAATACGCGACGAGGCATCCCCATCAAACCTAAGAAATGTTGAATGAAGAATGTTAAATGGAAACCAATCAAGAAAGTCCAAAATGTGATCTGCCCCAATTTTTCGCTTAACATCGTTCCAAACATCTTCGGCCAATAGAAATTGATTCCAGCCAGTAAACCTAATACAACCCCACCGACGATTACATAGTGGAAATGAGCAACAACGAAATAACTATCATGGTATTGATAATCAGCAGGTGCAGATGCGAGCATGATGCCTGTCACGCCACCCATTGTAAATGTAGGGATAAAGGCAACTGCATAAAGCATCGGAACCGTGAACTTGACGCTTCCTCCCCACATCGTAAAAATCCAGTTGAATATCTTAATACCTGTCGGTACCGCGATAGCCATGGTCGCCACAGCAAAGATTGCATTTGCGATCGGACCTAAACCAGTGGTAAACATATGATGCGCCCAAACCATGAAACCTAAGAAACCGATTAAAACGGTTGCAAATACCATCGATGAATAACCAAACAATCTTTTTCTGGAGAATGTAGCGAAAATTTCGGAAAAAATACCGAACGCCGGAAGAATCAGGATATAAACTTCCGGGTGACCGAATATCCAGAATAAATGCTCCCAAATAATTGTATTTCCCCCTGCCGCTACATCAAAGAAATTCGCGCCAAACATCCGATCGAACATCATTAACACCAATCCCACGGTAAGCGGAGGAAAAGCGAATAATATCAATGCAGAAACGACGAAAGTTGACCAGGTAAACAGCGGCATACGCATATATGTCATACCAGGCGTACGCATATTAATAATGGTTACAAGGAAATTGATCCCTGCAATTAGTGATCCAAAACCTGATATTTGTAATCCGAGGACGTAAAAATCAATGCCATGACCTTCGGAGTGCAGGGAAAGTGATGCATACGATGTCCAGCCTGCATCTGGAGCCCCCCCTAAAAACCATGAAAGATTCAGAAAGATTCCGCCAAAGAAAAACAACCAAAAACCTAACGAGTTCAAAAATGGGAACGCAACATCACGTGCCCCTATCTGTAATGGTACAACCGCATTCATTACAGCAAACACTAACGGCATGGCCGCCAGAAATATCATAGTCGTACCGTGCATGGTCAAAATTTCATTATAAAATCCGGCACTTACGAAATCATTGTTTGGGATTGCCAGCTGGATACGGATAAACATCGCTTCCAAACCGCCAATTACAAAGAATAACCCGCCAGAGATAAGATATAAAATGGCGATTTTCTTATGGTCTACCGTCGTCAGATAATCCCAAATCGTAGCGCCAAATCCTTTTTTATTAGCGTACGTACTCACGATTTAACCTCCCTAATCAATGTTCTATTTGTCTTCCACCTTTAGCTCCAATAGATAAGCTGCCAGTGCATTAATATCTGAATCTGAAAGTTCGCCGTAAGTACCGGTCATCGTGTTGCCCGGTTTATACTTCTCAGGATCCTTGATCCATTTTTTCACATTCTCTTCCGTGTGATCCAATACGCCAGCTACTTTTTGACGCTCACCGAATGTAGCCAGATTCGGAGCCTGACGAGCTGCTTCAGGCCTGCTGTCATTTGGTGTCACCGCATGGCAGCCTATACAGCTTTTATTAAAGACATCTTCACCCTGTTTGGCTAGATCACCTTCAACGACAGGTTCCTTCGCGGCTTTCATATCTTTAGTCCACGCTTCAAAATCGCTTTTAGACTTCGGTACGACCTTAAAATCCATCAAAGCATGTGAAGGACCGCAAAGTTCAGCACATTTTCCGTAGAACAAGTTGTTCGAATCTTCTGCCTTTTTACTATCGAATTCTAAGAAAAACTGATTGACCCCTTCTGTATTTGTATCCATCTTTCCTCCGACAGACGGTACCCAGAATGAATGCTTAACATCTGAAGCAGTTAAGTTGAAGTACACTTTTTGATCTGTTGGCACAACCAAATCCTGACTTGTTACAACGCCGAGGTCTGGATATTCAAACTCCCACCAATAAAGGTTTGCCCTAACATTCACGACAAGTGCATCCTTCGTTTTTCCATCCTTATCTTTCTTATCCATTGCCTTTGTGTCGGCTAAGTCGAAAGTCGTGACAACGGTCGGAACAGCCAGAACAATTAAAAGAAGGATAGGAATAACAGTCCAGATAATTTCGAGTTTATGACTTCCTTCAATTTGTTTCGGTATTGTTTCGTCGCCTTCCTTCCGACGGAAGCGTAGTAAAACTACAACGAACAAAATAATCACAACAATAATAACCAGTACCATGATTAGTGTACTCAATATCAGTAAGTCATACTGAGATTGCGCAACATCACCTGCTGGTTTCAGCGCGGATAGAAATGGTTCGCCGCAGCCCGAAAGGACAAGTCCTACAATACCCAGCAGAGCAATTAGGCGCCATTTGTGCAGCCTTTTTTTCATAGCTTCAGAAACCCCTCTTTCGTCAAAATTTTCTCACAAAAATAAAAATGGGCGCAATTGCGAATATTCTCTCTATGTCAATTTCTAAAAAAGAAAGAATCCCTAATCTAAGGAATTATTAAGAAGATTCATGTAACCGCTCTTATGTATGACCCCGTTGGTTCCGTTAATATGTATGAATGGCGGTCAGTGCATTATTTATCAGTAAGCTGGAGCCTGTAAAGGAACAGGCCGCCAGTTTAAACCAAAACTAGATGAGAGTGACAATAACCATCGCTACAAATAAAATGGTCATATAATTTAAAGAATATACAAACATGGATGTTGCCCATTTAACATCATCTTTCTTTTTATACCCCTTAATCCCCAAAATAAGCCAACCCGTGCTCAATAATCCAGCAAGAATAACTAGCGGAGTTCCTAATGGAGTTAAAAAGAAAGGAATGAACATTAAACAGACGATCCATAGCATAATCGATCTTTTTGCCGCCTTGAACCCTTTTACTACCGGAAGCATGGGTACGCCAGCTGCACGATATTCTTCGACACGCCTCATTGCAAGTGCATAAAAATGAGGAGGCTGCCACAAGAACATGATCGCGAACAGGACCCAGGCGATCTTATCAAGGCCCGGGTCGACTGCAGCCCACCCGATAAGTGGAGGCACCGCTCCTGATATACTGCCTATAATCGTATTCGAGACAAATCTACGTTTGAAAACCATTGTATATAAAACAACATAGGCGAAGACGCCGAATGCTCCTAGTATGGCAGTGGTCATATTAGTCAATGCAAGTAAAATCAGCCCTGCAGCAATTAAACCGAAACTTAATGCCAATACCTTTGAAGGCTGTACTTTCCCAGTTACCGTTGGACGGTTTTTCGTTCTTTCCATTAAATGATCGATATCACGGTCATAATAATTATTGAAACTGCAAGATCCCGCCATTATGAGCGCTGAACCTGCAAGTGTATAAAACACTACATCTAAATTGTGTAAGAAGCTAAGCCCCGAAAAATGAAGAGCTAACCACACGCCGGTAAAAGCTGTAATTATATTTGAATTGACAATCCCCACTTTTATAAGTGCGAGAAAATCCTTCCAAGCTGTTGTTTCAGGTATATCCGATTGAAGGGCGGCTTTACTGTCCTCCATGACAGCTTCTGACAAACCCCTTGTTTCTGACATTTGTTTTCCTCCTTTAAATCATTCAAAACAGACGCAAATGCAAAAAAAAACTTACATATGCTATAGAACATTATTTCATACTTTTTGATATTTGTAACCAAGGAAGCGTAAACAAAAAGTAAATTATTTACCAATGACCGTTGTCAATGGAATCCATCAAGAGCTTTCATTCTTAATATCATGCTTAATAACAGTAAAATTTAGTAAAATCATTTCTTCAATATATTAAAACACATTTTTGGAAGCTTTTGTGAAAATTTTTCGGATATTTTTTGACCAATTTGTGTCTCAATAATTTACTTCTCTTGTATGATGTTCATCAAGAACATGAATAATATGCTATTATCATCATCCCCTAGGCTCTATCCCTATTTTGCTCCTACTTGAAGGTTTACACTCCCTTTATTTCTATCAAAGTCTTTTGTAACTTTCAACTATTTCAGGCATTTTAATAAATAGTTATAATATTAACTGAACTTGTAAAATCATTCTATTTTGTGTAATATCGAGGAAGTTCGACAAATATTATGAAAAACCTTATGCTATTATTAATTTTATGGAACAACCCTAATTTGCTATAGAGAAAAAGGTGGGGCTACTAGTGAAATCGTCTCTTAAATGGTTTGCTGTTTTAACAACGGTTGTAATGCTTTTCATCTTACTTGGTGGAGCTTTAGTCACGAAGACGGATTCCGGCATGGGATGCGGCAGGTCCTGGCCATTGTGCAATGGCCAATTGATCCCGGACAAAATCACGATTGAATTGGTCATTGAGCTTTCCCATCGACTCGTTTCAGGAGCTGGAGGTTTCCTTGTTTTAATATTATCGTATATGTCTTGGAAAAAAATCGGCCATATCCGTGAAGCACGTTTCTTATCCGTCCTTTCTTTTGGTTTTCTGTTACTACAAGGGTTGATCGGAGCGGCTGCCGTCATTTGGTCACAATCCGATTTCGTCCTTGCCCTTCATTTTGGCATATCGCTCATTTCCTTTGCTGCCGTCTTTTTACTGACATTGTTGATTTTTGAAGTGGACAAGAAGTTCGAAGCAGAAAAACTTATCGTTGACAAACGAATGAAATTCCATATTATTGGCGTATTGATTTTTTGTCTGGTGGTCGTATATACAGGTGCTCTTGTAAGGCATACAGAATCCAGTCTTATCTGTAAAGATTGGCCTTTATGCGTAAATGACAGTCTTGCACTCCCCTCCAACCTTTATGAATGGATTCAGATGGGGCACCGTGCAATGGCAGGCGCTATTTTCATTTGGGTATCATATGTGGCTTATATCGCAAAAAAACATTACAAAAATCAAAAAGTGTTATATGGCGGTTGGATTACTGCATTCATTCTCGTATTTTTACAAGTTACCGCTGGTGCCTTTATCATTTTCTCAAGGCAAAACTTATATATCGCACTGACACACGCATTATTCATTGCCTGCTTTTTTGGTGTAATGAGCTATTTGATGCTATTGACATCAAGAAGCAAAAAAAATGCCCTGGCCAAGCAAAAAAGAAACTCCGCGCACTCTGTCAAAGGACAGGATGAACAGGATATAACGCCAACGGTACCCGCCCGTTAATGTCTGATTGTTCAATCAATAATATAAGATAAAACAAAACCACCATTCCCGGGAATGGTGGTTTTGTTTTATTTATAGGGAAGTTCAATGACCGTACATTGCCTAAAAAGAGGGTATAGGGCAGCTTAAAACCTCAAGCCTACCCCCATATACCCAAATCATTCACAAGGTCACAGTCAGCGATATTACTTAGTTATTTCAATCAATAAGTCTCCAGTACTGATTGCTTCTCCATCTTTCACATAAATATCCTTAATGGTCCCAGAGAATGGTGCTTGCACTGTGGTTTCCATTTTCATCGCTTCCGTAATGATCAGGTGATCACCTTGCTTGACCTGATCCCCTTTCTCAACCACTACACGAATAACCGTACCTGGCATTGTCGCACCGAGTTGTTCTTTATTTTTAGGGTCAGCTTTCATTTTTGATACAACGGAAGATTTAACGTTTTCATCCTTGATGATCACTTCACGTGATTGACCATTCAACTCAAAATACACAACCCGTGTTCCATCAGCCAATGGCTGACCGATTGAAACCAATTTTACGATGAGCGTTTTACCCTTTTCAATTTCAACTTCGATCTCTTCCCCTAGCCTCATACCATATAAGAAAGTTGCGGTATCGAGGTTGGAAACATCTCCAAACAGCTCATTCGTTTTATTGTAGTCCAAGAATACTTTTGGATATAGGGCATATGCAAGCACATCGAAATCAGTGACTGCCCGTCCCAATTCCTTGAATAATTCTTCTTTAAGAGCTGCAAAATCCACTTCTTCCAATAATTCACCTGGTCTTACTGTTATAGGTTTCTTCCCTTTCAGGATAACTTCCTGAAGCTCTTTAGGGAATCCCCCAACTGGCTGACCTAGATAGCCTTCGAATAACTCTATGACTGAATCAGGGAAATCGATGGATTTGCCTTTTGTCAGAACATCTTCTTCAGACAAGTTATTTTGTACCATGAATAAAGCCATGTCCCCAACAACTTTGGATGAAGGAGTTACTTTAACGATATCGCCGAACATTACATTGACACGCTGGTACATTTCTTTAACTTCATGCCAGCGGTCCCCCAGCCCCACTGCTTTGGCTTGCTGCTGCAGATTGCTGTATTGACCGCCCGGCATTTCGTGTTTGTAAACTTCGGTATGAGGTGCATTCATGCCGCTTTCGAAGTCATGATAGAATTTCCTGACCTCTCCCCAGTATTCTCCTAAACGCTCTAGTGAATCGACTTCCAATTTAGGCTGTCTGCTTGACCCCTCCAACGCATAATGAAGTGTTTGTACACTTGGCTGCGAAGTCAGTCCAGCTAAAGAACCAATCGCCGTATCAACGATATCCACACCAGCTTCGATCGCTTTCGAATACATGTAAATTCCATTTCCGCTTGTATCATGAGTATGAAGATGGATCGGAAGGGATGTCGTTTCTTTCAGTTCCGATACAAGGCGGTAAGCAGCATCAGGTTTCAAGAGGCCGGCCATATCCTTGATCGCTAAAATGTGGGCACCGGCATGTTCTAATTCCACGGCCATATTTTTATAGTAGTCGATATTATACTTGCTGCGTGATGGATCATTCAAATCCCCGGTATAACAAATGGCCGCTTCCGCAATTTTGCCGGATTGACGGACTGCATCAATAGCCAATTCCATCCCTTTAACCCAATTTAAACTGTCGAAGATACGGAAAACATCAATGCCTGTATCCGCTGATTTCTCTACGAATTCACGAATGACATTATCAGGGTAATTTTTATAACCAACTGCATTCGAAGCCCTTAAAAGCATTTGTAATAGGACATTAGGTGCTTTTTTCCTGAAACTTATCAGCCTATCCCATGGATCTTCTTTCAAGAATCGATATGCGACATCGAAAGTTGCCCCGCCCCACATTTCCATTGAAAATAAATCAGGAAGTAATTTTGCTGTAGGCTCAGCGATATCAAGGATATCTTTCGACCTAATTCTCGTCGCCAGTAAAGATTGATGTGCATCGCGGAAAGTCGTATCGGTAATCAATACCTCTTTCTGTTCTTTGATCCAATTGACCAGTCCCTCTGCACCTTGCTCTTCAAGTATATTTTTTGTACCCGAGATAAGAGGCAGGCCACCAACATTCGGAATTGGAGCTGGATCAAAAACAGGTTTTTTCTTTTTCTCGACTCCCGGGAATCCATTCACGGTCACATTTCCGATATATGAAAGCATTTTTGTCCCACGGTCTTTTCTAATTGGGAAGCTAAATAATTCCGGTGTTGAATCAATGAATGATGTATCATATTCCCCATTTATGAATTTTTCATGTTTTACAACATTTTCAAGGAAGGGGATATTTGTTTTAATACCACGAATCCTGAACTCCTTAAGGTTACGAACCATTTTGGAAGCTGCCTGTTCAAATGTAAGCGCATGAGTAGAAAGTTTAACGAGAAGGGAATCATAATATGGTGTGATGACCGCACCTTGGAATCCATTCCCAGCATCAAGACGAACACCGAATCCCCCACCGGAACGGTAAACCATCATTTTCCCTGTATCAGGCATGAAATTATTCAATGGGTCCTCAGTCGTCACCCGTGATTGAATCGCATATCCATGTGTTTTGATTCCTGACTGTTCGGGAATCCCGATCTTTTTGCCATGGAGTTCATGCCCTTCTGCTACCATGATTTGGGATTGAACGATATCAATGCCCGTAATCATTTCAGTAATGGTATGCTCAACCTGAACCCGTGGATTGACTTCAATAAAGTAAAATTCGCCATTTGCGACAAGGAACTCGACCGTACCAGCGTTTACATAATCAATATTTTTTGCCAACTTGACGGCTGCTTCACAAATCCTTTCCCTTAAATCCTCGGAAAGGGAAACGGAAGGTGCCACTTCCACAACTTTTTGATGCCTTCTCTGAACGGAACAGTCACGTTCATATAAATGGACGATATTCCCATGAGTATCAGCCAAAATCTGAACTTCGATATGCTTCGGATTTTGTATGAATCTCTCTACATAGACTTCATCATTACCAAAAGCTGCTTTAGCTTCTGATTTTGCGCGATCATAAGCCTCTTCAACTTCTTCGATTTTTTCGACAATCCGCATTCCGCGTCCGCCGCCGCCTAAAGAGGCTTTAATGATAATTGGAAAACTGTATTGTTCACCAAATTCCTTTACTTCTTCAACACTGGTCACCGGTCCATCGCTACCAGGGATAACCGGAATATCAGCCAGTTCAGCTTGTGTTCTGGCTTTTACTTTGTCACCAAACATATCTAGGTGTCTTGATTCTGGTCCGATGAAGATTATGCCTTCTTCCTCACAACGTTTCGCAAATTCAATATTTTCTGAAAGGAAACCATAACCGGGATGAATCGCATCGACTCCGCTCATTTTAGCGATCGCAATTATGCCTTCAATATCCAGGTATGCATCAATCGGCTTTTTGCCTTCCCCAACCAAATATGCCTCATCCGCTTTATATCGGTGATAAGAACCATAATCTTCCTTTGAATAGATTGCAACTGTGTGAATGTCTAATTCCGTACATGCCCGAAAAATCCGTATCGCTATTTCTCCACGATTTGCCGCAAGTACTTTTTCTATACGTTTCCCCATTGCTACCACCCTAATCAATATGTATTTTTATTGAATATATAGAAAAAAAGCGTGAAAGACTTTCACCACTTTTTATTCAAGAATTTATATCCCAACCAAGGAGATCATTCTGATCAAGCTCATTTTATTGTGGATGTAATTATTTCGATATATTTTATATTTTCGTTTTTTACATCCGATAAAGACTAAAAAGAGCTCTGCACCAATAGCAAATGAAAATTTAGCTATAATAATATATTATCAATTTGATTTAACATTCAATTAATATAACCATAATACTAAAATTAACTGAATACAATAAAAAAATAAAAAATTACATATATTCGTATATAAAAACAAGGAATTAGCTCTGCCTTTCCGAATTACGATCCCATTGTTAATCAAAGGCATTCGATTGGAAAATCCCACATATTTAATGATGGATAGAGAAATTTGAAATGTGAAGATAACCATTGAACATTACATCGAAAATTCAAAAAAATAAAAAAACAAAAAAATAAAAAACTCAATTGAGCTTCTACGGATTAATTAGTATGTCACTATTGAATATAGTATAACACTATTGATTAATTATGTATATAAATAAAAAACTCAAACAATCATCGAGATTTGTTTGAGTTAGTATGTTTTATCTATTATTTTTTTAATGATGCTTCATGCAAAACTGACAATTCCTGTTCAAGGGTCTCCAAAAGGGATTTACCCTCGGTTTCCTCTACCAAACCTAAGCGTACGGCAAAATCAATTTCTCGTGATAGGCCGAACATTTGTGTATCAAGTACCTCTTCATATAAAGGACATTGAGGCATAGTGAGATTTTCCATTTGAACTTTTATCAGTTTTAGAATCTTGTCAGCATCTGCTTTTAATAAAGCATAAGCTTTTTCTCGATGATTGACAAGCATATCAGATGCCATGTTAAATCCCCCCGCTCAGAGCGATTAAATCTTATCTCTAAATTCTACCTTTAGTTTTGTGAAAAAGCAAGGACATTGACAAACAATTTGCCATTGGGATATCACTGCCACCTCTCAAATGAATAGATCCTACCATGGAAATTGTTCACCATCGTGTAGATGTGACATTTCAATTATAATTGATTATAATCATTAAAGAGCAACAGAAAGGAATGAGATATTTGGAACCTATCGTATTTATAAATGGAAAAGTGAAATATCCAATTACGCTAGATCCTGGAGTATGGATTTTTGATGACCGTAAAGTTGAAATCGATACATATTTCCACGCTGAAAGAGTCCAAGTCAATGAATTAGAAGAATATACGATTGCCGCCTCCAAACATTGGCAAAAAGAAATACAGGAAGGCGCAATAATGCCACCCACAATAAAAACGGAACGAAAGTTCGAGAAGCAAAGATTGCTGGAAGGGACTTTCGGCATCCCTTTTGAACCTTTTTTAAAAAATGCCGAACCTGAAAATGGGGTAACTGAAGTCATCGTTACAACCGATGATGGGGAGCTTACATTCCCGTTGGAAACGGCACTTGAATTTTTCCTGGGCTTTTCCAAGGATGGAAAGCCGCTTAAAATATCTGATGGCGGCCCTATGGAAATTTATTTCGGAGACGCTTCCAACATCAATGATCCTATAAAAAATGTACGGTCTTTCACTGTTAAATAAGACTTAGTCCATTCTAACCAAAATCTTTAGAGCAATCGGCAAGGGACATCCCTTGCCGATTGAATTATAAAAGGGTAGCTGCGAGTTGGGCCAATCCAGATCTTTCCCCTTTTATCAATTTAACATGGCCGGCAATGCGCTCTGTCTTGAATTTTTCCACCACATAGGTCAAACCATTATTATATTCATCTAAATAAGGATGATCTATTTGCTCCGGATCCCCCATTAATACAATTTTGCTTCGCTCCCCGACTCTCGTCAAGATGGTCTTGACTTCATGTTTTGTTAAGTTCTGCGCTTCATCGATGATGATGAACTGATCCGGGATGCTCCTTCCCCTGATATAGGTCAGGGCTTCCACTTCAATCGAACTCATGCCAGCTAGAATGGCATCCAATTCCCCAGGTTTTTTCGTATTGAATAAAAATTGGAGATTATCGAAAATAGGCTGCATCCAAGGTCTTAATTTTTCTTCTTTTTCCCCTGGCAGATAACCAATATCTTTACCAACAGGAACAATTGGCCTGGCAACCAGAAGTTTCTTATATTGTGACAAATCTTCAGTTTGCATCAATCCTGTAGCCAATGCCAATAAAGTCTTGCCTGTCCCCGCCTTACCAATGAGCGTCACAAGCTGGATATCCGAACGAAGCAATAAATCAAGCGCCATCGTCTGCTGGACATTTCTCGGTTTAATTCCCCAAATATGTTCCCCTTCATACATCAATTTCTTGACTAGCCTACAGTTCTCATCCACTATCCCAATCGCAGAAGCTGAACTCCCCAGCGTGTCCTTCATCAACAAGAATTGATTTGGGTAATATGAATCTTTTGTCAGTTCCTCCAGTGCCAGAAAACTTTTTTCATAAAACTTATTCAGATTATCAATCGATACAAACACTTCTTTATGCCCAGCGTATATATGGTCCAGTTCTACGACACGATCATTTAAAAAGTCCTCTGCCTCAAGTCCGATAGCATCGGCTTTAACCCTGACGAGAGTATCTTTGCTTACCAAAATGACCGTTTTTCCATCTTCCTTCGTCTCTTCTTCCAAAGATAAATTTTTCGCGACTGCCAATATCCTGTTATCATTCGTTTTCTCCACAAAAATTTCCTGAAGCTTATGAAATGAACGGTGGTTGAGTTCAATCCTTATACTGCCTCCATTATGAAGCGGAATGCTCTGATGAAGCTTCCCTTTTTCACGAAAGCTATCGATCAATTTCGATACTTGCCTGGCATTCCTTCCGATTTCATCCATATACCGTTTTTTCGAATCCAATTCTTCTAATACGACTGCCGGAATGACAACTTCATTATCTTCGAATGAATAAATCGAGTACGGATCCTGCAACAGGACATTCGTATCTAAAACATAGATTTTTTTCCCCAATATGACGCCTCCTGCCTGCTCTTTAGGATATGCCTTACCACTTACTACACTCAGAAGTTATGTAGCGGACGAGACTGTTGATAAAATATATGTTCCTTTGCATAAAGATAGAAGAACATTTACAGACTATAAAGAAAACTTCCAGCAAAAAATGCTATCCCCAACATTGAAGACAACATGTTTGGCTGCATTTTATACTTACATGAATCAGACTTGGGCATTGATGGACAGGCTGGAACCAACAAAAAACATTAAGGAGGTTGCACTTTGCAAAAATTCATATTGTCGATCGCTGCTGTTCTGTTGATGACAGGTTGCTCAATGAATAATAAAAATGAAGTGTCTGAAAATAATGCGAAAAACAAATTAACGAAAGTCAATAACTCGACCATTAAGGAAGCAGACAGAAAGACAGGTCGGCAAACAGCGGAAAGACTCACAGGTTTGGCTAAATCCATTCCTGAGGTGAACGATGCCACCGCAGTCGTACTTGGCAAATATGCCATCGTCGGAATAGATATCGACCAAGATATTGAGCGTTCACAGGTCGGAACGATAAAGTACTCAGTTGGAGAAACTTTAAAACATGATCCTGAAGGTGCAAATGCCCTCATCGTCGCTGACCCAGATATAAATGAGCGGATCAGGGAGGTGGCCAGAGACATTAAAGACGGTAAACCGGTAACCGGGATACTAAATGAACTCGCTGACATCACAAGTCGGGTCATTCCTGAGGTTCCTGGTGATATTTTAACCCCAACGCCGTCCAAGAACATTGAAAAGGAAAAAAATAAACTTGATGATGAAACGGAAAGAAAAGAACTCGATAAAGAGCAAAATGATCAATCCAATCACTTTAAAGAATGAATACTCCTAACCCGAAGTCAATCTTCGGGTTTTTGTCTTTATCCGCTATGAACCAAGTAACGTTAACGTTCATATGTTAGTTTCACTTTATCCTCGTTTTACCATAAAAATATTGGTATACTTAAAAGCATATTCAAATTGAAGTGAGGTTCAACTAATATGAAGGTAAAATGTGTAATATGCGATCAAATTGAATCTATACCTGATGATAGCCCAGAAGCTAAGAAACTTCGCAACCGCCCTATACATACCTATATGTGCAATACATGTAACCAACGCATAGAAGAGCGTACGAACGAACGGATTGCAACCGGAAACTTCCGTCTTTACCGGACAATCAAAAATGAAGATGAATGGTAGAATATTTTATAAAGTTTCCCTGATTGGTCTCATCAATGGAATTCTGCTTGGAGTGATTATGAAGTGGATAGAAATGTTTTCCGGTAAACAAGTGTATAAGCTTTTATTGAATGTGGATTTCCTTCCTGTAATCGGAGCTGCTTCCTGGAGTGAGGCATCATTGTTCTTTTTCCATCTCCTTTTCTCACTGGCAATTACGTTCAGTTACGTTTATATTCTTCGTCCTTTGAGGATTTTCAGGAATTGGAACAAATACACACTTGCATTTTTCACGATCATTCCCGCCATCATGCTTTACTTTCCACTATCGGCGCTGTCGAAAACAGAAGTTGTCCTTCCTTCTGATTTGACAGCTTTCTTTTTGTGGACAATCTTACATCTTTTTTACGGACTTTCCCTCCCTAAAGCAATATAAAAAAGAACCGTGCATATGCACGGTTCTTTTTATCATTACTCGACATTTTTATACTTATCTGGCTCAAGCTCAATTTGATCTAACATGATATCAATCAATTCAATCGGAAAACGCTGCTTTTTCATTTCATCTCCCAAAAGATACTCAACGAAATAAAAAGGCTCTGTTTTTGAAACCGAATCAATGGTTACTTGATGATCATCTTTCAACATCTGCATAAAGAACATTTCTGTATCACGCGCAGCTGTATCATCAGGTCTTGCATCACAGACAACTTTGATCGTCAACCAATTGTATAAAGCATCCTGTAATGATTTCATCATCTTAAGCCTGTTCTTCTTTTCTTGAATTATGAAGACGGAATCTATAGATCCCAAGAACAAGTGAAGCGATGACTAATGCTTCCCCCATAGGAAGAAACACCGCAAAGAAAGAAAGAAGGGTACATCCAAGTGCCATTACCGCATAAATGACCACATTTTTTAGCAAAGGTAACTTTTTGGCAAAACCTAACTGATAGACAAGGATGCATAATCCAAAGATCGTCAAATATAAATACCACATTCCTGCTTCAGGATTTTCATCCACTCGGTACAATGCTGCAAAAAATGATAATCGCTCTTGGATATCCAATCTTTTCTCCTCCTCTTGCTATTTATTTTTCTTCAACAGCAACTTTTTTTCTTTTAGCTGCTCTTTCACGCTCGTTTTTATCAAGAATTTTTTTACGAAGTCGGATTGAATCCGGAGTTACTTCACAGTACTCGTCATCGTTCAAATATTCTAGAGCTTCTTCAAGGGACATGATTCTTGGTTTTTTCATGGAAGAAGTCTGGTCTTTATTTGCTGAACGCATATTTGTCATTTGTTTCGCTTTAACGATATTAACTGTCAAATCGCTATCACGGTTATGCTCCCCGACGATCATGCCTTCATAAATATCCGTACCTGGCTCAATGAAAATAACACCGCGGTCTTCTACTTGCATAATACCATATTGTGTAGTTTTTCCTGATTCCATGGATACAAGAACACCTTGACGTCTTCCGCCGACTTGACCTTGGGCCATTGGTTGGTAGCTGTCAAATGAATGGTTCATGATACCATATCCACGTGTAATCGTTAAGAACTCAGTTGAATAGCCAATAAGTCCGCGAGCTGGGATCGTGAACAATAAACGAACTTGACCGCTTCCGCTATTGATCATATCCAACAATTCACCTTTACGGGCTCCCATTGATTCCATGATCGAACCAGTGTGCTCCTCAGGTACGTCGATTTGTACACGTTCAACTGGCTCACAACGGACACCGTCAATCAAGCGAACGATAACTTCCGGTTTAGAAACTTGCAGTTCATAACCTTCACGTCTCATGTTTTCGATCAGGATGGAAAGGTGAAGCTCCCCACGACCTGAAACAATCCAGACATCCGGAGAATCAGTATTTTCAACTCGTAAGCTGACATCCGTTTGCAATTGGTTTTTCAAACGCTCTTCAATTTTACGAGCTGTGACGAATTTACCTTCACGGCCTGCGAATGGGCTGTTATTTACAAGGAAAGTCATTTGTAATGTTGGCTCATCGATACGTAGAATTGGAAGGGCATCAGGATGTTCAGTCGGACAAACCGTTTCCCCTACGTTAATATCTTCCATACCTGAAACGGCAATTAAATCACCGGCAACGGCTTCTTGGATTTCAACTTTCTTCAAGCCAATATAACCAAAGATTTTCGTTACACGGAATTGTTTAACCTTCCCATCAAGTTTCATTAATGAAACTTGTTGACCTACATGCATTTTACCGCGGAATACACGGCCAACCCCGATACGTCCTACATAATCATTATAGTCAAGTAAAGCCACTTGGAATTGAAGCGGTTCATCTGAGTTATCAATTGGTGCTGGGATCGTTTCGACGATTGTTTCGAAAAGTGGGGTCATGTCTTTTTCTTGTTTAGTAGGATCTGAATCCAGGCTTGCAGTACCAGCAATACCTGAAGTGAAGACAACTGGGAAGTCTAACTGTTCTTCTTCAGCTCCTAGTTCGATGAATAAGTCAATTACTTCATCGACCACTTCATTTGGACGTGCAGAATCTTTATCGATTTTGTTCACGACAACGATTGGTGTAATCTTTTGTTCCAATGCTTTTTTCAACACGAAGCGAGTTTGCGGCATACAGCCTTCATATGCATCAACAACAAGAAGAACGCCATCAACCATTTTCATGATCCGTTCCACTTCACCACCAAAGTCGGCATGACCAGGTGTATCCAAAATATTGATTCTTGTATCTTGGTATTGAACTGCTGTATTTTTCGCAAGAATCGTGATTCCGCGTTCTTTTTCAATCGCATTAGAATCCATCGCACGTTCTTCCACATGTTCATTTTCACGGAAAGTACCAGATTGCTTAAGCAACTGATCCACTAACGTCGTTTTACCATGGTCAACGTGGGCAATGATGGCTATATTACGAATATTTTCTCTTAATTTCAAAAAATTCACTCCTAAAAAAGTTTGTGTAAAACGTATCACTAGTATTAGCTTACATATTATATCACAAACATACTAGAAACAAATACAGAAATTATGTACAATAGATATATTAGGGGTGATATTAATGAACATTAAATGGAATTTCTTAATATTAGCGGTACTGGCAACATCCAGCATTGGCTCCATTGGCATCTTCATTGCCGAGAAGAGCTTGATTGGAATATTAGCTGCAATCGTCATTCTTTGCGGAATCATGGGGTTCGGTTTCACTCAGAAGAAGAAATTGCGCGAAGCCGGGAAGTTATAATATAAAAAACTCGCTGACAGACAGCGAGTTTTTTTTGTTAATTATTTCATAATGAACATTTTAATCCATTCGTGCCAAACTTTGGTACTGCCTTCAATTAGGCCTTAATACTAATGACCGGAATTTCCTGATAAGTATTTATCGAATACTTCTTTATGGAGCCCTGGTTTAGATGCGAAAAGTGAGTCACCTTTTAAAAAGTCCAATTTGTCACCTTTAATATTACTAACTTCCCCGCCCACTTCC
Source organism: Bacillus sp. ISL-4 (assembly GCF_018613275.1). NCBI lineage: Bacteria > Bacillati > Bacillota > Bacilli > Caryophanales > Bacillaceae > Bacillus > Bacillus sp. ISL-4. The sequence goes on from NZ_JAGGQN010000012.1 coordinate 249,742, forward strand.
TCAACCAGTAAAACTCCTCCGGCAAAGTCCCAAGGCATGAGTCTCATGGTTATGTATGCATCAATCCTTCCAGCTGCGACGAAAGCCAGCTCCAATGCTGCGGAGCCATAAGAACGTGTTCCTCTTGCATCCCGAACTAGCGGTGCCAAAAGACTCGGATCGATTCTTCGGTTTTCCGTTACCCAGCTTGCATTAATAGAAATTATCGCTTTGCTTACTGATGCCTCTTCAAGAGATGGCAGCCTTTGATCATTCAGAAATGCTCCTTGCCCCTTAATCGCATGATATAATTCATCACTAAAGACATCATAAACCATGCCGATTTTTCCGATGCCATCCACATAAACCCCAAGAGAAATTGCAAAATTCCTCTGTTGATGAATGAAATTCAACGTTCCATCAATTGGATCGATAATCCACACAGTACCTTTTAGGTCTTTAATATCATTGCCCATTCCCTCTTCCCCAAATATGCGGTGTTCAGGGAAAACTTCGTTGATTTTTTCGCAAAAAAACTTTTCTATCCCCTTATCCATATTAGTAACCAAATCATTCGGATTCGTTTTCATTTCAATATTCAACTTGGTTTTAAAGGACGCCCTTAGCCTAGTACCCGCTTCTTTCATCCATAACTTCGCATATGTATCCATTTCCTTGACCGATGCCATTATAATATCCCCGTCCTTTGTGATCAGAAACTACATTAAAATGATCCTCTTCTAAAGATTAAAGCAAATATAGCTTGCCTTCAAGTTTTTAACATCTTGAATTTTCCATTTTTTTAACATGAGGAAAGAAGATTCCTTGACCAACCATCCATTAATCGGTTTCGCAATTATGAGCTAGCCAGCACAAATACTTTCAAACCACTTTGAATTTACGTTTCCCTTCCTTATTAAAGAGACCCGGAATAAATAAAATACTACCTTATATATATTGGACATTTAATGAAAAACGGACACATTATTTTTTAATAAAATAAAGTGTCCGCTCATCTATAATAAAATTCCTTGTATTGAAATTGATTCATTTCCTTTATTCATTCTCCTTCAAGATCTCTGCAGCCAATCAGTTACAAGGCTTTCAGTTTCAACAATTCCAAGCGGATGCGTTCTAGCCTTTGCTTGCATTGTGACCTCTTTTGGTCATTCTCTTCACCGATTGCTTCAAAAAGGGTTGCTAATTCATAGTCCATTTCCATCCTTAACACTGCAGCTCTATGTCTTTCAACTTCTTTAGCTTTTAATGCTTGGTTCATGACTTGTTTCATAATTAACATTCTCCCTTCATCAATTAACGTAATTTTCTGAATTTATTTTATCATATGACTTCCTACCTCAAATAGCAACTAATTTGTGCTATAACCTATAAGTAATTTTACATGCCAACCCAAATCGTATTTTTTAAATTTTACTTTTACTTATGCTACAATATGTGCAGATATTACGGTAGGAGAGATGAAAATGAATATTGCAAGTTTTACAGCAGATGATTTTGATGTTTTTAAAATTGATGGATTGGAACCGCGCATGGATGCTTTAAAAGAACGGATCCAGCCCAAATTACATGCACTTGGAGAGCACTTTTCTCAAAAACTGTCAGTTATGACCGGCGATGAAATGCACCCTCATGTTGCAAAGCATGCTAGACGGTCAGTGAATCCTCCTAAAGATACTTGGGTTGCTTTCGCTGCCAATAGCAGAGGTTATAAAATGATGCCGCATTTCCAAATCGGGTTATGGGAAACGCATATGTTCATCTGGTATGCCGTGATTTATGAAGCCCCTAATAAAACTGAAATCGGAAAGAAACTGGAGCAGCAGGCAGACCGATTAGTGAATAGCATTCCCTCCCATTATGTTTGGTCAATGGACCATACAAAACCTGATGTCATCAATCATGATGGTCTTGGAGTAGATGATTTGAATTCAATGTTCACTCGTTTGCAAACTGTAAAAAAAGCCGAAATCCTTTGCGGTATAAAAATTTCCCGTGATGACGCTATTAAGTTAAAAGATGATGATTTCATTCAAACCATTCAAGATGCGTTTGAACATCTTTTACCCTTATATCAATTAAATTAAACACAGTTGCTTCGTATTCGGTTTGAATATCGGGTGCCTTCAATTAAACTGGTTAAGAAAAAAGGAGAGCCTTAATGGCTCTCCTTTCCTCATTTTTGCACTACTCCTTTGCTTGCTTGTATCAAATCACCAATTTGATCTTCCTTACCAGTCTCGAAGCATTCGATGACCTTGCTGCCGACAATGACACCATCGCAGTATTGTATTGCATCACGGACATGATCTGGCGTCGATATGCCGAACCCAGCAAGAACGGGAACCGGACTTATCTCTTTTACCTTCTTTAAATAACCTCCAAGTTCTTCCCCAAAGGCGTCACGGGCACCCGTAATGCCTTTGACTGTAACTGCATAGATGAATCCCTCCGCCCCTGCAGTAATCTCAGTGATACGCTCTTTCGAAGACGTGAGTGTCACAAGTCGGATAAGAACGATCCCTGCAGTTTTGATTGATGAAAAGATGGATTCTTCTTCAATCGGTAAATCGGGGATGATGCACCCGGAAATCCCTGCATTGAGACAGTCATTCGTAAACTCTTTAAGTCCATATGCCAGGATCGAATTCGTATATCCCATTAAAATAATTGGGATGGTCACTTCATTTTTGATTTCCATTACTTTTTTCAGGACATCTTTTAAAGTTGTTCCATTTTCCAAAGATCTGATGCCGGCTTGTTGGATAACCGGACCATCAGCGACAGGGTCAGAGAATGGTATACCTAGTTCAACGGCAGTCGCACCGCTGTTTTCAAGGAAAAGAAGCTGGCTCTTTAACCGTTCAAGCCCTCCATCCCCTGCCATAATATAAGGGATGAATGCTTTTTCCTTCTTTGTTTGACATTCTTCAAGCACATTTGTTAATTTATTCATGTTCACTACCCCCCATCAATGATTGGACCGTTTCAACATCCTTATCACCACGGCCGGACAGGCAAATCACCAGTCCTTTTCCTTTCTCCATTTCTTTAGCAAGCTTTAAACCGAAGGAAATGGCATGTGAACTTTCTAAAGCAGGGATGATCCCTTCCTCCCTTGAAAGCATCGCTAGAGCTTCCAAGGCTTCATCATCGGTTACGGAAGTATATTTCACCCGATTTGTATCTTTTAAGTAACTATGTTCAGGCCCTACCCCTGGATAATCCAGCCCTGCTGAAATTGAATGTGCCTCCTGGATCTGACCGTCCTCATTCTGCAGCACATACATAAATGCCCCGTGGAGCACCCCAGGTTTCCCCTTAGTCAAACTTGAAGCGTGTAATGGTGTTTCAAGTCCATGCCCTGCCGCTTCCACTCCGTATAATTTTACCGTTTCATCCTCAATGAACGGATAAAACATTCCCATTGCATTACTTCCTCCGCCTATGCAAGCGACTATTGCATCCGGTAGGGAATGAACCGCTTCCGAATATTGACGCTTTGTTTCATTCCCTATCACGCTTTGAAAATCACGTACAATAACGGGGAATGGATGCGGACCAAGAACTGATCCCATTATATAATGTGTGTCATCCACATTCGCCACCCAATATCGTAACGCCTCATTCACTGCATCCTTCAGTGTCCCGCTTCCTTGTGATACAGATATGACCTTGGCTCCCAAAAGCTCCATCCTGAATACATTCAATTTCTGTCTCCTGATATCTTCTTCTCCCATAAAGATGATGCATTCCAACTTCAGCAAAGCACACACAGTCGCCGTTGCAACCCCATGCTGTCCTGCACCCGTTTCGGCAATCACCTTTTTCTTGCCCATTTTCTGAGTCAGCAAAGCCTGACCGATCGTATTATTTATTTTGTGGGCTCCGGTATGATTCAAGTCTTCTCGCTTCAGATAAATATCTGCACCTCCAGCAAGCCTCGTTAAGTTCTCCGCAAAATAAAGTGGTGTTTCCCGACCGATATACTGTTTCAGGTAATAATTTAGCTGCCTTTGGAATTCAGGATCATTTTTAGATTGTTCATATACTTCTTCAAGCTCAGTAATCGCCGCCATTAAAGTTTCCGGAACGAAACGGCCTCCATATGCTCCAAAATGTCCAGTTTTATCAGGCTGTGTATAAGTGTTCATCAATTCATTCCTCTTTTCCGGCTGTATATTTTGCCTCATTAATAAATGCCTTTATTTTTACGGCATCTTTTAATCCGTTTGTTTCAACGCCGCTGGCTACATCAACTGCGAATGGTGAAACGGCATTAATCGCTTTTCCGACATTTTCCGGAGTCAGCCCACCCGCTAGAATTACCTTCCCCGGTGGCAGATCCGCTTTTCGAATCATATCCCAATCCAAAGTCAATCCCTTTCCAGATGAACTTTTAGGAAGATCTACTAATAGATAATCTGCTGGGTATTCATGAATGTTTTCAAGGTCTTTCTCTGAATTGACCGCAAAGGCCTTGATCACCGGTAGGGGCATTCTGCGGGCAAAGCTGGCAGACTCGTTACCATGAAGCTGAATATAATCCAATCCTGCAATTTCAGCACTTTTTATCACTTCTTGTTCAGTTTGATTGGCAAACACTCCGACCTTTTTAACCTGTCCAGCTAGATTCGCTCCGAATTCTCCTACTATCTCTGGCTCAACCTTCCTGCTACTCTCGGCAAAAATGAAACCAATGAAGTCTGCCCCGGAACTAACAGCAGTCTGAGCGGCTGCCAATGTCTTTATCCCACAGATTTTCACTAACATATTAATCTCCTTATATACTCATTTGCAGTTCGGCCATCGTGTGCGGAAGATTTGATGCAGTCATCAGTGTCTCCCCGACTAAAATCGCTTTTGCACCAGCTTCCTTAACACGCATCACGTCTTCTTTTGTTTTGATTCCACTTTCACTGATAATGAGATGGCGTTTTGGATCAAGTAACTTCGCCAGTCGTTCCGTTACAGCCAAATCCACTTTGAAGGTCTTTAAATTCCGATTGTTAATCCCTATTAGCTCTGCATTCAGCTCTAGAGCCCGTTCCAATTCGGCTTCATCATGGACTTCCGTCAATACTTCAAGCCCTTTTCTTTTTGCATATTGATATAATTCATGAAGGCGTTCTTTAGAAAGTGCTGCCACAATCAATAGAATGATAGTGGCACCAGCTTGTTGGGCGCGATCGATTTGGATTTCATCGATGATGAAATCTTTGCACAACCTGGGAATCCGTATAGCCTCGCTTACGATTCTCAAATCTGCAATTGATCCTTTAAAGAAAACCTCATCCGTCAATACGGATATCGCTGCCGCCCCGCCACTTTCATATGAAAGGGCCTGCTCGATCGGATTTACATTGATTTTAATGTCGCCTTTTGAAGGGGAAGCCCGTTTTATTTCCGCGATAACCGCCATTGATTTCGCCGTTTTCAAATTTTCCACCAAAGATGGTCTGACTATGTTGATCATGACCGAATCGTCTAAGCCCCTTTCTTTTAACTTTGCGACTTCCACCTTTTTCTGTTCGATGATTTTCGTTAAGATATTTTCCATTACATGACCACCTTATTTCTATTGCCATAAGCAATCAAATTTTCTAACTTTGCAAGAGCCGATCCGCTATCAAGGCTTTCTTTGGCCATGGAGATTCCTTTTTTGATTGTTGCTGCCGTACCATGTGCGTATAATCCCAATCCAGCATTCAATAAAACGGTATCACGATAGGCCCCTTTTTCCCCTTTGAGAAGTTTAAGCATGATATCGGCATTTTGTTTGGCGTCACCGCCGCGGATGGCATCATTTCCGTAAACCGGCAGATCCACTTCTTCAGGGTGCAGCGTAAATGGGATAATATCCCCTTGCTCCAAAAGCACGAGTGAATTTTCTCCCTGCAGGCTCGCTTCATCCATAAACCCGGCACCATTTATCACGACAGCGCGTTTCCTGCCTAATTTATGCAGGACTTCCGCAAAAAGCTCGAGCATATCACGTCGATTAATTCCCATTAATTGCGTGTCGAGTTGGACTGGATTTGTCAGAGGACCGATTAGATTAAATATCGTCGGGATTTTCAGTTCTTTTCTCACTTTCATTATCCGTGCAATATTAGGGTGGACCGATGGAGCAAATAAGAATGTGATCCCATTTTCCTCCAACAGTTCTTTTAACATGTCAGGCTCCAAGTACAAATTAACACCTAATTCTTCCAATACATCCGCACTCCCCGTTTTGCTTGAAATGCTGCGGTTTCCATGTTTGGCAACTTTGACACCGGCCCCTGCAAGAACGAAGGCTGATGCTGTACTTATATTGAAGCTTTGTGACCCATCTCCTCCCGTTCCGCAATTATCCATAACATTAAGAGAGCTTGTTCGTACACTTCTTGCTTCTTTTCTCATGACTCTGACAAGGCTTGCTATTTCACCGGCCGTTTCCCCTTTGGATTTTAGGGCAATGATGAAAGCTGCCATCTCGCTTTCGGTGATATCTTTAGAAAATAACGCTTGGGCTGCTCTGCTCATCTCTTCTTCCGTCAATGTTTGACGCTCTGCTAACTTCGCTAAATACTCCTTCACCGCTAACTCCCCCAGTCGTTTTTTGTTTTATAAGATGGATTGTTCCTTCTCAGATTGGAAGGTTCCCGCAATCTCATAAAATTGATGTAATAATTCCTTGCCGATTTTCGTCCCTATTGATTCAGGGTGGAACTGTAAACCGTAAAGCGGGAATTCTTGATGTTTCAGGGCCATGATCTCCCCATCATCCAGTGCTACTGCCGTCACAGTCAGTTCATCTGGCAAACTCGCCCTTTCAACTACAAGGGAATGGTAACGCATTACCGGGAATTGTAAGTCCTGTTTGGCAAATACACCTGTTTCATCATGTTCGATAACCGATGTTTTCCCATGCATGATTTGTTTCGCTCCAACAACATTCGCACCAAAAACTGCCCCAATGGCTTGATGCCCCAAACAAATGCCTAATAGCGGAACCTTTTCATAAAAATTACGGATGATTTCCATACTGATACCAGCATCTTCCGGCCTGCCAGGTCCCGGGGAAATGACGATTGCCATTGGATTCAGTTCCTCAATTTCCGCAAGGGTGATTTCGTCATTCCTTTTTACTATGATTTCTTTTTCCACCTCTCCCAAATATTGATAAAGGTTATAAGTGAAAGAGTCATAGTTATCAATTAATAAAATCATTTTGTGTGAACCTCCATTAAAGCGCGTGCTTTATTTTGTGTTTCTTCAAATTCCGTTTTTGGATCTGAATCATATACAATTCCTGCCCCTGCCTGTACATAGGCCTTGCCATCTTTAATGATCATCGTCCTAATGGCTAATGCCATATCAAGATCCCCTCCAAAACCTATGAACCCTATCGAGCCCGAATACATCCCCCGTTTACAATTTTCCAGTTCATTGATCAGCTCCATTGCCCTGATTTTTGGAGCACCTGAGACTGTTCCGGCAGGGAGGCAGACCGTCAGTGCATCTAAACTCGTGAACCCTTCCCTAAGCTTTCCGCTAACCTTCGAAGCAATATGCATGACATGCTGATATCTTTGAATTTCCATTTCCTCGGTAAGGTGGATTGAACCGATTTCGCAAACCCTGCCAAGATCATTCCTACCCAAATCAACAAGCATCTTATGCTCGGCAAGTTCCTTTTCATCCATCAGCAGGCTTTTTTCGAAGCCTTTATCTTCTTCATCCGTTTTCCCTCTGGGCCTTGTACCGGCAATGGGATTAACATGAACCATTCCTGATGAAACACTGATCAAACTTTCTGGAGACGACCCAATAATTGTATAGTCACCAAATTCTATATAAAACATATAAGGAGAGGGGTTGGCTAAACGCAAACGACGGTAGGCATCGAAAGGCTCCCCATCAAAGTCCGCTTTGAACCTTTGTGATAAAACAACTTGGAACACTTCACCAGCTATAATCGCTGATTTAACTTCAAGGACCATTTTCTCGAATTCATCCTGACTGAAATTCGATTTGAATTCCAAATATTCCGACGATATTTCCTTTGACGGTTTGCTTGCCTGATTGATTTTTTCCTTCATCCCCAATAAACTTTTTTCACTATCTTCTTCCGCAGTCAAAAGATGAATCTTCTGCAGAACATGATCGAATATATACAGTTCTTTATAAAAGAGAAAATGAGCATCAGGCATTTGCAGAGAATCAGGAGGCACCGGACCTATATTTTCAAACAGACGAATGATATCATAGCCCATATATCCGATTGCACCACCGTTAAATGGCGGAAGATGTATGGGAGCCTCTCCTATCTCCACTAATAATTCGTTTTTGAGAAACTCGATGATATTGATGTTCTTTACAATTTGATCACCTGTTTCAGTATCTTTCACATTTACTTGTCCAGCAAGTGATGTCACCTCCAGATAAGGTTTTGAACCTAGATAGGAGTAGCGGCCGTTGTCATGATGCGAATTCGAGCTTTCCAATAAAAACTTCTGGTCACCATCTAATTTTTGAAATATGGCAATGGGTGTGTGGATATCCCCTTCAATCGTGTCCATTTTGAAACGGAGTATTTTTTTTTCATTCAAATTATTCATCTCTCAATTCCCTCCCGATTCTTATGCGCTCTTATAAACCCCTGGAAGGGAAAACCCTTTTGGCCATGTGCCGGAGTTTTCATTTCCTTGGTTTTTTGTTTTTTTCTCTAAAAGGTATATATATATATTGAAATCCCAATAAAAAAATCCCCTGCAAACACAAATATGTGTCTGCAGAGGACGGTAAACCGCGGTGCCACCTCAAGTTGGAAAAACGCATCATTTTTCCCTCTCAAGCAAGAAATGAAAAATTCTTGCGATTACCCTTTAACGGTGGCAGCCGAGTTTCCCTACTTATTTCAAGAAACCACTCATAAGTCCATTCATCTTCTTATATCGTACCGGTTTCCACCTATCCCGGCTCTCTGTTACGCATCTAAAAAGATTACTACTCTCATTCATAGATTTAATTATCATTTCCATAAAAACGCAAAAAGGCCCCTCATCCAAAGGACGAGGAACCCGTGGTACCACCTTAATTAGCTAAATTAGCTCACTTTACGGCATTAACATGCCTATCTCCACTAACGATGAGATAATCGCCAAAGCCTACTCCGTTCATCCGTTTCGGTTTGGGGCTCGGAAGTCCATTCGCTTAAATACGTTCACCAGTTTTCAGCAACCACTGGCTCTCTGCAGAACATCATTAAGGTACTCTTCTTCGTCACTGCCTTTATCATTTTCTTGCTTATTATGTTAAAACAATCTTTTCAGTAAGTCAATGGAGTTTTCTAAAAATATTTTATTTTTTCATTTTTATCCATTCCCCGTCATCGATTCCTTTTGCCTTCTTAATAACAAGATAGGCTGAATAAGTGCTAACTGATTCAAACTCATCCGTATACTTTTTTTCATCCGCCTTACCGGGGACTATTTCCTTGAATCTTCGGTAAGCCTTCATAAATTCTTCCTTTTGTATTTTATTTTCATAAGCCTTTTCTACAGCTTCAAAGAATTTGATCACATCTACGATTTCTTCAGTAGACCAATCAAGATCCATTGGATATTGATAATCCATACCCTAAACACGCTCCTTCTAGATAGTTTTTCATGCTGTCCGGCAGACCATGCATCATCAGTCTGCCCATTTTGAGCGAATTGCTTCCGCCTGGTCGATAATCCGACTGAATAGTTCAGCAGTCGATGGTACATCATGAATCAGCCCCATGACTTGTCCGGCCCAAGCAAAGCCTTCACCTTCGACACCGTCATGGATATAACGCTGATTCGCTTTTCCGCTTATGTAATCCTTCAATTGTTCATATCCGCCGTTTTCTTTTTCTATTTCAAGGATCTTATCGGTCCAGCTGTTTGCAATTACCCTGGCTGGTGCACCAATGGAACGCTTGATGACAACGGTATCATTTTCTGTGCCGGAAACCAAGGCATTTTTATATAATTCATGTGCATGAACACATTCCTTGACTGCTATGAATCGTGTTCCCATCTCGATTCCTTCGGCACCAAGTGCCAATGCTGCCATCAAACCGCGTCCATCGCCAAAACCACCCGAGGCGATGACTGGAATATTAACGGAGTCCACAACTTGAGGAATTAACACGGAAGTTCCGATATCATCACGGCCTAAATGTCCTCCTCCCTCCTGACCAACTACCATCACCGCATCTGCCCCAAGCTGTTCAGCCTTCATTGCCTGCCTTCTTGCAGCAACAAGCACGAGTTTTTTCACCTGGGTGCCTTTGACGCAATCAAGAAATGGTGCAGGGTTGCCGCCGGTTACGGAAACAGCTGCGATATCCTCTTTCAAGGCTGCTTCCAGCATGTGTTCATAAGGTCTTCCATGCTGACCGATTGCAAAGTTCACGCCAAACGGTTTATCCGTCAATGATTTGGTTTTTCTAATTTCGTCTGTCAGTTGCTCCGGGTTGTCCAAGGACATGGCCGTTACCTGCCCCAGCCCTCCTGCATTCGAAACTGCCGCAGCCAAGTCTGCATAGGCTAAATGGGCCAATCCCCCTTGCACGATTGGGTATTGAATACCTAACAAATCGGTCACACGCGTTTTCCACTTCAAACTCCTCAGCTCCCTTTTCATTTTATGTGGTTTGTTTATTTAGCTTTCAAAAATCATTAGTTTCATTATGGCAAATATTGTTTAACCGTTCAATTTTTAAACTCACCTACAATATTAATAAAAGAAGAATTCTTGAGTAAATCCAGTAAATACTAGGAAAATGGACATTTATAATCTGCTGATAATTTTATTGAGCCCCTTAACAACAAAGACATATATTAATTGTTTAAGTCAGGACATTAAAGTCACTCTAGGCATTTATTATAAGACGTGCTATAATTCATATGTTTTATGTCTATCCACAAGTTTACTAACCATACGATGGAATCGGAGAAACATACGATCATTAATAGAAAGGGAGTATGTACTCCCAAATATTACGTACCTATTTTATTGAAAAGGGGCCACAAAGAATTGTCACAGAATGAAACACCCTTATACACTGCCTTATTGCAGCATGCAAAGAAAAATCCCGTTCAATTTCATATTCCAGGTCATAAAAAAGGAAAAGGAATGGACGCTGATTTCCGTAATTTCATTGGAGAAAATGCATTATCCATAGATTTAATCAATATCGCTCCACTCGATGATCTCCATCAGCCAAAGGGGATCATTAAACAAGCTCAGGATCTTGCCGCTGAAGCTTTTGGGGCGGATCACACATTCTTTTCCGTTCAAGGAACAAGTGGAGCAATCATGACGATGGTCATGACAGTCTGCGGACCTGGGGACAAAATCATCGTCCCAAGGAATGTACATAAATCCGTAATGTCTGCCATTGTATTTTCCGGAGCTGTTCCCATTTTCATCAATCCTGAAATAGACAAAGATTTGGGCATCTCACACGGAATCACCGTCGATGCCGTCGAAAAAACTTTAAGGGAACATAGCGATGCAAAAGGATTGCTTGTCATCAATCCAACCTATTTCGGCATTTCGGCTGATTTGCAAAAAATAGTGGAAGTTGCTCATTCCTACCAAATCCCAGTACTTGTAGATGAAGCACATGGTGTCCATATACACTTCCATGAAGACTTGCCGATGTCAGCCATGCAAGCTGGAGCGGATATGGCTGCAACGAGTGTTCATAAACTGGGCGGTTCACTAACGGGAAGTTCCATATTAAATGTTAAGAATGGATTGGTTTCCGCAAATCGTGTTCAAGCCATATTGAGCATGCTCACAACCACCTCAACCTCCTATATCCTTCTGGCTTCCCTGGATACGGCCAGAAGACAACTTGCGACGGTAGGCAGGGAAATGATTGATGAAGCAATCAATCTCGCAGGGTATATCCGTGAGGCCGTTAATGAGATTCCTTATCTTTACTGTGTCGGCAGCGAAATTCTCGAGAGTGAGGCAGCCTTTAGTTATGACCCGACTAAATTGATCATATCCATCAAGGAATTGAATATTACCGGATACGACGTTGAGAAATGGCTTCGTGAAAAGCATAATATCGAAGTAGAACTTTCTGACTTGTACAATATCCTTTGCCTGATAACACTCGGAGACTCAAAAACAGAAGCGGACCTTCTGATTGCTGCCCTTAGAGACTTGGCGGATGAGTTTAAGGAAATGGCGGCTGAACATGAAAAGATCGAAGTCCTGCTTCCTGATACACCACCATTGGCTTTATCACCAAGGGAAGCATTTTATGCAGAAACCGAAGTGGTTCCCATTGAGGAATCTGTCGGCAAAATTAGCGCTGAGTTCATCATGGTTTACCCGCCTGGAATCCCGATCTTCATACCAGGTGAATTGATTACTGAAGATAATATCAATTACATCCGGAAAAACATCGAGGCCGGCCTTCCTGTTCAAGGCCCTGAGGACCCAGAAATAAAATATTTACGTATCATTAAAAATTGATTGATCCCATCAAACCAGAGCAAAGTGCTGCTCTGGTTTTTTTGCTCCGTTTATTATTGAGCATGTAGCTCCCGATAAACTGAAGACCTTCGCTTCATTAACTTCTATAAAAAGGGTGCTCCAGGTTAAAATCCTGAAACACCCTTAAATTCTATTAATCTTATAATCCTTTTTCGATTTATTTTTCAGAGGCAGCTGTATCACAGCTTTGGCAGTTGTGATTGTGTGTATATAGTACACTTACTTTTTCATCTTCAAAATGTTCAATCGTGCTATTGCAAGTTTGACATACGATAGTTCCCATTTTTACAACCCCTTCCTCTATATTGTATGCATCAATGACGTAATGTAACCGCTTTATATGAATTATAATATAACACATTTATTATTTCAAGCTAAAAAGTATAACATATATACTTTTTTCCCATTTAATGAACCCTCATGTTGGAAGCAATTGATTCCAATCGTTCGTTAGACGATTCCTTTTGGGCCCTGGCGCTCATTTCATCACACCTCTTGCTTTTGCATAGCAAGGTGAAAAAGGAATTTCGTCTTTTAATTTACATATAGATATGTATATAATACATCCATAAAATGTTAATATATTCTTACATCCTATCGATTTAAGGGGGATCCACATGACTGAAAATGCCTATATCAAACTTGTTCCTGAGTCCGTGAAAGGGACTGTAACCATCGAAGACGTGAAAGAAATGCTGAACTATTATCAAATGATCACAGCGAAAACCGGAAAGCAACTGGATTGGGACTATGATAAGAAAGCATTTCCTTATGAAATGAAAGAACCAGAAAAGATGAAAGATAAGGCCATATATCTCCAATCAAAAGAAGATCGATATCACATGATATTGATAGGCGTTGACCAAGAGGTCGTTAAGGATGAAGACGGATCAGAGCGGATTCAATCCTATATCCAATTTACCCTCCCTGAAACAGCAACTTTCGGTGATAAGGGGAAAGCTAATGAACTGTGCAAGTTCCTGGCAAAGAAATTACGGGCGCAGCTACATCTCTTCAATAAACGGGTGATGTATTATTATCCAAGGAAATAAAAAACCTGCAGAAGCCGGAATTGGCTCATGCAGGCGTTTCAATTAACTTTGGTTCAAGGATCTCATAACCTTTCTTTTGAAAACCTTTCACGATATCCTCAATGGCTTCACTCGTCCATTTCCGGTCATGCATCAGTAAGTTCGCACCCTTTCCTAAATAAGGGCTGTTAAACATGATTTCCGTTAAAGCTTTTTTATCCTGATACTCTTTTTCCCAGTCGTATCCATATGTCCAATTCATGACCAACATTTTTTCTTTCTCAGCGACTTTTTTTGATTGCTCGGTATTCGATCCAAATGGCGCCCTGAAGTACTTAGGGCGTACCCCTGTAATGCCTTCTACCAAATTGTTCAATTTTACGATTTCCCGCTCTTGTTCCTTTTCGGTTAACTGTTTTAGATTCACATGGGAATAAGTATGATTACCGATAGAAAAACCCATTTCATGAATTTCTTTTAGCATCGCTTTATTTTCATCATTTTCAAGAAAGTGACCGTTCACGAAAAAAATCGCAGGTACTTCAAGGCGCTTCAGCGTCTGGGCGATTTTCAGAGAATATTTATCAGGTGCATCATCAAATGTTAACAACACAACTTTCGGATTTGCATCGCCAATTGGTTTAAATGACCAATTTTCTTTGTCCACCCGATATTCTGCCTTTGCATTCCCATCGACAATCGTTTTTGACGTTTCGTTTTTCAGATCTTTCTCTTGCTGTCTTTCATCTTGGACAGTTGTTGTCGTTTCCACACTTTTTTGATTATCATTTTCTGTCCGACCGGAACTCAGACCATTGCATGCCATCAATAAAAATGATACTAATGTAAATAATGCTACTCCTTTGTTAATCATGGTTCCTCCGTGGTTTCTTGTGTCATTGCGGCTTACTTAAAAATTCAATAAACGGGTACTAGCGTTTCCAAAAGGATTTGCAAAATACCGTAGCATAATAGACTTATCACGGTAACAAGCATTGTTCGCCTATTGGATTTTAAAATCATTTTACCAATGTAAATGGCTAGATAGGAAAAAACCAGAAACATGAATACTTTGAAAACGAAACGATCGTTAACAGACAGCCATTCAACTAATGTATACCCACTCCAAACGATTAGTTGAAAGAGGATTACCAGATAATTTTTCAAGTGATCCACCCCATTTTGATATGAATATATCAGCCATGATCTTTTTATTGGCAAAAAATATTCCTTTAACATATCGCTCATCTTATTTTTTTATCCTTTATTACCTTTTTCAAACCCTTTCAAGGAAAAAAGTAAGAAGTCCTTTTATAGCTTATGCCCTTTTTGCCCTTTTCATTTAACAAGCGTGAAGAAAATCATGACTGGGGAGTCATCCTTCATATTTATCTGCCAAACAAAAAAAAGCGTACTGCATTAGGCAGTACGCTTTTTTATAAAAATCAATTACTTGATGATGTGAATAGGAGTTCCAAGGGCAACTTCAGCAGCTTCCATTGTGATTTCCCCTAAAGTTGGATGTGCATGGATTGTCATTGCGATATCTTCGGCAGTCATTCCTGCTTCGATAGCCAAACCAAGTTCTGCAATCATATCAGAAGCGTTTGGTCCTGCAATTTGTGCTCCTATAACCAATCCGTCTTCTTTGCGAGTGATAAGCTTCACAAATCCGTCCGTATTATTTAAAGAAAGAGCACGTCCATTTGCAGCGAATGGGAATTTAGAAGCAAGCGCTTCGATTCCAGCTTCCTTCGCTTCTTTTTCATTATAACCGACAGAAGCAAGTTCCGGTTCAGAGAATACAACAGCCGGAATAGCAAGATAGTCAATTTCAGATGAATGTCCTGCAATGGCTTCAGCTGCAATTTTACCTTCATAAGAAGCTTTATGAGCCAACTGAGGTCCAGAAACGATATCACCGATTGCGTAAATGTTTTTTACGCTTGAACGGCATTGTTTATCCGTTTCGATCAAACCACGGTCAGTCATTTTGATTCCGACTTGCTCCAGGCCGATCTCTGCCGTATTTGGACGACGTCCAACTGTTACTAAAACGTAATCGGCTTCAACTTTTTTCTCTTCGCCTTTTACTTCATAAGTAACGGTTACACCTGTTTCAGTTTCTTCCACGCCTTTAGCATTTGCTTTAGTAACAATTTCAGCACCCTTGTTTTTAAGGTTACGCTTAACAAGTGCTGCCATTTGTTTTTCAAAGCCTGCAGAAAGGATTTCTTCCGTACCTTCAAGGATGGTAACTTTAGTGCCGAAGCTTGCGAATGCTCCGCCAAGCTCAGTTCCAATGTAACCTCCGCCGATTACCACGATCGAACTTGGAACTTCTTCCAAAGCAAGAGCACCAGTGGAATTAAGTACACGTTTCGTATATTTAAATGACGGAATCTCGATTGGCGATGAACCAGTGGCGATGATTGCGTTTTTAAATGTATATGTTTGGGCTGAGTCTTCATTCATAACACGGATGCTGTTTTCGTCAACGAAATAAGCTTCTCCAGTTACGACATCAACATTATTACCTTTTAATAGGCTGCTTACACCGCCTGTTAATTTTTTAACAACAGAACCTTTCCAAGCTTGTACTTTAGAAAAATCAACAGAAACTTTTTCTGCAAAGATACCCATATCTTCTGAATGCTGAGCTTCATGGAAACGGTGTCCAGCCGAAATTAAAGCTTTCGATGGGATACAGCCTACATTCAAACAAACTCCGCCGATTGTTCCTTTTTCAACGACCGTTACTTTCTGTCCAAGCTGTGCTGCGCGAATTGCGGCAACATATCCCCCTGGGCCTGAACCGATCACTAAAGTATCTGTTTCGATTGGAAAATCTCCTACTACCATTGTTTACGCCTCCATTAACAATAATTCTGGGTCGTTCAATAACTTTTTGATATGATTCAATGCATGTTGAGCTGTTGCTCCATCAATCATGCGGTGATCAAAGCTCAGTGATAATGCCAGAACTGGAGCGGCGATAATTTCCCCGTCGCGTACAATTGCTTTTTCGGCAATGCGTCCAATCCCTAGAATGGCAACTTCTGGATGATTGATTACAGGTGTGAACCATTGACCGCCTGCGGAACCGATATTCGTAATGGAGCAAGAAGCACCTTTCATTTCGTTAGGAGCCAATTTGCCGTCACGGGCTTTCGTCGCTAATTCATTAATTTCTTGTGAAATAGCAAAAGTTGATTTACGATCTGCATCTTTTACAACTGGAACGAGCAGTCCTTTGTCTGTGTCTGCCGCAATTCCAATATTGTAATAGTGTTTATGGATAATCTCACTAGCCTCATCATCAAATGATGTGTTAAGCATAGGGAATTCACGCAATGCACTTGTTAACGCTTTAACAACATAAGGTAGGAATGTAAGCTTGATTCCTTTTTGTGCAGCAATTTCCTTGAATTTCTTACGGTGAGCAACCAATAGCGTCACATCGACTTCATCCATTAATGTAACATGCGGAGCTGTCTGTTTGGATTTTACCATAGCTTTGGCGATCGCTTTTCTCATGCCGCTCATTTTTTCGCGAGTTTCAGGATATTGCCCTTCTGGAATTGAAACTTTTTGTTTTTCGGTTGTTTCCGTATCATTTTGTTGTGAAGCTTCACTTTGAGCTGCCGGTTGCTGTGGAGCAGTTTCGCCGTTTTTGAAAGCATCTATGTCATCTTTCATGATGCGGCCGTTATCCCCAGAACCAGAAATCTCACGAATATTTACCCCTTGTTCGCGTGCATATTTCCTAACAGAAGGCATGGCGATGATACGTCGTGAAGGATCTGCCTCAACTTGTGGTTGTGATCCCGCGCCCGTTACACCATTATTTTCTTGAACCGGAGCAGCCTCTTTCTTGACTTCCTGTCCAGCTTCAGCAGTTGCTTGAACCTGGGCCTCCGTATTCTTATCACCTTCTGCCTTCGCTTCTTCTCCATGATCCCCTTTAAACTGAAGATTTTCATAACCTGGAGCATCGAAAGTTACAAGTACATCGCCAACAACGGCAACCGTTCCTTCTTGAACAAGGATTTCTTCAACGGTACCTTCCACCGGTGATGGGATTTCAACAACGGCCTTATCGTTCTGAACCTCGCAAAGCACGTCATCTTCTTGAATCTTATCTCCTGGTTTTACAAACCATTTCACTATTTCACCTTCGTGTATACCTTCTCCGATATCAGGGAGTCTAAATTGGAATGCCACTGAGTTCAACCTCCTATATTAAATCATACTTAGTGCTTTGAATAAAGTCCTTTATCTTGCATTACCGTTAATGCGATATACTTTCCCAAGCAGGACATTCATTCCCATTACTTAAGATTGTTAAAACTTCAAGACTTTAGTCGCCGTTTCAATAATGTCTTTATAATTAGGGAGCCATACTGTTTCAGCTTGTGAAAACGGGAATACCGTATCAGCCGCCGCCACTCGCAGTACTGGAGCATCCAAGCTCAAAATGGCACGTTCGTTAATTTCCGCTACGACATTCGCTGCTATACCAGCTTGCTTTTGTGCTTCTTGAACAACGATAGCGCGTCCAGTTTTTTCTACAGAAGCAATGATTGTATCGATATCCAATGGAGATACAGTCCGTAAGTCGACCACTTCGACGGAATGTCCTTCCTTAGCCAATTCCTCAGCTGCCTTGATGGATTCCTGTACCATCGCACCATACGTAATAATGGATAAATCCGTTCCTTCTCTTTTCACATCCGCTTTTCCTAATGGAATTGTATATTCTTCTTCAGGAACTTCCTGACGGAAAGAACGGTACAATTTCATGTGCTCAAGGAAAATGACAGGATCATTATCACGAATAGCTGAAATCAATAAGCCTTTTGCATCGTAAGGAGTGGAAGGGATAACTACCTTTAACCCTGGTTGCTGAGCCATTAAACCTTCCAAGCTATCAGCGTGCATTTCCGGAGTATGCACTCCGCCCCCAAAAGGTGAGCGAATTGTAACCGGTGCACTGTAACGTCCGCCTGAACGGTAGCGCATACGAGCAAGCTGACCGCTTACAGAATCCATTACTTCATATACAAACCCGAAGAATTGAATTTCAGGAACAGGACGGAAACCTTGTAAAGAAAGACCGACCGCTAATCCACCGATTCCAGATTCAGCAAGAGGTGTATCGAATACACGATCTTCACCGAATTCTTTTTGAAGATTTTCCGTTGCACGGAAAACTCCTCCATTAACACCAACATCTTCCCCAAAAACGAGTACATTCTCGTCATTCTTAAGTTCTGTACGTAATGCTTCTGTAATTGCTTGAATCATCGTCAATTGAGCCATCGCTTACTTCGACTCCTTCTCTTTATAAATTTCATATTGTTCTTTTAAGTTATAAGGCATTTCTTCATACATGTTTTCAATCAGGTCTGTTACCTTTTGCTTAGGTTCTGCATCTGCCAATTTGATTGCTTCTTTAATATCGTCTTTTGCTTTTTCTATCGTTTCGTTCTCTAAATCTTCATTCCAAAGTTTTTTGTTTTCCAAGAACTTGCGGAAACGAACCAATGGATCTTTCAGTTCCCACTCGTTATCCATTTCGGAAGTACGGTAACGTGTCGGGTCATCCCCAGCCATCGTATGCGGACCATAACGGTAAGTCAATGTTTCAATCAATGTAGGGCCTTCACCATTAATTGCACGTTCACGCGCTTCTTTAACGGCTGTATAAACGGCCAACGCATCCATACCATCAACCTGGATGCCAGGGATACCTGCAGCCACACCCTTCTGGGCTAATGTTTTCGCTGCTGATTGCAAATCAACCGGTGTCGAGATTGCGAAACGGTTATTTTGCACGATGAAGATAGCCGGCGCTTTAAATGCACCTGCAAAGTTAATTCCCTCATAGAAGTCACCTTGTGAGGTTCCGCCGTCACCCGTATATGTGATGGCTACAGCTTTCTTCCCGCGTTTCTTAAACCCAAGAGCAACTCCTGCAGCTTGGATATATTGAGCGCCGATAATGATTTGAGGGGAAATTACATTGACGTCTTCAGGAATTTGATTTCCCTTAAAATGTCCCCGGGAGAATAAGAATGCTTGCCAAAGCGGAAGGCCATGCCAAACGATTTGCGGAACATCACGGTAGCCAGGCAGAATGAAATCTTCTTTTTCCAAAGCATACTGTGAAGCGATTTGGGAAGCTTCTTGACCGGCAGTCGGTGCATAGAAACCTAATCTGCCTTGGCGGTTCAGTGATATAGAACGTTGATCCAAGATGCGTGTATACACCATACGACGCATTAATTCTTGCAATTGTTCATCACTTAAATCAGGCATTGCCGCTTCATTAACGACTTCTCCCTCTTCATTTAAAATTTGAAAAGTTTCAAATTGTTCTTCTACTTTCTTAAGCTGATCCTGAACATTAATTTTAGCTTGTTTAGTTTTTTGAGCCATTTGGCACCTCATCCTTTCATTAAAAAGGTTTGCTATTATTATTCTATAAAGCAAAAATAGTTTGCTTTTTAGTTTCTTCAACAATTCATTCTTTTATTTTTCCCTTAAGACCAATCCTCAAACGTGGATATGCTTAATATGTCTCAATCTTATTCTGTACCATAAAAAAAATCAAGGAAAATGATACAAGAATTTTTATAGATTAAGTTTACAAGATGAATTAACATCAAGTCAATCACTTGGAGTTCCTTATAATTTTGATTTTATAGAACTTCCAATACTCATACTTCTTCTCTGTATTAGTTTCGACTTTACAACTGTACTATTAATTTTCCCCTAATTTTCAATTTAAAGATGGCGAAGGATAATATTTAAATCCCCCGGCATATCGGATCAATTCCAAAACCGCTTTAACTATAGGCATTTAAGCCTTCGGAATAATATTCCAAAAAAATTTTCAAACGCTTTCATATAAGTCTGCTGTTAGAATTTTGATTATCGTTTTTTTTTAGTACAGGTATGAAAATTCCCCATCAAGCTGGTTGCACCAAAAAGACCATTCTAGAATTTTTCAGTCCCTAAATGAACTGGATTGAACAAAAATATGGGCTGTGAGTGAGAATCACAGCCCATCATTAATTATATTATTTTGTTGAATCAGCCATTTCTATGCCAGAACTATCATAAAAACTTTCTTTTTTTTGATTTGATTTTTCCGTTAATGCATTAAATTCCTCATTTGCTTTCAAAACTTCTGTATAAGAGGTATTTATTTTCTCGATTTGCACTTGTAATTCATCCATTTTCAAATCCTCTTTTTTAAAAAGTTCATATAATTCACGATCATAAGCCAGACTTTGTTGATAAGCATCATATAAATTATCGTAGGTGCTATAGCGCTCACTCATGACCTTTTTCATTTCGGTCGCTTCTTTTTTTATCTTTTCATCCTCTATTTTCCCGATTTGTTCATCTATCTGATTGAATTGTTCTTTTGAGGATTGCATACTGCTTTGTTCCTTTTCAATTATTTTTTCCCTTTGGTCGATATTCTTGGTGGCTTCATCTGAAAGCTCGACGATCTGTTCATAATCATCCAATCCAAGTTTAATGATTTTCTCATATTTTTCTTTTTCTTTTTTCTCCAAATCATTAAGAGGCTCTTGATGCTCGGTGAAATCACTTTCCTTTTCTGCAGTTTTCTCTAGGATTTTGTGGATTCTTTCTTCCGGTGAACCATTAAAACAACCAGTCAAGATCACTAAAGAAAGAAGTAAAATAACATATGGACCAAAACGCTTCAACATAGACAGCTCCTTCTGATAGTACTTCGAAGATTCATTTTTCTCTAAATTCCCTTATTAGCAGCAAACACTTGTTACAATCATATTCCGAACAGGTTTTTTTCATTACTGGGCGCTAGCCTACACCCTTTAAGCCATACTGCATAGGCTGTAGTGACCGTTTCAAATCAGAGTGGTCAGCATTTTAATAATACAAAAAAACGGAGGTATGAAATTATGTATGGAGGTTACAACCAGGATTGTTGTTATCCGGTTTCCGCTGCACCCAGCTATGGTTATGGTGATGGTGGAGGCTGCGGCGGCTTTGGAAGCGGCTTCGCTCTAATCATTGTCCTGTTCATTCTGTTAATCATTGTGGGAGCGTGCTTATGCTAAGCAGGTAATTACTTTTACCTTTACCCGAAAATGTTAACTATTTACCCTGATTCACAAAAAATGATTTATTTTTTTAAATAAACCTCAACACGCAATTAATATAATGGCTGGGATAGGAATTAATGACTTGATTCCATCCCTGCCATTTTTCTTTCATTAGATCATCCATTAACTTTCAGTATTTTTTTTGTTAAAATAATCCTATACATATTAAAGAATTTTTGTGGGGTGAAAGATTATGCTTACCATGGATGATTTTGTTAATGAAGACGATCCAATCTTAAGGCAAGTCGCGGTAGAGGTTCCGCTTCCGGCATCAAATGAAGATAAGCAACTTTTAGCCAGCTTGATGGAATATGTCCAAAACAGCCAGAAGCCCGATATTGCTGCACTATACGGGTTAAGGGCGGGAATTGGCTTGGCTGCACCACAGGTGAATGTTTCAAAAAGGATGATCGCGGTTCATTTGAAAGAAAAAGATGGTCAACTGTATAGCTATGCACTTTTCAACCCTAAACTCATCAGCCATTCAGTGGAAAAAGCATATTTGGCTTCCGGGGAGGGCTGCCTTTCCGTAAATCGTCCCGTTTCCGGCTATGTGCCCCGTTATGCTCGAATAACGGTTGTGGGTACGGACCTGGAAGGAAAATCGGTTCAGCTCCGTCTGAAAGGCATCGCAGCCATTTGCTTTCAACATGAAATCGACCACCTTAATGGAATCATGTTTTATGATCATATCAATCCGGAAGACCCCTATGCCATTCCGGAAAATTCAATTGCGGTGGAAAGGTAGCGTAATAAGCAAAACCCCCGTCTGCTGGTTAACGGGGGTTTTGTTTTTTATATCAGTTCAAGTTCCTTCAAACCAAAAAGTATGCCATCATCATCGACATCCTTCGTTACAAAGTCTGCCTCTTGCTTCACAAGTTGACCGGCATTCCCCATTGCCACGCCATATCCCGCTACTTTTAACATCTCTATATCATTTAAGCCATCTCCAAAGGCGTAAACATCCTCCAGAGCAAACCCGACTTTTTCCATTAATATTTTAATGCCTTCAGCTTTTGAACCCCCGAATGGAAGAACATCCGTTGAATACTCATGCCATCTAATGAAATGGAAGTCATCATATTTCCCAACAAAGTTCCCTTCTTCATCTTCCGAACAGAATAATAAGGCTTGGTATATATCATGGTCCTCATAAAAATCTGCCACATGTTCAGGGTGGGGAAACTTCAGGCTGCTCAATGCTTCTTCAATTCTGCTATGATGTGGAACACTCGATTTCATTGTCTCCTCATTCATGAAAACAATCGGTATTTCATTTTTTTCAGCATGTTCGTGGAGCCGTTTTATCTCAGGTATGCTCAAAGGGTTTTTATAAACGACTTTCCCTTCAAAAACAACGTATTGTCCATTGAAACTTACAAATGTATCGATACCAAGCTCTTCCCTTAAAGATTCGAACATAAACGGAGCCCTTCCTGTGGCAATCGCTACAAAAACCCCGCTATCCTGCAGTTGCTTAATGGCATTTTTTGTTGAAGCAGGTAACTTTTTTTCATGATCAAGCAACGTTCCGTCAATATCAAAGAATACAATTTTCACTAACGATTCACTTCCAATTCATTCATTTTTTCCTTTTTTAATATGTACCCATTTAATAATTGTCATCAAGATAAGTCAAGTAACACAACCGGATTCCACTCAATTTACGTTTTTTATTCACGAATGGGCATATACTATTCTTAATAGAAACAACTCATGCTTTCTTAGATTACTTCTCCCATCCTTCTTTTCTAACAAAATCCCAGCTGCTTGTTTAAATGAGCCTTTTTTTTCAAAAATGGGTCAAGTACCTGTAAAGACGTATTTACATTATTGAATAATCCTATACAATAATAATTAAGGGAGCGTGATCGCCATGTTAAAAAAGCTTCGTAAAAAGCTTGCTAAACAGTGGAATGATCTTTTAAGAAAAAAATTTATCGCATGATTTGCCACTCATTCCTGCCTTGGCCGTCATCCATATGCGAATTTTTTTCGGACAGCCCTTCAAAAACTTGCGGAGGGCTTCTTCCTTGTTGTAAAGTTCTTGTTAAGCATTCTTTCTATCTTGGCTTTTATACGGTCAGTTGAATACATATTTCAATAAAGATATGAGCCGTTGTGTTTTCATGAAACGCTATACACAGTCGTACTGTATTAATTAGAAAGAAATCGTTTACGAAAAAAAGATCTCATGATTTAAGTTTTACACATGGCAAAAACGGATAGGATATAAGATAGAGGAAGACACAATTGGATTAATACCAGAATCGGCCATCTATTTTTTTATATACTTTTATACATTGGTATATTTAATTCATCAAACCCCTTCCGTTTTTATGGCGGAGCTGGGTTTATTTTTACATGATGTTGAAAAACATGAAAAAATTGTTGTTTTTATATATAATGAAAAAAGCAATGCAAACAAGTGAGGAGAGATTAAAATGGTTTTTAAGGTATACTATCAAGTAACCATATCAGAGGTTCCCATCAGGGAGAATACTAAAACAATGTTTGTCGAAGGTGAATCCGTTCGTGACGTTCGTTTAAAATTAAAAAAGGAACCTTATAACGTAGAAATCGTATTACCCGTAACCGGAGCATATTTAGAATATGAAAAACAAAATGAAGATTACAAAGTATTGGAGCTATAATTTATGAAATTTGTAAAAAACGATCAAACAGCTGTATTCGCCCTGGGCGGTTTAGGCGAAATCGGTAAGAACACATATGCTGTTCAGTTTCAAGATGAAATCATCATCATTGATGCTGGAATTAAATTTCCTGAAGATGAGCTTCTCGGTATTGACTATGTGATTCCAGATTACAGCTATTTAGAGAAAAATGTAGATAAAATTAAAGGTGTTTTCATTACCCATGGCCATGAAGACCATATTGGCGGGATTCCTTATTTACTTAGAAAAGTGAATGTCCCTGTGTACGGCGGAAAACTGGCACTTGGACTGCTTCGTAATAAATTGGAAGAACACGGCCTTTTACGTCAGACAACCATGATTGAAATCAGTGAAGATGAAGTGATCAAGTTCCGGAAAACGTCCGTCTCATTCTTCCGTACAACTCACAGTATCCCTGACTCTTATGGAATCGTTGTAAAAACACCACCTGGACAAATTGTCCATACTGGTGATTTTAAATTCGACTTCACACCAGTGGGCGAGCCTGCAAACCTGACCAAGATGGCTGAAATCGGTAAAGAAGGTGTATTGTGCTTACTCTCGGATAGCACAAATAGTGAAGTACAGAACTTTACTATGTCCGAAAGCCGTGTCGGCGATACCATTCAAGACATTTTCCGTAAGGTTGACGGCCGGATTATTTTTGCAACGTTTGCATCGAACATCCATCGCCTTCAGCAAGTTGTTGAAGCAGCCGTGGCTAACGGCCGTAAAATAGCCGTTTTTGGCCGAAGCATGGATTCAGCCATATCAATTGGACAAGATCTTGGTTATATTGTAGCGCCTAAAGATACATTTATTGATGTACAGCAATTGAATCGTATGCCTGCGAATAAAGTAACCATCCTTTGTACAGGCAGTCAAGGTGAACCAATGGCAGCATTGTCGCGCATAGCGAATGGCACTCACCGTCAGATTCAAATCATTCCTGGTGATACTGTAGTATTTTCCTCTTCACCTATCCCAGGTAACACAATCAGTGTTTCCAGAACGATCAATCAATTATATCGTGCAGGAGCAGACGTCATTTCAGGTCCTTTGAATGACATTCATACATCAGGACATGGCGGACAGCAGGAACAAAAGCTGATGCTTCGTTTGATTAAACCAAAATTCTTCATGCCAATCCATGGTGAATACCGTATGCAAAAACTACATGCCCGCCATGCAGTCGATTGCGGAGTTCCGGAAGAAAATTGCTTTATCATGGATAATGGTGAAGTTCTATCCCTTAGTGAAAACACAGCACAAATCGCTGGTAAAATCCCTTCAGGTTCGGTTTATATCGATGGAAGCGGCATCGGGGATATCGGCAATATCGTTCTCCGTGATCGTCGGATCCTTTCCGAGGAAGGCCTTGTCGTTGTCGTTGTCAGCATCAATATGAAGGAATTCAAAATTGCATCCGGACCTGACATCATCTCACGCGGATTTGTTTATATGAGAGAATCAGGAGACCTTATCAGCGATGCTCAATCCTTGATAACTAAGCATTTAAATAAGGTGATGGATCGCAAAACTACACAATGGTCTGAAATTAAAAATGAAATTACAGACACTTTATCTCCATTCCTATATGAAAAAACTAAACGCCGTCCAATGATCCTGCCGATCATCATGGAAGTCCAATAAATAATAGAAGCCCAGCCATTGATGGCTGGGCTTTTTTTGTGAATAAAAAGTGTATGCGTTGCCCGAAATTGAGCAGGCACTGCTTATTCCACAATTTTTTTTTCAAAGCGATTGATGTCCGAATCCGCCCCGATGACGATCAATATATCACCTTTATGAATTAAATCGCTCGCCTGCGGGGAGACATTTATGTCGTTCCCTCTTTTGATCGCGACTATATTAAGCCCATAATGAGCACGGATATCAAGGTCAAATATCGAGTTTCCATTCATCTTTTGGCTTGCAACAATTTCGACGATGGAGTGTTCATCAGAAAGCTCCAAATAATCGAGAATATTATTGGAGACGATATTATGGGCGATCCTTCTCCCCATATCTCGTTCGGGGTGCACGACATAGTCGGCCCCGATTTTACGAAGAACCTTCTCATGATAATCATTTTGCGCTTTAACCGTAACATTTCCGACACCCAATTCCTTAAGCATGAGAGTCGTCAATATACTAGCTTGAATATTCTCGCCAATCGCTACAATGACGTGATCAAAATTCCGAATCCCTATGTTTCTCAGTACATTTTCATCTGTCGTATCCCCTACTACGGCATGTGAAGCTATTCTGGCAAATTCATTCACTCGATCTTCGTCAGCATCGATAGCCAGAACCCCTAATCCTTCTTCAGCTAATGTCTTGACTATGCTGCCGCCAAAACGGCCAAGTCCAATCACCGCAAATTCTTTTTTCACAATAAGCCCTCCAACGTCATTCGTTCTCTCTTTAGAGCATGTTCTGTACTGAAAAGCATTTTTTACGCTTCGCTTCCTTTAAACGTTATATAGTCCGTTAAGTGATTGATCGCGAGTTCAATCGCAGTTTCATCCGGACTTAACTTAGCGTGGTGCAATCCGTAATCCGATGAAACCCCCAGCCAGAACATGAATCCTGGAATCTCCTTTAACATATAACCAAAATCTTCACCTGTCATCGCTTCCGTACAGCGATGCAAATGAACAGCAGTTGACTTCTCTGTAAATTCCATGAATTCCCGGGTCAACCGTTCGTCATTATACACCTGGTGATACATCGCTCCATAGTCGATTTCAGCCAAGCACTCATATCCCACTTGTATGCCATCCACAAGCGCCTTTATTCTTGACTTGACCTTTACCATCGATTCGGGGTTAAGGGTGCGTATTGTGCCTTCTAACCGCGCTGTCTCCGCAATAATATTTTGAACGGTGCCTCCAGTAATCTTCCCAACTGTAATAACAGCTGAATCAAGTGGATTGACATTCCTGGAAACGATTGTTTGCAGCTGCCCTACAAGCGAACATGCCGCAATGACCATGTCATTTGTTTCATGCGGATAGGCTGCATGCCCACCTTTTCCCCTCAAATCGATGAATAATTCAGATGTATTGGCAAATAGAAGCCCTTCTTTAACGGCAATCGTCCCAACTGGATACTCTGGAGCAATATGTAAAGCAAGAATCATATCCGGCTTCCATTTTTTCATCGTTTCCGATTTAAGCATCGGTTCAGCTCCGCCAGGTCCCTCTTCTGCGGGCTGGAAAATGAATAGCAAGTCATCATCGATCGGATTTTCGGTGAAATATGTCAATAATCCCAAACCTATGCTCATATGAAAATCATGACCGCAGGCATGCATATATTCCTCGTGGTTGGATGCGAACGGCAATCCGGTTTCCTCTTTTATCGGCAGACCGTCAATATCAGCCCGGTAGCCAATTGTTTTCCGCGGGTTCAATCCCTTCACTTTCACGAAAATCCCAGTCTGCCAAGTTTCTATTTCCATTCGCTCCGGGGCCAGTTTCGTTATGTAATTCAGTAGGTATTGCTGCGTCTTGAATTCTTTGAACCCTATCTCCGGTATTTGATGCAAATCACGCCGGATCTCGGCAAAAGGATTTATTTTCACATTATTTCCTCCTATACAGAAAGCGTGGATATATTTATCCACGCTTCAGGCAATATTCACTAAAGAAATTAAAGTTGACGAAGTTCTTGCATGATTTCTGTTTTTGATTTTGTTTTTTCGTCAATTTGTTTAATGACCCTCGCCGGGATACCAGCAGCCACGGAGTAAGGAGGAACGTCTTTCGTTACAACTGCACCAGCCGCCACAACTGAACCTTGACCGATTTTCACACCTTCTAGTACAACCGCATTGGCTCCGATTAAAACATCATCTTCCAAAATGACTGGTTGTGCGGAAGGCGGCTCGATGACACCTGCTAAAACGGCACCTGCACCTACGTGACAGTTTTTACCCACTGTTGCACGCCCGCCCAGTATTGCGTTCATGTCGATCATTGTGCCTTCACCGATGACAGAACCAATATTGATTGATGCACCCATCATGATGACTGCGTTGTCTCCAATGGATACTTGGTCACGGATTATTGCGCCAGGCTCGATACGGGCTTTGATGCCTTTTAAGTCCAATAAAGGAATGGCAGAGTTACGGCGATCATTTTCAACTACATAATCCTCGATTTTTGTTCCTGCTGCCTTGATTGCTTCTTCGACTTCAGACCACTCACCGAATACAACACCTGTATTTCCTGTTATGAAAGTTTTAGAAGCTGGACCAAAATCCATGCCTTCCAAATCGCCTTTGACATATACCTTTACAGGTGTAGATTTTTTACTATTTGAGATAAAAGAAATAATTTCGTTTGCATCCATTTTATTCATTCCGGGTAAACCTCCTAAATATGTATCATTACTCGTTTTAAATTTACCAGACAACTGCCGGCAAGACAAGTTGAATGTCACTCTTATATATTATTCTCCCCTATTGACATTTTCGTCAGCGGACCTATAACATTCCTTGATCTCGAATATGCTCTTTCACCACTTCCGTGAATGCTTGCACTTGCTTTAACTGGAAGGCAGATTCATAGCCGCAAAGCCATGTATCTCGTTCGATTGAGTGGTTATGCCCATCCAGTAGAGGGATTTTAAAAACATTCGTATCTTTATCATGTAAAGTGATGGCTGGCAGGATTGCATATCCTATACCATTGAACACCATTTGTTTGCATGTTTCGATTTGATCCACGACAATGGTGTTTTTTGGCGTCGTTTTAAATTGCCGATGCCACCAGTCCTGGATTTCCTGATAATAATTCGAATCGCTTTTAAACTGAATGAATGGCCGGTCCGTTTCGAACACCTGATTCAGTTCCTTCATTTCAGTATCGACCAAATAAAGCATATCCGTAAACAAATGCTGTTTTACCCCTTTCCAATCCGGGGCTCCTCTTATGATGCCAATATGCACCTGTCCTTCATACAAAGACTTTAAAATCTCACTGCTCCAGCCAGTGATTAAGGATATTTTGGCATATGGATATTTTTGAACGAACTTTTTCAATACTTGCGGCAGCCAATTTTGACCGACAATCGAAGCACAGGCTATTTTCAAAGTCCCATATACTTCATGGTCCATAGCTTGAATACTTTCCCTGACCTTTTCTTCTTTTTCGATAACCTCATTGGCCAAACGAATTACCGCTTCACCTGCAGGCGTCAGTGACAGCCCTTTTTGTGAACGCAAAAACAGTTTCGAGCCCCAATCCTTTTCTATGGATTGTAAACGCTGTGATAAAGCCGGCTGGGAAACGAACAACCGCTCAGCTGCTTTTCTCATATTCATTTCCTGAGCAAGCACGGATAATAAATGAAATTCTGAAAATGACATACACACCAACCTCTTGATAATTAAATCTTATCATGATGATTTAATTTATTTAAATTTTATTATCAACAAAGTCGGCTTATAATACAAGAGAAAAGAAACGGGGTGAATATCCTTTGACGATCATTTTACTGCTTGTCATCAGTTTTGCAGCATCATTTGTGTGCACATTGGCTGGGAGCGGCAGTCTTATCGGAATGCCATCCCTTCTTTTGATAGGTTTACCCATACACCAGGTTATTGGTTCAGTCAAATTCCCCAATATGTTTTCTTCTTTTTCTAGCTTTTATATTTTATTCAAGAAAAAACAGCTAAAATTGAAGGACGCCCTCCAGTTAATCCCATTTGCCCTTTTCGGTGGCTTATGCGGTGGTCTGCTTGCCAATTCATTCTCTGAGAAGGCAATGAATTTGTTTAGCCATCTGTCTCTTGACTATCGCTTTGATCATGAATTTCATAAAAAAACCGCAACCTTCCGATGAATCGGATTGGCAACTCCCCAAAAAAGTTTATCCATCCCTATTTGGTATCAGTGTCTACGACGGAATGTTCGGACCCGGACAGGCAACCATGCTCATGTTTACCTTTTTAAGAAATGGTGCCACCTACCTTCAATCCCTGGCCTTTACTAGATTTCAAACTTTCATTAGCTGTACAGCTGCATTTATTACCTATTTCATTGCCGGTAACATTGCATGGGGGATTGCCATTTATTACACGATCGGTTCCCTTATCGGATCACAGCTGGCCTTGCGTGTGGCGCAAAAAATCTCCACTCGACAATTGAAATTCATTTTACATTCAGTTACGATCGCATTATTGATTCAATTGGTCATCAGAGTCGCGTTTCCTTAAATACAAAGGCAAACTCCATATAAGGAGTCTGCCTTTTTTCCCTATGCCTTCTTATTCTTTCTTAGTCTCGTAAGTAACAAGAAGCTGATTACAGAGAAGGCTAGGACAATGAGATAAATCGTCTGTAGAGACAATGTAAGTCCTTCCTGTAAAACATTTACCACATTTTCAGGAAGCGACATGCGTTCTTCACTGTTCAACAGTTTATTTGCCGTATCTATTGTCACTCCCGAGCCAGCTGGCGCATGTTCGTTCAAATAGGCTTGAAGCCTCATATTCATGATTCCTCCAAGTAATGCAGCACCTACAGTATTTCCTAAATTACGCATGAACATATTGGAAGCTGTCGCAATGCCCCTTCGTTCCCAGCTGACGGTTTTTTGAATGACGACAATGAACGAGGTAGAAGTCAAGCCCATGCCTACACCGACAAAGAAGGATCCCATGGCAGCAATAAGGGGCCCAGCTTCCGGCTTCATCCACACTAGGATCAAGCTCCCAAGGATCAATGAACACCCTCCAAGGAGAGAAGTTGATTTGAATCCTATTTTCATCAATAACCTGCCAGAGACCATTGATGCGATCGGCCAGCCAATTGACATGGCTGTCAATGTAAAACCAGCTACTGTAGGAGAGCGTTCCATCACCCCCTGAACGAATGTCGGGAGGAAACTTGATAATCCGATCATCATCACCCCTGTCGTCAGGGATACAAGATTGGCAATCAGAATGGAACGCTCCTGCCAAATTTCAAATGGCATCATCGGTTCGGCGGCTTTCTTTTCCTGAAGAATGAATAAGATGAAGGTGGTGATGGCCACTAATGCCAAGGATATGACTGGAGCTGAAGCCCATGACCATTTCACACCTCCTTCTACGAGTATCACCATAAGGGTGGATATGGATAACGTCAATAGTGTTGCACCTAGGTAATCGATATCACGTTTTTTCTTTTCGATATTTTCATGAAGGAAAAACCAAATCCCAATAAAAGATAATAAGCCCAAAGGGATATTTACCCAGAAGACAAGCTTCCAAGTCAGGGATTCAACGAGTAAGCCGCCCAAAGCTGGCCCCATGACAGCCGAAATGCCCCACACGCTCGATAGATACCCTTGAACGCGTGCCCTCTCTTCATTTTTATAAATATCACCAACAATTGTCGAAGCTACAGGAGCTACTGCCCCCGCCCCAAAACCTTGTATAAAGCGATATATGATGAGTTCCGTCATAGAATCTGCAAAGCCGCAAAGAAGGGAGCCAATCAGGAAGACAATGATTCCAAATAATAAAACAGGTTTTCTCCCGAGAATATCCGATAGCTTTCCATATATCAAGACTGTTACCGCGTTCATTAGCAAATAACCTGAAAACACCCAGCTGTAAAGTGAAAAACCGCCTAAATCACTTACAATGGCTGGCATTGCCGTCGAAACGATCGTTCCTTCAATAGCATTCATAAACATAGCCAACATGATGGCAGCTAATATGAAGGGACGTTTCAATTTTTTATTCTGCACCTTAGCACTATTCACTTCTTGGCCCAATTTCAGCATCCTCCCCTAATAGACCCTAACTGTTTATAGACTTTACCACTAGCTGGATTAAATATGTAAAAACAAGAAAACTCGCCAACTGGCGAGTCTTGAGGTTAACCATCATTTTAAGCCTTACTTATTTATCGGGTGTATTTTGTTTAAATACCTTTTTCAGGATTGCTCTTCTCGTTAAGATACCTTCAAATA
The DNA here is from genome assembly GCF_018613275.1 of Bacillus sp. ISL-4. Lineage (NCBI taxonomy): Bacteria > Bacillati > Bacillota > Bacilli > Caryophanales > Bacillaceae > Bacillus > Bacillus sp. ISL-4. The sequence goes on from NZ_JAGGQN010000012.1 coordinate 282,121, forward strand.
CATGTTCGTCATTCTCTACACAGACAAAAGGATGATCAATCAACAATTCAACACCCTTGGTCAATGTATCTTCAATATGCAGGCGAGGTATTTCTATATTCATTATTTCGGAAACTTTTTTATTCTCAAGATTATCAAATTCAATTCGTTCCAGTCCCAAGATTGAATCAAGAATGACTGGTGTGCTAATTAAACCATGCAGTTTATACATCGGATCTAACACAGGAATGGCCGTATAACCGCTCTTTGTTAATACCAATAGTGCATGTTCTAAATTATTGGTTACCTGCACGTGGGCCACGCGTTCAGAAGAAATCATTAAGTCTTTAACGCTGGATTCCAATAAATCCCCATCATGAGTACCGATCATGTTAAAACCCCTTACCATATGTTTTTATATACAGCTCTTTCTATAGTTTAACATATGTAAGCAGAAAAGGCTCATTCCTAGACCAATAAAATCCCAAACGGCGGGATTTCCGCAAGTGATCTTTAGCCTTTACTCGTTTTGATGTTAACCTGTTTAAAACTGCATTCCGGGCATTGATAAATCACATTTTGGTTCGATTGTGCCGTTAATACATTATCCATTTCTCTTTCCTCACCGCATGCTGGGCATATTACCATTGGATTTTTCATTTTACATCCCTCCAATTAATAAGATGTGTAAATTTCACTGCTTCATTCACAATAAAAAAGCCGCTTCCAAAGGAGGCGGCTTTTCGTGATTTTTTTAAGATTGAAGAAGATCAAAGATTTCAATGGTAATCATATCAATATTATCGAATTGATATTTGGATGATTTCCCTTTATCACTGTATACTTCAAGCTCGAACATTTCTGTTTTGCTGAAATATGTAACCTGGCACTTTTTCACACCATCTATTTCAAAAAAACGTTGAGCAGATTCTGATTCCTTCGCTTGCTCTTGAAGACTTTTCAATCTGGTAAGGATGCCCTGTAATTGAGACATACTCCCTCTCCTTTCTGAATAAAACCTTTTCGATAGGTTTCACTATACCATACTTTTCTATCCAGTAGCCACGCTGAAATAAATTCAGAATAATTTAAAACTTCATTCTTTACATGGCACTATTAACAGAATAAAATAAGGAATGGATTTTGTACATGAAAAATTTTTTAGGGGTAGATTCTGTTGCAAAACATTAGTGAACTTGGTTACCGCATTTCATTGATTGATGGTTTTGATTTGGATAGAAGAAATCGTACAGGTACATATGTAATTGCCGATGAAGACATCACATTAGTCGAAACTTCCGCCAGCCCTTCCATCCCCCACTTATTGAAGGGGCTCGAACATTTGGGAATCGCCCTCGAAGATATTACATATATCATTCTTACCCATATTCATTTGGACCATGCAGGTGGAGCAGGACTTTTTTTACAGCATTGCCCGAACGCCAAAGTGATCGTCCATCCAAAAGGTGCACGTCATCTAGAAGATCCAACACGTTTGATTGCCGGGGCTAAAGCAGTCTATGGTGAAGAATTCAACAAGCTTTTCGATCCGATTTTACCTATTCCGTTTGAAAGAATGCTGATTAAACATGATCGGGAATCCCTGCAAACAAGTGATAATTCAAAGTTGACCTTTTATGACACTCCCGGGCACGCAAACCATCATTTAAGCATATTCGATTCGGTTTCAAAAGGGATCTTTTCAGGTGACTCCATAGGCATCTATTATCGTGAACTCGATGAAGAAGGTCTGGAATTTTACTTACCTTCCACATCGCCAAACCAATTTAACCCCGAAGCGATGCTTGCAGCAGCGGAATTGTATGAAAGCATCGGCGTCGAACGTATATATTTTGGCCATTATGGAGTTTCCGAAAACCCTAAGGAAGTATATAAACAACTTCAATACTGGCTGCCTAAATTTGTTGCGACTGCCAAATCGGCATATAAGGAATATGCGAGCTTTGAGGAACGAGTGGCAGCGACCAGTAAAAATATTTTCACGGAAGTCGCCTTTCATTTAGGCGAAAAAGGAATCACCACAGATCATCCTGTTTTTGAAATCATCGCCATGGACCTTAATGTTTGTTCCATGGGATTGATAGACTATCTGGTAAAACAGGAAAAAGGTAAGTAGAACGGTACTTGGGGTGTTTTCCTATTCAAATGTCCTGGCATCCCCTATAATGAAAAAATAAACCTTACCTAAAGAATACATGGAGGATTGAAATGAAAGACGTTACGCTATATACCCAACCTGATTGCCCTCCCTGCAAAATCATGAAAATGTTCTTTGATGATAATAATGTCGTTTACAAAGAAAAGGATATTAAAGCAGATGGACAAGCCCGAAAAGAATTAATGAATAAGTACGGCGCCTATTCCACACCTACGGTCGTCATCGATGGGAAAGCCATTGTTGGTTTTGAATTGGACGAAATAAAAAAAGAACTGAATATATAAAAAAAGTCTAGAGAAGGCTGTGACCTCCTCTAGACTTCTTCATTTCAGCTCCAAATTTTTCAATTTTAAAGAACTTTCCTTATTTCATTTTATCACTTTCATACTTTACATCCATTACCTTCCAAACGCCGTTTTCCTTTTTCAAAGTAACTGATTCAACATGTTTTTCCATCGAGACCGGTCCGTCCCCAGTGTCCTGGAACTCCTCCTGAACATAAATGACATCACCGTTTTTCCCATATACAATTTCCGTATTCTTGTCATAACTGAAAAAAGGGATATAATACGGAGCGAAATCTGATCCAAATGCGGTATAACCGCCATCGACTTTCACTACATTCGCTTGGACAAACTTCTTGATGAAATCACCTGTGAAATGTTTATCCAACTTCCCTTCAATCGCTTCCTTAGTACGTACTTCCTCACTGATCGAACCTTGGTTCTCCATGGCATCCTGTACCAAAGATAGTACTTCCTCTCTATGTAAGCCCTCCGCTGAAGCAGTGAACCCTCCACTTAAAAATAAAAGGACACTGGCAAGACATGCAACTAGATATTTCCTCATTACAATCATCTCCTTGTTATAGAAATTCTCCTAATGGTTATGATTTTTGCCTATGCCTTTCAATACCCGTCAAAACCAAAGCCAAACTACAAAATCAAATTCTCCGGGATACCTTGATACCATTATCCATTCTTCACAATAAAAAAGGAGATTTCATGATATTGAAATCTCCTTTTCACAATTATCGAAAAGCATAGTAAAAAATAAAACCGGCAACCAAAATCGTCCCGACGAAAAGGGAAACGAATACCGGGTTCATTAAATAGGGATGTTCTTTAACGGAATCATCGATAGTCGCATCATATCTGACCTTTACTTTCTGTGCCCTTGCTACAGAATAAGTATAAAAGAGCAGATATAATGCCATGATTGTAACGATTATGATTAGAATCCAGATGTACGTGCTCAAAATATGTCTCCTCCAAGCGCATCATTTCTGCTTATCGTTACACATTTAAAGCGATTATATTCATGAATCGATTTTTATAATAGTGCTTCATTTTCATATAAATAACTATAAGAAAGATCACAGAAAATGTATTCCTTATTATTCAGGGGATATGAAAAGGTCCGTATGGTTTCCCCCGTTTCGATATCACTGTATAAATCGGATAGTATTCCTTTTTTCTCATTGCGCATCTTTACGATATTTTCGAGAAAATAAGGTCTCCAGCTCCAATTTTTATTCATATAACTGGGTTGGACTAACCATTGCCCGTCCTTATGTAGGATATTGGGGGATTTTTGATACCCCTCTTCATCACAAATATAAAGTCGAAAATATACAGAATCCAACTTTTTCGCCAAAATACCGAGAAACTCTTCATGGGAGCCGTTCCGCTTTTGCTGATTTAAGAAATTTTGCATATTCTCGTTGAATTGCAAAGTCTTTTGATAAACGGCTTCAAGCTTCTTGGTCTCTAAAGAAATGAAGGACTGACATTCTTGATGGAATTTTTCACGAAGTAAATCTTTATTAATGAATTCGCCTTCTGGTTTCGCCAAAAAATACCCTTGATAATATCGTCCCCCATTCTTCCATGCAAAACGAAGCTGGTATTCGGACTCAATGTTCTCAAATAGTAAATTGGCGCCAATTTTACGTGCAAGCATGCTTAGAGAAAACAGGATGACCTGATAGGCATCTCCACCTGAAATGCGAAGCTGGTCCAGGTTAACTTTTAAAATATTCGGAGAAATCTGTGCGATTCGGTCCAATTGCGTATCTTGTCCTAAATGATCCAAAGCTATCTTAATCCCATATGTTTTAAAGTAAGCAAGCACATGCTGCAAAGGATCTAAGTTTTCCGGGCTGATCGTGTCTGATAATTCGAGTACGATCCGGTGCATTTCCTCCGGTTGAAAATGACGATGTAAAATCTCCATGAATTCTTCGCCATGATCCAGCATAAGCAAATTAGGATCTCTGTTGATAAAGATAAGAAAATCTTCACCGTAGTCTTTTATTCTCTCCAAAGCAATTTCAAGTACGTAATTATCCACTTCCACCCTATACTCTTCCGGCACTGCAGAATTGTGAAAAAAAGGTCCAAGGCTTTTATATTCCGATTGTTCCTCATAGCGCCCTAGAATTTCATACCCGATTACCTGATGTTGATCTGCACTGAAAATCGGTTGAAAGAATGGTGTCACCCTGTCTAAATTCTTTAATATCTTTTCTGTATCCATGATGCATCTTCCCCCTAATTACGAAAACACCAATATGCCAAAATTATACCATTAGTTTCTTGCATTGATAATAAATATTTTAATTCCTACTGCATAACTCTTTTTTCAGAACCGCATTCATCCAATCCATTTGAAAAGAAACACATTGAAAAAGCATTGTCCATAAATGGAACAATGCCTTATGTCTTATCAAAAAGGGAAGAACCACGGGATCGTGATCACCATGATAACGCCAATGAATATCTGTATGGATATACCGATCATGATAAAATCTTTATGCTTGTAATCACCCGCCGTCATCACAAGCGCGTTGGTAGTGGCAACCCTTGGAGTCGATAACGCCAAACTGCCAGCAACGGCAAGGCATATAAACACAGGCAGGGGATCGATGCCTTGATTCACCGCAGATGTCAGTGCAATGGGCGTCATGATTACCGTCGCGGCTCCATACGGGATGAATTGGCTCAGGATCAGTGTCAGGAGGTAAAAGACCGCTAATATGCCGTGTGCCCCAATATTACTGAATAAAACGGTCAGCCAATCACTTATCATCCTCACTCCGCCCGTATTATCCAATGCAGCCGTTATTCCGAACATGGCGGCAATCAAAAGAACAGGTTCCCAGTTAATCTTTTGGTAAGCATCCTCCATCGAACGGACACAGCCAGTGATCACCATCAACAATGCAGCCGTCAATACCGATAGTACGGCAGGGACGGACTCCATCGATAATAGAATGATCATCAATGCAGTGATTCCCAAGGCAATCCATGCTTTGCCCTTGGAGTTGACCGGAGAGCCATCTTCCGAGGTACTTCCAATAACGATTACATCCTGTAAATCCGAGGAAATCCTCTCAATGTTCTCCCATTCCCCATGTATCAGGATTGCATCCCCCGGTTTAAGGCGTTCCGTTCCGACATCGGCTTGAATATATTCGCCATTCCGATTGATTGCAAGCACATTACATTGGTATTTCTCACGAAAATGCACATCTATCAAGGTTTGATTTTCATAATCCGAGTTCGGTACGATCAATATTTCTGTCAATCCAAATCTACTGCTAAGAAAATGTTTCTTTATTTGTTCGGTATTGAAATGTTTAAACTCCAGTTCATAGTTAAGTGCCAATCTCTCAACTGCTTCTTCTTCACCAAATACCAAAATGATATCTTCAGGATGAAGAACCTCATCCGCCCTTGCTGAAATCGTCAGCTGTCTTTGCAACAGCGGTAATTGCTTATCCTTTGGCTTCCGCTGGATTTCAATCAAAGTCAATTCATACTGAATAGGAAGCTGGAGGTCAGACAGCCTTTCTCCAACAATATCGGAAGTAGCGGGTATATGCAGATAATGCAATCTGTCATATACTTTGTACATGCCTGCAAGCTCCCCTGCCGACAGTCCCTTGACACTATTGTTCGCGGCAATCGTCTTCTCGGGAAGCAACAGGCGTCCGAGTGTCAACATGAAGAATAACCCTGCTGCAAAGGCGATCAAGCCCACGGGTGTAAAGTCAAAAAACTCTAATGTCCCTATTCCGTTTTGCCGTAATACATCAGCAACGATCATATTGGAGGGAGTACCTGTCAGTGTTAATAGCCCTCCGATACTGCTGGCATAGGCAAGTGGCAATAAATACCTTGTCGGACTTGTTTTTTGTTTTAAGGCCATGCTCATAACGAGCGGAAGCAGTATGGAAACAATTCCTGTTCCGCTTAAAAAGGCACTTAATATTCCTGCTGTCAGCATGACGATAAGCAACGATTTCCATTCACTGCCCCCACATAAACCCAACAACTTATTTCCCGCCTTTTCCACGATTCCTGTATTTAACAGGCCGGCACCGACTATAAATAGCCCAGCCAGCATAATGACCACTTGATTCGCAAACCCGGCCACTAGTTCATCCAATGTAAGAATCCCCAGTAAACCCAGAATGGATAGTGCACTAAGTGCAATTAAATCTGCTCGAAATTTCCCTTGTATAAAAAGCGCAATCGCGCATAGAAGTATAATCAGTGTAATAAACATTGGTTCGGTCATCATGTTACCTCCGTATAGATGTTCAATTTCAAACCGGATACGGTTTCATCAAACCCCAGTTTACATGTTTTTCATATGCTCATAAAAGATATTTTCTTCATTTTATGTATATTGTTTGTTAGTATGAGGAAGTAACATTTTTATATTAGATAGGTTGATTAATTTGAATAAACCCATATCCAGAAGAACATTCTTAAAGAAAAGTCTTGGTACATTGGCTACCATAACCGGTTTAGGTATTGGCGGAAACTATTATGCCCATAATTTGGAACCTAAATGGTTAGAAATCAAGCATAAAATCATCAGCCACCCGCTTATCCCAAAAGGTTTTCATGGCATGAAAATGGTCCAATTCAGTGATACGCATTTAGGCTTTCAATTTCAGCTTAAAGATTTACAAGCAATTGTCAATAAGATAAACCAACTGGACCCTGATGTTATTTTATTTACCGGGGATTTGATGGACCAGCCTAATAAATACAAGGATCACCAGAAAATCCCTCTCGTTTTAAATCAACTCAAAGCGCCATTTGGAAAATTCAGCATCTATGGTAACCATGATCATGGGGGATATGGCTCAGAAATTTACAGCGATATCATGGAAAAATCCCATTTTACCATGTTGCAAAATACCTCAACTAAGATTACCTTATTAACGGCTGAAGAAATAGTCATTGCCGGGATTGATGATGCAATGCTAGGAAAACCTGATTTTGAAAAAGCACTATCTGGCATCCCTGAAGAAGTGTTCACCATTATGCTTTCGCATGCCCCTGACCTTGCCGACACATCAAGGACTTATGACATCCAGTATCAAATAAGCGGTCACAGTCACGGAGGTCAAGTACAAATCCCCTTTGCCGGTGCCCTTGTAACTCCCCCATACGCTGAAAAGTACCGGGAAGGCACGTATGAAATCGATTCATTAACGTTATATGTTAATAGAGGGCTTGGCACTACCCGTCTTCCATATCGTTTCCTTTCACGTCCGGAGTTGACTGTTTACGAATTCCAATCCGAAAAAAGATAGGAAACGAATACAGGGGAAAACCGCCAGACTTTTTAACAAAACCTGTGCGAATAAAACGACTTGTTGCCATAAAACATGTGTAATGGACTCCTATGAATTATAGCATTAGAAGTATATCCGAGAAAACCAGGTTTTTTTTACCAGTACCAAATGGTAGTTCCCATAAAGGTTATACCATACTTAAATAGCCGCACAGGAAAGATCCGATACACCCTAAAACAGACACCGTTATATAGATAAGGCCATCTATATAGCGGTGTTTCCTAATAAGTTCAAGTGTTTCCATACTGAATGTTGAAAAGGTCGTAAAAGCACCAAGGAAACCTATTGTCAGAAAAACCTGCAAAGATAAAGACCAGCTTTCTTTCTGAGGCAACGCCATTCCGAGACCAAAGGAACCTATAAGGTTAATCAGTAAAATGCTTATGGGTATCGAAACGGCTGGCAATAGCCTATTAAAAATAATCTGCAAGACATATCTTGATGCCGCTCCAAAAAAGCCTCCTATAAAAACTGAAAAAACCTCAATCAAAGGGACTCACCTCTCCGTCTATTAAAAAGGCCCAGTCCGAAGAAACCAGCAACCAAACCAAAGAAAAGCGTGGCACCAATATACAGTCCCGCCAATGCCAGAGAAGTCTGCAGTAGATTCACCACTTCTTGGGAAAATGTGGACATCGTGGTGAAACCTCCGCAAAACCCGCTGCCGAGCGCTAAAAAAACAAGCGATTTCTTTTTCGAGGCGAAATAGCCATTGATCATTCCAAGTAAAAAGCTGCCTACTATATTTATTAAGAGGGTTCCAAACGGGAAGAAGGAATGACCAGCAGTCAAGATTACGCAATATCGCAATATCGCACCAGCCGCTCCTCCAAAACCGACTGCAAATATGCTTTTAAACCGATCCATCAAGGTCCCCCCAAATTATTCTCATAAGTAGATTCATTATAACAGATTAAGATGAAACAGGCTCTTATCTTAAAAAAATCCATACTATGTAAAGAATTTGAGAAAAGGAGGCAAATTATGCAAACACAGTATTTTCCTTACTACCACTATCCGCAGACCATTATGCTACAGAACGATTACAGAAATGCATATGGGAATGAATATGGACCTGAATATTGGAATGACGAGCGCTTCTTTCCTTTCTTTCCGCTATTGGCGCCTGTAGCTTTTGTTGCAGGATTGGCAATTGGACCGTTACTATTCAATAACCGTCCACCTGTCTATCCTCCATATCCTCCTCCATATCCGCCCGCTTACCCTCCTTACCCCGGTTATCCAGCGTACCCTGCTTATCAAGGCTTTCAGGGTAACCAGCAACAATTCGGCGCACAGGCTGGGGTATCTGAAAATATCAATATATACACTCAATAAGGGTTGGACAGAAGGCGACATAAGCGCCTTCTTTTTCTTGGACTAAAAGGCGTCGGATTGAATTTTACTTCCTTATATATTTTGAAGTGGTATAATATGAAAATGAATAGATGGTAAAGTGTTGGGAAATGATGGTCATACCCTAGAGATGTACATGCAGTATTTTTTCACTATTTTCTGCCTGGTTGCACACACGTCTCTATTTCAACCAATATATAAATACGGGTTTTTACTGAAGGAAGTCTGTTTATAACGTCCTTCTAACCTCATTAAGAAAAGGAGTTTCCACAATGAACCAAACGAAAGGACATTCTGAAAGGGATGAGTTTTCGATAAACTCCCTTGCCCAAGCCGTGTTTATTGTCAATAAACACGCAAAGACTGCATTGGAGCCCAAGAATTTATATAATTTAAAACGGCTCGCATTAAGCAAGCTTATGCAAGAAGGAAAAGCGAAGAAGATTGGACTTCATTTCTCTGATAACCCTCGCTTTGCAGCACAACAATCCGACGTCATTGTCGAATGCGGATCATATGTTTTTCATTTACCTCCCACCAAGGAAGATTTGAAAAAACTACCCCACCTCGGCAGCCGGGCAGCTTCCATACGGAACCCTAAAGCCGCGTTGTCATTATCCAAGGCAAAACAGATCCTGCAAACTTACGTTGGACAAGCAGGTGAAAAACAACCGAACAATACCAACCCCGAGAAAAGGGCTCACGGACGTGGGTCGGTCAAGCAACCTTTTCATAATCCATTCCCATCCTCCTTTTTAGGAAAAGGTTCCAAGTATTAATCATTGATAAACCAAACGGGCCGTGAGGTAACGCCTCATCGGCCCGTTTTCACATTCATAATACCAATCTGTCTATCAACTTTATAAGCTCTGCAATTTCTGGCTTGCTGATTTGTGCGTCAGCCCCTACGACCTGACCTTTATGACGAAGGCTGTCAGTAATCAAAGAAGAGAAAATAATCACAGGCAACCCAGCGAGTTCCCCGTTTTCCTTTATTCTTCTAGTCAAATGATGTCCATCCATTTGAGGCATCTCAATATCGGTAATCACAAGGTGCACTTCATCTTCAACCACTTTTCCTGATTCAATTAAATTCTCCAGATAATTAAATGCATCAAGTCCATTTTCATAAAACTCCAAGTACTTGAATCCAGCTTCTGACAATGTATCAAAAAGCAGCTTTCTCAGTAATGGAGAATCTTCTGCAATCAGGATTCTCTTGTCTGAATTTTGCCGGGTACCAAGCTTTTTAACCTGTTGGATGTTTATTCCTGATTCTGGATTGATTTCGACCACTATTTTTTCAAAATCAAGTAACAGTAACATTTCACTATTTAATTTTATTACTCCGATAATCTGACTTTCAAGGCCTTGATACATATCCGAAGGCTTTTCGATTTGGGACCAGGAAATACGGTGGATCTGTGTTACGGTATGGACATGGAAAACCACTTTTTGCTGATTGAATTCAGCCACTATGAATTTATCCTGCTCAGGAGTTTCAGATGGCGGAAATCCTAAAGCATCCGCCACATTCACAACTGGCAGGACTTCTCCACGAAGTTCAATGATCCCCTCCACATTTGGATGGGAATGAGGGACAAGCGTGATGGGGACAGGATTAATGATTTCCTTCACCTTGATTACGTTAATGCCGAATTTATTCTTTCCGAGACCGAATTCCACTATCTCAAGCTCATTCGTGCCACTTTCCAGTAATATTCCTTTATTTGCTTCCATTGTGTCATCTCGCCCTTCCCTTACTTTTTCATTTCATAATTCCACGAAAAATTTCATGGTTTTATCAATGAACTCATACCTAATAATTCGGTTAAATATTTCTTTTGTTTAGAGCACAGATAAAAAAAGATTGAAGCCAAACTAAAAAAGGACCCATCAGAGTCCCCCTTTTTCCAAGTTCATTTTTCACCACTGCCATTCCGTCCATCATATCGATCGTAAAGGGCCTGTCTCTTTGACATTCCTCCCTCCATGATATAGCCGACATGGGTATAGCAGACCTGATAGGCTGGACGCAAATTAACGCCCTTCAGCCCTTCCAAACCCTATTTCGCATTTAGAGGAAAGCAACAAAGAATATAAAATAAAGCTTATATGCATGTGGAAAAGTGAATTGATGATGGTCCCCCTGATTAAAACGAATAAACCATTCGTTTTCCCGCAATTTCCATTATAAAAAAATACTCATCTCAAATGAAACTTAGAATAGCAGGCCAGTTTGGTCATTTCATCTCTTTCGCGACCTATTCTTTGGATTGAGCCAACCTTTTTTAACAAAGAATAAAAACATCATCAAGGCAATTCCGCCCATCATTCCAAGAATGAGGAAATAGCCATAATGCCAATTTAATTCCGGCATATATTCAAAATTCATCCCATATACGCCCACTATGAAGGTCAGCGGCATGAAAATGGTAGTGATGACAGTCAATGTCATCATCGTTGAATTCATATTATTAGAGTTCACAGACAAATAACTATCACGTATATCGGACGAAAAATCTCGATAGGATTCAAGCATTTCAGCCAATTTAAGAAGATGATCGTACACATCATTAAAATAAAGGTGCTGATCTTTCAAGTAATTCAGCCGCTCCGATGAAATCATTCTGTACAATAAATCACGCATCGGCAATATGGTCCGACGGAGCCTTGACATATCCGTACGCAAATCGAAAAGCTGATCCATCAATTCGTTAATCGTGTCATTTTCAGTATTTTCCTCAATGCTACCCAATTCGCTTTCGATTTTATAAACAGGTGGGAAGAATTCATCGACGATCCTGTCAATTATCCTATGCATCAAGAAAAAGGGACTTTGCTTCAACATTTTATTACCAGCAATTTCTTCCCGTACCTTTTCCAGTTCAAGCATATCTTCCTTATGAAAACTGACTATCCATTTTTCACCAACAAACATATCCAATTCCACTGCTTTAAATACCTTCTCCCTTAGAGCATGAATCACAAGAAATTGGTAACCCTCATAAAAATCCATTTTGGGACGTTGATTAAAATCATCCAGGCAGTCTTCAATTGCCAGCGGGTGAAAGTGAAAATGATTGGATAAAAGTTCAATTTCCTTGTTTGTGGGGTTTGAAAAATCCACCCAGAACCACTCGATATCCGGATTATTCATTTCCGTTAGCGGTAAATCAAAACTGATTTCTTGATTAGAAGTAATTGCGCAAGTCCTTATCAAATGTATCAACCCTCAAAATTTTCTTATCATTCATTATACCTTTAATTCATTAATCTCAAAAAGTTTTCTCCCCCATCCAAACTAAATGATAAAATAGAATGAATGAGTCAAACATAGTACATAATTCATGTAGTTAGATAAGGGAGGATATTCATAGATGGAACATTTAATAAACCCTCTAGTAAAAGACGTACAAATATCAGGAATCCGTAAATTCTACAATATGGTCGCTGATATCGAAGGCACCATTTCCTTAACGATAGGACAGCCTGACTTTCCAACTCCAATGCATATTAAAGAAGCGGCAAAACAAGCCATCGATAATGACTATACCGTTTATACTCACAATGCCGGCTATCTAGAATTAAGGGAGGCCGCTTCAAAATATGTAAAGGATAAATACAAGCTTAGCTATGATCCGGAGAATGAAGTCCTAGTGACTTCTGGTGCCAGCGAAGGCATAGATATTACCTTTCGGACGATTCTCATCCCAGGGAACGAAGTAATATTACCGGGTCCGGTATATCCGGGATATGAACCCATCATTAAGATGTGCGGTGCAACACCTGTTTATGCCGATACAACAAAAAATGGATTTCGTTTGACTGCAGATATAATTGAAAAGTACATAACCGATCATACACGGTGCATCGTTCTGCCCTATCCATCGAATCCGACAGGGGTTACATTATCTTCCGAAGAATTATTGGACATTGCCGAACTTGTAAGGGGCAAGGACATATTCATATTGGCTGATGAGATATACAGTGAACTGGTATTCGATCAGGAGCATGTTTCGATTGCCACTTTCTTAAAAGAGCAAACCATCGTCCTGAACGGATTGTCCAAATCCCATTCCATGACCGGATGGAGGATTGGCCTTCTGTTTGCGCCTGTAGCCATCTCTCAGCATATCCTGAAGGTTCATCAATACAATGTAACTTGTGCCGCCTCCATATCGCAGAGAGCTGCCTTGGCAGCATTGACGGCAGGCAGAGATGATGCCATTCCCATGAAGACTGAGTATTCCCGGAGACGGGAATACGTATACAGTCGCTTACAAGCGATGGAACTGGAAATAGTCAAACCAAATGGTGCCTTTTACTTCTTTATAAAGCTGCCTGAAGGCTATGCCTCTTCCCTTGATTTTTGCCTCAAGCTTGTTCAACAGGAAAAAGTGGCAGTGGTCCCTGGAGATGCCTTCTCTCCCCTTGGCGAAGGGTATTTCAGGATATCCTATGCCTATTCAATGGAAACCCTTGAAAAGGCTTTGGACCGTATTGAAGCTTTTTTAGCTAAAAAGTAACCGAAAAAAAAGTGGCCTTCAATTGAAGGCCACTTTCCTATTTTCCAAAGATGTCAGGCTACCGAAGGTTTTTCACCAAGCCAGTCAACTAATACAATCTCCGTAAAAAACGAATTTCCCGATATCCTTCTTCCTTATTTGTCGTGGTAAGGCTCACTTCAACGATGGACCCAAGTAAATCAGCCATCACTTCTTCAAATTCCTTTGCGGAGCGCGGCTTTGAAAAACCTAAACTCTTCAATTCGCGCATCAGGATCTGAAAACCGGCATTCGTTTCGATATGACTGAATTTCACCGGCAAGATTAGCGGACTTTCATTCATTAATTTCAGATCCCAACGAATGGGCTTTGTTTGATGAATGGTTTTTTCTCGTTTAAAGCCTTCAATCCTTACAATATATCGACCATCTTCCAATTCCTGGAATTTCATATTAATATCATCGAATTCGCCCATAGCTTTCACTCCTTTTTATAAAGGCTGTCGCTATCAGCTTATTCATGGTAAAGAAATGGTAGCACTTAATTATAATGTTTATATAACGCCTGTGTACCGCTATTTTCCTCGCCAGCTTCTGCCAGCCCCTCATATAGGGATTTGCTTAGGCTTAATCCAGGAGCGTCCATTCCCATTCTTTCCGCTTCATCAAGTGCAATCTTCATATCCTTGATAAAATGCTTGATATAAAAACCAGGTTCAAAATCCCCTTCAACCATCCTCGGCACAAGATTGGACAGTGACCAGCTTCCGGCGGAACCCGATGATATGCTTCTTAATACCCGGTCCGGATCCAACCCCGCCTTTTGGGCATAGGAAATCGCTTCAGTCACTCCGATCATATTAGATGCAATGGCGATTTGATTGCACATTTTCGTATGCTGTCCCGAACCAGCCGGGCCTTGATGGACAACATTGCTGCCAATGATATTAAAAATGGGCCGGACCTCTTCAAATGCCTCACTAGACCCGCCGACCATGATCGTAAGCTTTGCATCACGGGCACCTATATCTCCTCCGGAAACCGGTGCATCCAATGATTCCATGCCTCTTTTCTTGGCTTCCTCCGCTATTTTCACTGCCAAAGACGGAGTCGAGGTCGTCATATCGATTAAATGGGTTCCTTGTTTCCCGTTCTCGATAAGCCCATTTTTCCCAAGATAGATTTCTTCCACATCACTAGGGTATCCTACCATGGAAATGATCACATTAGCTTTCTGCGCAATTTCCTTTGGTGCAGATACCCACTTCGCACCCTGTGAGAGCAGTTCACTTGCCTTATCCTTCGTCCTTGTATAAACAAATACCTCAAATCCCGCCTTAAGTAGATTTGCGGCCATGCTTTTTCCCATAACTCCTAAACCTATGAAGCCGATCACTTTGTTAGATTGTATCACTGCAGATTCCTCCCAATCATTTTGTTTCAAAAATCCTTAAATGGACTTTATCATTCCTCCGTCAACTAAATAGGACTGCCCCGTTAAATATGTATTGGCACCTGAAACAAGGAAAGTAACGAACTTTGCAAATTCCTCGGGTTCCCCATAACGGCCAACAGGGATTTTGTTAATGGACTGTTCAGTCATCTCCTCAGGAGTGACGCCTTGTTTCTCTGCATTCATTTTATCAAGGTGCTGAACGCGGTCCGTTGCGATTCTTCCTGGTCCAACTGTATTGATCAATATCCGGTCTGGTGCTAATTCTGAAGCTAACGTCTTTGACAATCCAACGATTGCAGTCCGGAATGTATTCGATAGAATCAATCCTGGAATCGGTTCCTTAATGGATGAAGAAGCAATATTAACGATTTTCCCGCCCTGCTTTTTTAAATGTGGCAAGCTCTCACGGATTGTCCTTATGAAGCTTAGTAAATTAAGTTCGAAAGATTGTTGCCATTCTTCATCATTGAAATCCGTAAATGAACCCCCTGGAGGACCTCCGGCGTTATTAATAAGAATATCGATACCTCCGAACTCTTCAGCAGTTTGCCTAACCAAGCTTTTAATATCTTCAGCTTTTGTTATATCAGTTACCATATAAGCAACCTTCCCCGCCCCAAGCTGAGATATTTCCCTTTGCACGACGGCAAGCTTTTCTCCATCACGGCTGGCTAGCATGACATTTGCTCCTTCTTTAACCAATTCAGCTGCCATGGCCTTCCCCAAACCTTGACTTGAAGCTAAGATCAAAGCACTTTTCTTTTCCAAATGTAATTCCATATTTTATCATGACCTCCATTTTCTCAAATTTATAATTCCATTATATCGCCATATTCGAAAAGTGAAAAATCTGAATAATCATTATTGTGATTTTTTATATCCAGCGGTCACAAAAAAATTGCCGGTTGGATAACCCAACCGGCGTCAAAGGGGGAAATGAGAATGTCAGCTGCCCTAATAGAGCTAAACAACTGTGCTTGCTTTTTATTTACCCCCATTTTGGTGCAATAAACATTTTTTTCTTAAATGTTCAAGCAAAAATTACAGGAAAGCACCCCATCCGAAGATTCTGTGGATGGGGTGCCATTTTTCCTCATTTTTTTATTTCTTCAAAGCGTTAATTACCGCTTCTTTCACATTATCATTCGTATCCAACCCTAAAACTTCCTGAGATAGTTTTTTCATCTCTTCAAGCGAAAGTTGGCTAATTAAAGAACGTGCTTTTAAAATCGAAGTGGCACTCATTGAGAATTCATCAAGACCCAATCCGATCAAAATCGGTATGGCAATTTCATCTCCAGCCATTTCCCCGCACATCCCGGCCCATTTCCCTTCTTTATGAGCTGCATCTATGACCATTTTAACCAGGCGTAAAATCGCTGGGTTATATGGTTGATATAAATAAGATACTCTCTCATTCATTCGATCAGCGGCCATCGTATACTGAATCAAGTCGTTAGTGCCTATGCTGAAGAAATCGACTTCCTTAGCAAATATATCAGCCATCACTGCAGTTGAAGGGATTTCAACCATAATTCCGACTTCAATTTTTTCGGCAACTTGAATGCCATTATCAAGCAATTCCTGCCTAACTTCAGCCAAGACGGCTTTAGCCTCGCGGAATTCAGCTAGTGTGGCGATCATCGGGAACATGATTTTCAAATCCCCATAAATGCTCGCACGAAGCAGGGCACGGAGCTGAGTCCGGAAAATCTCCTGCTCATTTAAGCAAAGGCGAATCGCACGGTATCCAAGGAAAGGATTCATTTCCTTAGGAAGCTCTAAATAAGGCAACTCCTTGTCTCCGCCTATGTCAAGCGTTCTGACGACTACAGGCTTACCTGACATACCTTCCAGCACCGCTTTGTATGCCTCGAACTGCTCTTCTTCACTTGGAAAGTCATTTCTGCCCATATAAAGAAATTCCGTACGATATAACCCGATGCCTTCACCGCCATTTTGATGAACGCCATTCAGATCTTTCGGAGTACCGATATTTGCAGCCAATTCCACATGATGGCCATCATTTGTAACAGTTTGTTCATGAACCAGTTTAGCCCACTCAGCCTTTTGCATGGCATAGGCTTCCTGCTCCTCTTCGTAGCGTTTCACGAGTTCCGGAGTAGGATTTATGTGCACTTCACCCTTTAGCCCATCAATAATGACCAAGTCACCATTTTCAATGGACGAGGTCACTGATTTTGCTCCAACGACTGCTGGAATTTCCAATGAACGTGCCATTATGGCTGAATGGGATGTACGTCCACCGATATCGGTCGTAAATCCTTTGACGTATGCCGGATTCAACTGTGCTGTATCGGATGGAGTCAAATCCTCCGCAATGATGATCACTTCTTCAGCAATCATGCTTGGATTTGGAATATGAACACCTAAAAGATGCGACAGTACCCGTTTCGTGACGTCACGGATATCCGCTGCCCGTTCCTTCATGTATTCATTATCCATTTGTTCAAACATCGTAATGAACATGCTTGCGGTTTCATTTAAGGAAAACTCAGCGTTGACGCTCTCTGATTGTATTCTATCCTGAATGGGAGTTATAAGTTCCGGATCAGCCAAAACAAGCAGGTGTGCGTCAAAGATAGCGGCTTTATCGGCCCCTAAATCTTTTTCGGCTTTATCCCTGATTATCTCCAATTCATTTGTTGACTTTTGAATAGCTTCCTTAAAACGGGATATTTCCGCCCCGACATCTTCTATGCTTCTTTTTTCAATCGATAAATCTGGCTCTGTCAGTCGATAGGCTTTAGCGATGGCTATTCCGTTTGAAGCTGCTATTCCACTAATCAAAGTGGACATTATTCTGCTAATCCTTCTCTGTTCAACGTTTCAGCAAGTGTATTTAGTGCATCGTTTTCATCGCTTCCTTCAGCAGAAATCGTAATTTCCGCACCTTGGCCAATACCCAGTGACATTACACCCATAATGGACTTAAGGTTCACTTTTTTCTCTTTATAAGAAAGGTTTATTTCTGAATCGAATTTTCCTGCAGCTTGTACAAGCAATGTAGCCGGACGAGCGTGAATTCCTGTTTCTGCAGTTACTGTAAATGTTTTTTCTACCATATAAATCAATCTCCTTTAAGATAAATTAACAAAAATAGGTTATGTAAGGGAATTTCTACATCCACTCAGGAAAGAAATGAAAAAAAGAAATGCCCTTTTCCTTATCAGAATAGCATTATCATTCCCAACAAACAAACCAAAACTATTGGTACCTACAAAATAGTACAAAAATATAGATGGAACTGCAACTATTACTTTTCAGATTCTTCAAAGTTTAAATGGACAACTGTGCATTTTTAGTGAAAAAAGCCCTGAAACTCAGCATAATGAAAAGGACCACCGTTAATGAAACACTTCCGAGAATCCCGATTAATATTGCAATCTGGTATTCAATGGCGATGAGCGGACTTATCCCAGACAGGATTTGCCCCGTCATCATTCCTGGAAGGAAGATAATCCCCATCCCGAGCATATTGTTCAAAGTCGGGAGCACTGCGGAGTCGAATGCAGCATCCACATATTTCTTCACAGCCCTCGCTGGAGTCGCCCCAAGCATCAACATCGCTTCCACCTTTTCACGATTACTGCTAATCCCATCATGGAGGTTTTTAAGCGCCAATGTCACTCCAGTCATGGCATTCCCCACAATCATCCCTGCAATTGGAATGAAATACCTCGGCTCATACCATGGCGTGAAATGGATCACGACCACATTAAAATAAAACAAGGCCGCCATGGGTCCTGACAACATACTTAGGATAACCATCCTTTTGATTTTCTTATTAATTGTATTTGGCACTTGCTTAAAAATATTATGAATGGAAAACAGAGCCATCGCACATAAAAACCCTAAAGAAAGTAAAGGGTGGGGATTTTCAAAGATATATGTCAAAACATATCCGGCAAGAATGAGTTGGACCGTCATCCGTAACGTAGCGAGCATGATTTGCTTTTCCCGTGAAATCCCCCGCCATTTCACGATTATGAGCAGAATCACTACAAATACGTAAGCCGCACAAAGACGCCAGAACTCAATATCTATTATCCCATTCGCCTCCATTAATAGTCACCCTCCTTCGCCTTTTTCAGAACGATCCTCTTTTCAGCACATATTTCCGCAAGCTGTTTTGAATGGGTTATCATGATGACCGTTCCTTTTTCCCGCTTCACTTCTTCTAAAAAACGGCTCATGACCTTCAGCTCGGCTTCTTCATCAAGAGCTGAAGTCGGCTCATCCAGCAAATACACCTCGGGTTTCAATAAAAGTAACCTTGCCAGTGCCAGCCTCTGTTTCTCCCCGCCAGAAAGATTCTCCGCCCCCTCGTCTAAAGACTTCAGCAACTGGACGGTTTCTAGTGCTTTAACTAATTCGGCTTTATCCTTTTTTTCTCGTTCGCTCAATTCCAGGCCAATCTGCAGGTTTTCTTCAATCGTACCCGGTAAAGTGAACGGTGACTGGGAAAGCATTGTGACTTTACGCCGGAGCTCTATCGGGTTGAATTCATCCAGCAACCGATCCTGATAATAGATCGAACCGCTATCCGGGTCATCCATCCTGTTCAATAATCGGAGCAGTGAGGTTTTCCCTGCACCGCTTTCCCCGATCAAACAAGTAACCATACAAGCGGATATTCTCAAATCATCAATTTTCAAAATCCCTTTATACCTAATATTTTCAAGCCTAAATATCATTTTTACACGCCTGCCTCCCTTACTCCACCATATCATTATAAGAAACTATCATGAGATGAGGTAGCGATGCATGTAAAAATTTCAATGATTTTCATTTTCTTTCCCTTTTTTATAGGTTAGTATTATTCCTGCCGAATATATCCACGACGGACGTGGAAAAACCTAAATAAATGGAGGGACTTATCATGAACGGAAATTCCTTTTTACATTCTTATCTGAATGTTTTTCTCCTGACTGCACTTTGCCTGATCACGTTGTCTGGCTGCCAGGCTGCATCAGATAACCTAATTAAGCAATCCAAACAGGAAGATTCAATTTCCAACGAAGACATCCGATCCAGTGCGAGTTCTTCAAATGAAGAAAAAGGCAAGACATTCACAGCCGAGATCATTAAAGTTGTTGACGGAGATACAGTAAAAATCAAAATGGCTAATGGAAATGAAGAAACGGTCAGGCTCCTTTTGGTAGATACTCCAGAAACCGTACACCCATCCAAGCCCGTTCAGCCTTTTGGGCCTGAAGCAAGCAAATTCACCAAGGAACTAATGCCAGCGGGTTCTGAAGTGGAAGTAGAAACCGGCATAGGTGAAAGAGATAAATATGGCCGGTTGCTGGCCTATTTTTATGTTGACGGTAAAATGGTGAATAAACTCCTGCTTGAAAAAGGCCTGGCCAGGGTAGCCTATGTTTATGCACCAAACACGAAATATCTAGATGAATTGGAAAAAATTCAGAAACAAGCCCAAAAAGACGAAATCGGTATTTGGTCAATTGAAAACTATGCAACTTCAAAGGGGTTTGATGATTCGAAGTCCGTAGAAGCTTCAGTGGAAAAGCCAACTGCATCTTGCAGTAACCCGCAAATTAAAGGGAATATAAACTCTAAAGGCAACAAAATATATCACATTCCTTCGGGCCAATATTACGAAATAACCAAACCGGAAGAAATGTTTTGTACCGAACAAGACGCACAGGATGCTGGATTCCGAAAATCGCAAAGTTAACAAATACAATGGTTAATAGTATGCCCGCTTCGGGAATCACAATTAAGAACGTATAAGGGGCTTAAAAGAGGATCAGTTTGCCTGCAGTTTTTTATTTAAAAAAGTTCCAGCTTGATTTCAGAAATCCGCTCCCTTTCCATCTATAAAAATAAGGAAGAATATTTTCAAGTAGGATTGATTGCTTTATGGGAGTCATATGGGAAATTCGATGAGGAATGCGGTCAGTTCTCCAACTATGCCTTTACGGTAATCAAAGGCAAAATTCTGAACGAATTAAAGCATCACCATAAATATGAAGCCCACACCGAACCATTTGATTCCTTCATACTAGAGATTAAGGATCCATATTCAATACACGATGAGGCTTTTGCCATCGATAATATCTTAACCTACACGGATGGATTGACACTGAATCAGCAACGCTGGCTTTTACAGACGTACTTGGAGAATAAAACGGTGACTGAAATTGCTGAAGAATATCAAGTTACTATCGCAGCCGTCAAATCATGGAGAAGGTCCGCTTTAAATAAATTAAGGAAACAATTGATTTTTCCATAATGAATAATTTAGGGTGGCTCAATCATGAGCCACCCCCCAAAATATTCATTAACTTCTCGCTTCTTCTAAATACGTATAAATTATCATACCGTTATGTTGAGCATTCCCCCGAAAATGTTTAAAGTCTTCCCTTTTAACAAGAACCTCACGAAAAGGTAAAAATTCTTCTTTTGTTATCCTGAATTCATCCATTTCCCGATTTGCCAGTTTATCGAGTACATCTTTTGCTTCTTCTGCATTCATAAGATTGTCCTCCTTAATTATCAAATGTTCTATCATTTCTACAGGAGAAATTCCGTTTTTATTTTAACATAAGCTTGCCACTTAATATAATTCAGAACTTTTTGAGGCCCACTGCTACATAATTCTTTACGAATGCTTTAAAATAGTGCAAACTGTATAGTAAAATATCATAATGTAAAATGATTGGCATTTTTTGTACATAGAATTACATACTGGTACGCATAACTGCGTTCACAAGATATACCAAATTATGCCACATCATTATATCTGCTCCATTACAAGAAATCGTACCTTCCTTTAAAAGTTTAGCTTACTGTACCGACATAAGAGATAACTTTTTCTCTTACTAGCACTTCCCACGTCAAAATCTAAACTGCAAGATGTTCGAATAATCCAATTACTCCATAGTTACTTTTTGATCATTGGAAACAAAATGGGAAAGGATGATTACCATGAAGAAAGCGGAAGTTGGAAATATCATTGAATTTAGAGAAGGCTTAAAAGGAATCGTCGAGAAAGTGAACGAGAACTCAGTAATCGTGGACGTCACGTATATGGAAAATTATCGTGATTTGGAACTTGAACAGAAAACCGTCGTCAACCATAAAAATTATAAAATCATAGGATAATTCAATGTACTCAAACGGGATGGTTACTAGATGACCATCCCGTTTTTCACTTTATCGCAATCCTCCGAATTGATTCTCCTGCTTTTTGTAACCATTTCCATTTCATACCGTCTAATTCATTAAAGGGCAAAACACCTGTATTTGATGCAGGTATATCCAAATTCAGATTGGAATTTCTATCAGAAAGATGAGGGATCACATGACTAGTTGGACACGTTATATTGGCTGTGTCACATTCGCAGCTTTTCTTCTGTCTGGCTGCGGTACGACCACAGACGAAAATGCAGATGAGCCACAGGAAGATTCAGTAAAAGAGGGGAACGAAGGCAATACTTCTCAAGGAGGTAATCACAATAACCGAAGTGATAACAAAGTAAGACTGATGGAGCAAAACCTGCAGTATACAATTAACGGGGAAGCAAAAGAAAAAACAGCTTTCCTAAAAAAAAGTGATAACCAGCCGTTCAGCCTCTATGTTTTGCAACAATTCAGATTAAGTGCCGAAGAACCAGGAAAGGACATTGTGTACCTGACTAAAGATGACTCCATTTATATGAGAATCGAATTGTTGAAGGCGGATGTCAATTGGGATGAGGTGGAAAAAAATGTTCAAGCCCAGCTGAAAAGCATTTCAGAAACAATTAGCGATCCTTCACTTGATGTCGAGGACGGAACGGGCTTTGAAGTGGAAAGCGGCGATGATGTGATCACTTCCATATTGCTCAAGGATGAAAAATCACCCGTCCGCTTAACTATATTCACGAAAGAAGATAGAGATTACCGGGATGCTTTTCTAGAGATGGCTAAGACGCTGATAAAAAGGTGAACATCCACTATACCCTGTTACGGAGGGCTAAGGACTGGCCCCCCGTTCTTCATAACTCCTTCCCCGCCTTGCTTTTCCAGACCAGTATTAAAAAAAGGAGGCTTATGTATCCAAAAACCGGATAAATATATCCTAGTAACCTTCCATATCCGAATTCACTGATGATCAAAGCTATTAAAAAAATCACCGCTATGATCATCATGCTTGGCAATTTAGTATAATTGCTGATTTGCCTCTGTAATCCATAAATGTTTCCGATGACCGAAGTGAATATCTCCCCGTAAATCACCAAAATGAACATCCAATATAACTGACTGGCTGCCGTTCTCATAATAACCGCTGAAGGAATTTCATATCTATTCACGTCAGGAAGTGTCATAAGCGAAAAATGCCCCGTCAATAAAATGATCGTCAGGAATATCCCCCCAAGAATTGCACCATGTTTAATGACCTTCTCATCTCGAACTTCATACGCAACCGGAACCAGCACAGCCTGTGCCAAAGCAAGGTTAAAGGCTGTATAGGCAAATGGTGACAAAATCATTTTCACGGTGATCACTTCATCAGGAACTTTTGTAAGGGTCTTAAAGAAATCCCCATTATCCAAAGTCGAGAAAAAAAGGATCAAGCTAAAGCAGATCATGATCGGTACAACAAAAGAGTTCACAGTGAAAACACCGCGCATGCCCATCATCAGGACCAAGGATGCCAGTATGATCGTAGACCAACTTCCTATACTTTTAGGCACACCAAGTTGTTCTTCAAAAACGGCCCCTGAACCCGAAATCATGACAGCCGTCACCCCTAACAGCATGATAAGGAAAAAGAAGTTGATGATTCCCGCTATTTTCCTCCCAAAAAGAAATTGGTTGAATTCCTCATAAGAAGATGCTCTTATCCTTGCGGAAATGAGCATGATTTTCGTCCCAGTAAAAATGAAAATATAACCTGCTATTAAAATCCCGATAAAGCCATAAAAGCCATAACGGGTAAAAAACTCGACAATCTCTTTTCCAGTTGCAAATCCTGCACCGACGACTGTGCCTACATAAACTGCTGCAATCTGAAAACTCCCTGACCACCTTGACAGCATACGCTCCCCTCCTCCCTACATTTATATGTAAGGAAGAGATATTTAAGACAAGCCGAGCAATATTCCTTTCATCGGCTGTTTTTCTGGGCTAACATTCTCTCCTTGTGAAGTCTGAAACTCCCGATGCATTTCTCTGTGGAGCTTAAATCAGCACTTTTCATGCCCGCATTCCGAACGTATGAAAGATTTAAAAAAACGCTTGGAATAATCTCCAAGCGTTCGTATCATACAGCCTAATATTTTCATAATGCCTTATCATCTACAGTGGAGAGCCATTCGTCTATCACCTTTACAACGGAATGCACAGTACCGTCATCAAATGGGGATTTCAGATTCGCAGATTCAACAAGATTAAGGAACGACTTGCTGCCTCCAAGTTGGCACAGATTCAAATAATCACCCCAAGCCGTTTCATCTTTTTCAGCCGACCTTTTCCAGAATTGGAAAGCACAAATCTGGGCCAATGTATAGTCGATATAATAGAAAGGTGATTGATAAATGTGGCTTTGCCGCTGCCAATACCCGCCATTCTCCAAGAATTCATTTCCTTCATAATCGCGATGTGGCAAATATTCCATCTCGATCTTACGCCAAGCCTGCTTTCTTTCAACGGGGGAGGCATCAGGATTTTCATAGACAAAATGCTGAAATTCATCAACAGCTACCCCATACGGGAGGAAGATGAGGGCACCGCTTAAATGGGAAAACTTATACTTTTCCGTATCTTCCTTGAAAAACAGCTCCATCCATGGCCAAGTTAAAAATTCCATGCTCATCGAATGGATTTCACATGCTTCATATGTAGGCCAATAATACTCAGGAATGTCAAGTTCACGGCTGCGATACACTTGGAATGCATGGCCTGCCTCATGCGTCAAAACATCTATATCCCCGGAAGTACCGTTGAAATTAGAAAAGATGAATGGAGCTTTATAGTCTTCTATAAAAGTACAATAGCCACCGCTTTCTTTTCCTTTCTTCGCCACAAGGTCCATCAGGTCATTATCAATCATATAGTTGAAAAACTGATTAGTTTCAGGCGAAAGCTCCTGGTACATCCTTTTCCCATTTTCGATGATCCACTCAGCATCGCCTTTTGGAATGGCATTACCCGTTCTGAAATGAAAATTCTCATCATAATAGTTCAGTTTCTCCAATCCAAGACGTTCGCGCTGACGTCCCTTCAGCCGGGTGACAAGCGGTACCACTTCCTCTTTCACCTGCTTGCGGAATGCAGCAACCATTTCAGCATCATAATCAGTCCGTGTCATTCGATAATACCCAAGTTCCACGAAATTCCCATAACCTAGCGCTGTCGAAATCCCATGCCTCACCTTGACAAGGTCATCGAATATACGATCCAATTCCGCCTGCTTTTCTTCAAAGAAACCGTAATATGCCTCACTTGCATTTTTCCTTAACTCACGGTCCGAGGACTCCATAAAAGGCTGGAGCTGCGCAAGTGTTAATTCTTTTCCATCAAAGTGAATTTTTGCTGAGGCAATCAATTGTGAATATTCACTTGATAATTTATTTTCTTTTTGCAGCTGTGGTATGATTTCGGGCGAAAAAGTTTTGAGTTGGGCCTCTGCCAGGTCAAATAGTTGAGTTCCCCATTTCTTCTCAAGCTCCTTACGATATTTCGAGCGAACGAGTTCATTGTAAAATTTTGAGGTTAACTCTTCCATTTCAGGGGAGAAGTCATCTAAATAATCATTCTCAGCTTTATAAAAATCATCATTGGTATCAATGGAATGCCGTATGTAGACCAAATTGAACATCGTACCTACATAATTTCGGATTTCATTTATTTCTTCCATGGCTCTTATTTGCGCATCAGCATTAGCAGCGTCAGTAAACTTTTCCAAAGCTTTCATGAATCGGGTTTTAATTTCATCCATTTCAGGACGTTTATATTCATACTCATTAAATTTCATATGTACGCTCCTTTTCACGATTTAAAAACATTTTTTCAACCTGAGTAGCGTTATTCATCGAATTCATTTTCAAGACACATTCACCATTATCGCGGTTATCGTAATATAATTTAATTCGCCACAGCGTTATGAAAAACCTTTATGTCCTCAAAACAAATTCAGATTTTATCAGATATAAAAAACCAGCACCTGTAGTGAAATCCGGGTGCTGGTTCTTTAGCTAATTTTGAGCGGAATACCCAATCTTTTTAAGCAATTCGATAACGGTGGCCTTTTCATCGTGCGTAAGTACACTCATGATATCATCGATTCTTTTTTCATGCTCAGGAAATACTCCTTCAATAAAGGCCTTTCCTTTATCCGTTATTTTTGCAAAGGTTACACGGCGATCCTCTTTACATGCTATTCGCTGTAGATATTCCTTCTGTTCAAGTTTATCCACGACATAGGTAATGCTGCCGCTAGCTAGCAGGATTTTTCCGCCTATTTGCTGAAGGGGCTGATCCCCTTTATGATAAAGCAATTCCAGTACGGCAAACTCAGTTGGATTCAAACCCTCTTCAGCTATATGTTTATTTACCACATCATTAATGGATCGATGGGCTCTAGACATCACAATGAACAGTTTCAAAGACTGTTGGATGTTATTATTCTCCATAACTTCACAACCTTAAAAATTTTTAATTAAAATATCTTGAATTAAAAGTTATTATATGACATAAAGACTTTTTTGTCAATCTACCCTGTTAGTATGCACTATTGTTTAATCATTCATTTTGATATACTTGAAAAAAAAGCTAAAGTAGTGACAATCATGAAAACAAGGCATAAATTCACCACATATCTACTTATTGTTATTTTACCATTAATTATTCTCTCAATCATTTATTGGGTGCATTTAGAACGTTTCATTCAAAAAGAAAGACAGGAACAAGCTGAATGGGCGGGAACGGTTTATCAAGAATACATAGATCAAGTTATCAGAGAAACGAAGGAAAACCTTGAGCTGCTTAGCCTTAGCAGTTCCGTGCTTTATATGGATAACAAAAAAACCGAACTTCTTATGAAATGGATCAAAGATACAGATTCCAGGTATGCCGGAATTTATTGGCTAAATCGTGACGGTGTCTCCATTTCAGGGACGAATAAGAATTTCAATCATTACTATTTAATTGAACAGAATGATATAGAACTTGCAGTAAAAACCCAAAAAGCCGTTGTTGTAGGAACAAAGGAGCTATATAGCCCTGATTACAATTATTTTTCCATTTTTGCTCCCATTCTGGATCATGATAAAAAAGTGCAAGGGTTTTTATTGGCACATATCAGGCTGGATCATATGGAAAATATATTAAAGATTCTCAGCCCTGGTCATACCTTTATATTGGAAACAAAGGACAAAACCCGAATTTTAGATATAAATGCCGACGAATTTACTGGACATTCTAAATGGGTGGATGTTCCTTTGACCGAAGTCGATTGGAAACTGTCCGTCAAAGTGCCCGATAAGATTAACACAAATAACATGAATGTATTTTTAATGCTTGTCTTTTTCACCTTCTTTTTTACTCACATGATTTATACCATCGTGGAGGAGCTGATCGTTCGCAGGAATACCAAAAACCAAAAGTTACTAAACGAAAGGCAAAAAATAGATTTTGTCGGTACATTGGCTGCCAGTACTGCACATGAAATAAAAAACCCACTTACCGGCATAAAGGGGCTAGTGCAGTTATTGGTTGAAAAACACCCCGAAGAACAAGATCAGTTCTATTACTCTGTCATCATGAAGGAAATTGAACGGATCAATAGTATCGTCAGCGAATTTTTGATTTTAGGGAAGCCGATGGCCCAGACTTTATCCTTATATGATATCCGCAGTATCATTGCTGAATTGAGACCAATAATAGAATCAGAAGCACGTCACTTCAATATTGAAGTGGAATGGAATATCATAAAGGAGCCGATCCTGGTTCATTGTACAAAGGACCAACTCAAACAAGTCATCCTCAACATTGCCAAAAACGGTTTCGAGGCCATGGAAGTTGGGAAAAAGTTAAGGATTCGAATTCACCATGAAAATGAATGGGCTAAAATCATAATCATCGACACCGGGCAGGGACTGAATGAAAAAGAAATAGGTAAAGTGTTCGATCCCTTCTATACATCGAAAAAGGAAGGAACGGGATTAGGGCTATTTGTGTGTAAACGAATAATCGAATCTTTTAACGGTACCATAGAGTTTTCAAGTACACCTCTGAAAGGTACAACCGTAACAATCAGCTTACCGCTGATAAAAGACCACCCTTAGCAAAACTTTGAAGAGTTTCATTTTTTTATCAATGCCAGTAACGATTCCGATTTATTTAAAGGTGTCATGCATACCGTGCATGCTTCTTGAATCTATTTATGGAATAGGTAAAAATCTTAATCAGGAAGAAGGAAATATACAGATGGGAAGTATCGCTGCCATTAAAACAAAACCGCAAAAACAAGATATGACTCTGAAAATCATGATCATCATTGGCATATGCCATTTAATGAATGATTCTCTTCAGGCCGTCGTACCGGCCATGTTCCCAATCCTCGAAAAATCAATGTCCCTAACATATACACAGCTGGGAATGATTGCATTCTGCCTGAATATCGTCTCATCCCTCCTGCAGCCGGCAGTTGGGTTCTATACGGATAAAAAGCCAATTCCATACGCATTGCCCATTGGGTTGACCAGTACTTTAATCGGGGTCATCATTCTCTCAATGGCCCCAAACTATACCATTATCCTTGGTGCAGTCATCTTGATGGGCTTAGGGTCGGCCATATTCCATCCCGAAGGCTCCAGGGTGGCCTATATGGCAGGCGGACCAAAGAGAGGCCTGGCACAATCAATTTATCAGGTCGGCGGGAATAGCGGGCAGGCACTTGCCCCACTCATCACAGCCATCGTACTTGTTCCTTTTGGTCAAAAAGGTGCACTCTGGTTTGCCCTGGTTGCCTTGATGGCCGTTATCCTATTGCTGTATATTGCTAAGTGGTATTCCCAAAAATTAGTTCACTTCCAGCCTAAAAAGCTTGCTGCAAAAATAATCAATAAAGAGCGGTCCCATAAAGTGGCCAAAGCCCTGGTATTGATATTATTCATAATCTTTGCCCGTTCCTGGTATGTATCGTGCATGACGAACTTTTACAGTTTTTATTTGATCGAGCAGTATTCATTCACGATAAAATCCGCACAATTTTTCCTATTTGCCTTTTTGGCCGCCGGTGCTGTAGGTACATTTTTTGGAGGTCCGCTTGCTGATAGATTCGGGCGTAAAAATGTCATTTTCTTTTCTTTCGCTGCCAGCATGCCAATAACCGCACTTTTACCATTCGTACCTCCTACAGCCGCTTTTATTTTATTATTGATGGCGGGATTCATTATAATGAGCAGTTTTTCCGTCACTGTAATATACGCACAGGAATTGGTCCCGGGAAAAGTCGGAACGATGGCAGGCTTGACAGTGGGGTTAGCCTTTGGAATGGGTGCCATTGGATCCGTTTCATTGGGAGCCATTGCAGATATAATTGGAATCGAATCCATGATTAAGCTAGTGGGTTTCCTGCCATTACTGGGGATCATCAGCATACTGCTGCCGACTGATCTGACATTGAAAAAATGGTATACAGAAGAATGACTGCAAAATAGTTTTTTCCTGGAACATTTTCTTTATGTCTAAATACAATAAATTATTGTTCCACCCAAAAATTCACTAATGAGTAACGATAAGTACCATACAAAGGAGAAATTTATGAGTGGAGTTTTATTAGGCAGCATCCTATCTGCTATGTCTACAGGGTTTGGTGCGTTACCAATCTTGTTCATTCAAGGTTCAATCACACATCGATTCAGAGACACGCTTCTGGCATTTACGGCTGGAATTATGATGGCTGCTTCGTTATTGAGCCTGATCCCGGAGTCTCTGGCCACCGGAGGGTATATGCAGCTAGTCATTGGGGTTTTTCTCGGGGTAATGACATTAACGATCATGGAAAAAAACATTCCTCATATCGATCTCAGCCATACGAAAAGTGGCATTCAGTTCGATGAAAAGGCTTTGCTCATCATCACTGCCATTACACTCCATAATATTCCTGAGGGTCTTTCTGTTGGGGTCAGTTACGCCTCTGATACTGCTGATACAGGTAATTTGATCGCTTTTGCCATCGGCCTGCAAAATGCACCGGAAGGCTTACTAGTCGCCTTGTTTTTAATTAATCAAAAAATCGGTAAACTCACAGCGTTCCTGATAGCAACCTTAACCGGTACCATCGAAATAATTACCGGCTTACTAGGTTTTTATTTAACCTCTTACATTGGGTTCCTGGTTCCATACGGCCTAGCTTTCGCCGCCGGGGCCATGCTTTTCATCGTTTATAAGGAATTGATTCCTGAAAGCCATGGGGATGGTAATGAACGCACATCTACCTATTCCTTCATTGTCGGCCTTTTGTTCATGGTCATATTATTGGAAATGTTGTAATTCCCGAACTTCCATGGCTGGCTCCATCAAGTGAGTCAGCTCTTACTTTTCATTTATCAGTGTAACCCATTCAGAAAAATTAAGACTTCTAAACCAATCCCGATGCATGAAGGACACCTTCTGGTGGCCTCCCCTCGATATATACCCCAAATCCATAGGAAATTCAAAAGATATATTGTCTTGTTTATATAAGTCTTTCATTAATTGTTTTCAGATATGTTTACAAAGGTTCATTTCACCAGAAAACACACAAAATTGCTTGTCTCCTTGCCTGCTACTTTAAAAAATCATGCATGCATTCAAATCCCCTCTAAAAGGTAATGTCGTCATTAAAGGGTTGCTGCACAATAACAACCATCTCTTCTCGCTTATTTCTCACTTCCACTGATGAATGATGTTGAAGGATCAAATACTCATTTATAAGTTTATCAAGCTGCTCACTTTGGCGAAGGGTATACTCATGATTTAGTCCATACATTTTGGCCAACTCCATCATTTCCCAACGCTTCATTCGAATCTCAGAACAAATTTCCGTTGCACACCTAGAATTCATAACAACATTCACTACTCCTGCCTTTTTAAAGTTACATTATAATAAAGAAGTATTACAAAATATGCCTTATATGTAAATAGGTTCGCAAAAAAAGACAAAACTTCTTAAATTGCGATAATGCTTTACCTACCAGCAGACAGGATATGACGGAAATTTCTAAGCATGAACCTCTATATTGATTATGTCGATTTCATATGAAGCCCGCTCCGAAAATCGATTCGAAAGTTCTGCAATTTGGATGTCATTCTTATTTTCCGATTAATTACTTCGGAAGCTTCTCTATAATGGAAGCACAATACTTTTCATGGTTACAACCCTTAATTGTGATTCCAAGATAATAAATGATGAAAAAAGGAATCCAATAAAGGATTCCCCATTAACTAATGAAAATTTCATATAAAAAAAGGTTTGGAACATCCCCTTCTGCATTACTCAAATGGCAAATAAATATGAAAGCTCGTCCCTTTTCCCACTTCGCTTTCCACTTCTATATAGCCATTGTGCTCTTCAATGATTTTATAGCTGACCATGAGCCCGAGCCCCGTTCCCCTATCTTTCGTCGTATAAAAAGGTTCACCCAATTTTTTTAGCATTTCCGTTGAAATCCCCATGCCTTTGTCAGTAATTGAAATGCAAACGTATTTCTCTGAAAATCGGCTTGTTTTAATGGAAACCGATCCCCCATCCGGCATGACTTCCAATGCATTTTTGATGATGTTAATGAACACTTGCTTTAACTGGTTCGCTTCACATAAAACGTTAAATTCATCTTCTTCAAAGACTGTCTCGAATTGAATATTTTCCAATAGTGCCTGAGCAGCCAGTAATTCCAGTGTCTCTCTCAATATGGTATGAACATCCTGTTTGAAAATTTTTAGCGCCTGCGGTTTTGCCAGTACCAAAAATTCCGTGATAATGGTTTCGATTCGCTTAATTTCGGAAGTAATTACATGAAAGTATGTGGAAAACTCCCCTTTAACACCATCCTCAAGCAACTGGATAAAACCTTTTAAGGCTGTCATTGGATTCCTGATTTCGTGAGCAATTCCAGCCGCCAGTTCACCAACGACATTCAAAGTATCCGATTTTCGGATTTGTTCCTGCATTTCGAGATTTTTACTCACATCACGGAAAATGCTTAAGTTCAGGTTCGAATATAAATTTTTCCTCGTCAGAAATTCAATATGCTTAACCCTTCCATCTTCGTATGTTATCGGAATGATGGAAGAGTAGACCTCATGCTTATAAACATTTTCAATGTGAGCGTTCAAGACAGGAGCATTTTCAGGAATTTTTTCAATGAATCCCTTTACAGATAAAGATAGCAGTTTGCGCTTCGAAATCTCCAATATTTTCTGACCAGCTTCATTAATATCGGTGAACCCTTCATGATTCCATAAAATCAAGCCGTCTAATGTTCCCTCAAAAATCTTCCTGAACTTCTTTTCACTATCCCTTAATTCCTTCTCAATCAGCCAGCGCTCACTGACATTTCGAAAGATCGTTACGTTATATCCGTCACCTTCATGTTTTTTGGCAGTCAATTCAAGCAATTTAATTTGGTTATTAGGCATTTTATAAATCAGCTCACCCCGCACCTGGGTGTCTCTTTCAAACGTCTCCATCATCTGGCCAAAATGGTTATTATTGCTGCACACGTATTTCCAGATATGACTGCCGATCAAATCCTCTCTGCTGGATTCGAATATTTTACATGCTGAATGATTGACCCGAAAAATGATTCCGTCATCATTCCAGAATATGATTGCGTCCATGGACTGGTCGAATAATTCGGCAAAAATCCGTTCGCTCGTCTCTAACTTTTTTTCTATTATATTTGATTCTGTAATTTTTCGAAGCACCGACATATATAATTCATTTCCTACCGTTGAACTTAACGAGAAAGTGAAATGATGCAGTTCATCCCCAACCTTTATCTCTACCTCTCCTTTGAAGTTCGACTCATCAAAGGCTCTTTGTATGCTCTCATCCCAATATTCCCTATAATATGGGGATATGAGGTCCCTCATATTCTTACCGACAATCTCTTTTTTCGGGATGCCCAAGACATGGATAAAGGCATGGTTCACTTCCATTATTATTCCTGAACTGTCGAATAGAACGATGCTTTCTATGGCTGTATCGAAAATGTCCAAAAACATCTGCCTTGACATCCTTGTTTCCCTTGACGAAGAAACATCCAATGTCACATCCCCCAATCGGTAGAACTGCTGTCCTTCGGAAAGAGAGCCTATACGTATAAACTCTATTTGCTTAAGGGCTCCGGTATGTAGCTGGATAATTTGCCTTTCACTTTCATTCGAGGTTTTTAGGGAACTTGAAACTTCCTGGTTATTTAATGGGATGACATCGAGAAAATCAGTTATCTTCATGGACTCCAGTTGCTCTTTCGCGGTTTCCAGCAGGGCACAAGCGGCATCATTGGCATAAGTGAGACACAGTTCTTCATCAACCCTAATATAAGGCTCTGACATCGAATTGAAAATGTTCAAAAACCCTTCGATCTGTTTATTCAATTTTAAAATTTCCTGTTTATATTCCGTTTCATTCTCATAACCGATTTTCATATTAACCCCCCTCATCAAAACCGATACTTACCAACTTTATTCGACATCCATCTTGATTTTCCTCGGTATTTTTCGAAAATCGGCGCAATCAAACCATTCCAAAATTATCCTATATATCAAATTATAGTATATTGAATACTATAAAACTTAGCGTTAAGCTTAATTTAAGGTTATTATAATAAATTTAATAAATATTGATTTAGTACAAGGTATTTAGGGTATAAGAAATAACAATGCTTTCTAGCTACCTTAAAAATTTATTAAATGGAGGCAACGATGAAACAACGTGATTTTTTCTTCGATAACGCCAAGTTCATTCTTATGGCTTTTGTCGTCTTTGGACATTTGCTGAATACGTATATACATGACAGTGAAACGATATATGCTTTATATAAAACCATTTATTCCTTTCACATGCCTGCCTTTATCCTTGTATCAGGGTTCTTTGCGAAAGGTTTTTATCAAAAAGGGTATTTAGGTAAAATTACAAAAAAACTGATTTTGCCCTATATCATTTTCCAATTGATATATACCGTTTACTACTATTTCTTATATGAACGTTCTGCCATCACTGTAGACCTGCTTGACCCCCAATGGTCGCTATGGTTCCTGATCAGTTTATTCTGTTGGAACATCATGCTCCTTGGTTTCTCGAAGCTAAAGCCATCAGTAGGCATAGGTTTATCTTTTTTAATCGCATTATTGATTGGATATATTGACAATATCTCCAATTACCTTAGTCTCTCCAGGACATTCGTTTTTTTCCCGATGTTTTTGATCGGGTACCATTTAAGCAAGGAACATTTAAAAAAACTATTCACGCCCAAAGTTCGTTTGGCTTCAATTAGTGTCATGTTAGTGATTTTTATCGGTTTTTATTTATATCCCGATATCAATTATAAATGGCTGCTCGGTTCGAAACCATATG
The DNA here is from genome assembly GCF_018613275.1 of Bacillus sp. ISL-4. NCBI lineage: Bacteria > Bacillati > Bacillota > Bacilli > Caryophanales > Bacillaceae > Bacillus > Bacillus sp. ISL-4. The sequence goes on from NZ_JAGGQN010000012.1 coordinate 316,854, forward strand.
CCGAACTTGAAGATGCGACAATCGTGTCCATGTTTAAACGTCTAGGATTTTATGGATTGAGCATAATTTCAGTGTTCAGCTTCCTTTCGTTCATTCCACGCGGACAATATTTCTTTACGAACTGGGGTAAACAAACCCTTTATGTCTATCTGCTGCATGGTTTCTTCATTCGGTTTTTCCGTGAAAGCACCATCCAGGATTACTTCAGCAATACAGAGAGCTTTATCATGCTCGCTGGCCTCTCATTCCTGATTACCGTATTATTATCAAGTGAAATGATCGCTACCATGGCGCAGCCAATCATCGAATTGAAAGCGACCAAGACAAAACGTTTCATGACTAAAACGAAAGAGTATATTAAACAAGCTTTTTAAATAAAACGGATGAAGCATTTTCTGCTTTATCCGTTTTCGACTTTCAAGCTGAAAAGATTCCCCTTCAATACCATAACTCATTTTTCAAATGGAGTACGCTATGGTAAAATTACTCGTTAGTGCTTGTTGGCTTAAAAAGACATGTACACGAAAGGAGCCAGGCGTTTCTTTTACGCCCTTTAACATGAATATAATAATCAGTACTCTTAACGCAAAATATATCCATACATCGCTATCCATCCGATATTTAAAAGCTTATGCCCAGCCAGATTATGATGTACAGCTGGCAGAATATACGATAAAAGATCCAATTATGAACATAGTTGGTGACCTTCATTCCAAAAAACCTGATGTCATAGGGTTCAGCTGCTATATTTGGAACATCGAGGAAACAATGAAAGTCGTAGCCATGCTGAAGAAGATCAATCCAGAATTGGTTATCATTCTTGGCGGACCTGAAGTCACCTATGATGTTGGGGAATGGCTTGATCAAATTCCCGGGGCTGATTTCATCGTAATTGGCGAAGGTGAAGTCACCTTCAAGGCCCTTTTATCTGAAATTGAAGGTTCGAATGACTATAAGAAGGTCGGCGGCATTGCATATCGACAGGATGGAAAAAAAATCATCCAGCCTCAGAACGGCAAGGTTGATTTGAAATCCCTCCCTTCTCCATATCGTTTGGAGGAAGACCGCGGCGACCTATCTAAACGTGTCACCTATATCGAAACTAGCCGAGGGTGCCCGTTCAGTTGCCAATTTTGCCTTTCATCGATTGAAGTGGGTGTCAGGTATTTTGATCGTGAAAAGATTAAAGAAGATATCAGGTACCTTATGGCTAATGGTGCCAAGACCATTAAGTTCGTTGACCGAACCTTCAATATTAGCCGAAGCTATGCCATGGAAATGTTTCAATTCTTAATCGATGAACATCTACCCGGTGTTGTTTTCCAGTTCGAAATCACGGCGGACATCATGCGTCCGGAAGTTATCCAGTTCTTGAACGATAATGCCCCTTCAGGATTGTTCCGCTTTGAAATAGGGGTACAATCGACGAATGATCATACGAATGATCTAGTTATGAGAAGGCAGAATTTCGAAAAATTGACCAGAACCGTCACGATGGTAAAAGAAGGTCAGAAAATTGATCAGCATTTAGACCTAATTGCCGGTTTACCTGAAGAAGATTATCATTCTTTCAGAAAGACTTTCAATGATGTTTTCGAGCTCAGACCCGAAGAGATGCAGCTTGGTTTCTTAAAGATGCTTCGTGGTACTGGCTTACGGATACGTGCTGATGAACACCAATATATATACAGCGAACATGCTCCATATGAAATCCTGGGAAATAATGTTTTATCCTTTGATGACATTGTCCGCATTAAACAAGTTGAAGATGTCCTTGAAAAATACTGGAACGATCATAGAATGGATCACACCACGGAATATCTTGTCAAAACGGTATTTCAATCACCATTCGACTTCTTTCAAGATTTCGGAACCTATTGGGATGAACAAGGCTGGTCACGAATCGGACATCAGCTTGAAGACTTATTCAGACGCTTACAGCAGTTTTTGGCTTCCCGGGAATCTGCTGAACTGAAAAACATTATCGGACTCATGAAATTGGATTATTTCATGAACCAAAAATACAAACCACGTAAGCCTTGGTGGGAAGCTTCATTAGATAAAAGTGGGCGGAAAGAGATATATGAAGAGATTCTGGATAAGCCTGAAAAGCTTGGTTCCTCTTTCACAGCCTTGGCACTTAATGAAAAAGAAATATACAAGCACACGTTGCTCGAGGCACTTCCCTTTGATTTGGAAACGTATTTAGCTGAGGGAACAATCGTCGAGAAACCATCGTTCATGCTTGCCTATTTTGATCCGAGTGGTAAGGGTTCAACGATATTCCCTCTCTCAAAATCTGGCAGCATCATTTTTTAAGAATAAGGACGGACCCAAGAATTGGGTCCGTCCTTATTTACTTATCACTATCACGTTTTTTATTTTCTTTTGCCAAAATTTCATAAATTTTGGTTGCGTTCATATCGCCGCTGAATTCGATTCCAAATTCAGTTCGTACATGTTGTCCCATCTTTTCCTGGCTGTTCTGTTTTTCTTTATCCATTAACTTCTTCCTTTTCTGCCTTGCTTTGAATTACGGTTGGCACCTTTCATTGCGTTTTCCTCCAATGCGAACTCATTGGAAAATTCATTTTCAGCTTGGTTTCTTTTTGGCGTTTTACTTGCTTTGACAGCACCATCCACATTGGCTTTCCGTTTCATTTTCATCCACCCTTTTCAAATAGTTTACATTTTAGAATGGGGTAAAAATGCCTGAAATTATTCAGGGATAATATAGGGACAGACGAGAAAAATAACCGTAAAACGGAAAGGGAGACACTACATGAAAAAGAAATTGGATTCACCAATTGTCGACGATACACAACCACACCAAATTAACGCACCAAGCTTTAAGGGAACCGGCATAAAACCACAGGCTCCATTCGTCAATGATTATGGAGTCGTCATTGGCGACAGTAAATATGCTTCTGAAAACTCACCACTCGAAAATTGGAGCGAAAATACAGACCCGGAAATCCTGGCTGGAGACGAATGGATACACCCCACCAATGATATAGGCTGGAATTCAACTGAAAACCGCGAACTGTTAGAGGCTAAAAAAGCGCCGCAGCCGCCTTTCATGCATCCTGATAAGGATGTGAGCACTGATACGGATTGAATCGTTCTTAAGGGTCCAAGGAATTAGTGAAATCCAATTAAAATACAAGGGGTGCATCATATATACACCCCTTCTTCTCATTTCACCTGCAAAATCAACTTCCCTTTCGTTTGACGGGCGTTCATTTCCTCATGAACGGCTGCTGCCTTTTCAATTGGGTAGATGCCGCCGATAGTTAGCTTAAGTTTCCCGGACGTGACGTAAGAAAAAAGGTCTTGAATGCTAGGCAACAGCAAATCTGGGTGTTTCATGATCTGTGGCAGGAAAAAACCTACGACGGATTGATTGCGCCTCATTAATTGCTGCGGGTTCATCGTATAAGGCTTACGACTGGCATTACCAAAAACAACGAGACGTCCAAATGGAGCCAAACATTTCAATGTTTTATTGAAAACATCCCCTCCTGCCATTTCCAGAGCCACGTCTACTCCCTTTCCTCCCGTGACCTCACGGACTTTCATTTCCCATCCTTCTTTCGTGTAATCGATAAGTTCATCCGCCCCCATCGATTTATCCAGTTCCAACTTTTCCACTGTGCTGGCGGTGGCAATCACTTTTCCAGCCCCGAAGATTTTGGCTAATTGTACGGCAATCGTTCCCACTCCACCTGCAGCAGCATGGACCAATACCGTTTCCCCCTGTTGCATGCGTCCCATTGTCTTTAGAATATGATAGGCGCTCAGACCTTGAAGTGGCAGGGCAACAGCTTCATGAAACTGAATGGCATCAGGAAGCGGAATGGCCGAGAATTCATCTGAAAGGGCATATTCTGAATATCCACCCGATTCAATCAAACTCACGACCCTTGTACCGGGTTTGATTTTGGTCACCTTCCCCCCAACTTCCACCACAACGCCAGCCACTTCCGCACCTGGAATGAACGGAAGTGGCGTAGGTACCACATATTGCCCTTCCCTTCTGGCTGTATCTGCATAATTGACGCCGACACAATCGATTTCAATCAGAACTTCATGCCCAGTTGGCACAGGCCTTTCCATTTCAGTCAATTTCAGTACTTCCGGTCCGCCGTATTCTTCAAAATGAATGGCTCTCATCTTTATCCCTCCCTTATTAATTTCCTGTAAATTCCGGTTTTCTTTTTTCTTTGAATGCTGCAACTCCCTCCAGATGATCTTCTGTGGAGGCCATCAAGGTTTGCGTGATACGTTCCTGTTCGAGCATTTCATCAAGTGTAGCCGTAAATGAATGGCTAACGAGCTTTTTCATCATCCCATAAGCTTTTGTCGGTCCTTTTGCCAGCTTTTCCGCAAGTTTCAATGATTCCTCTTCAAGTTGATTGAGTGGATATATATAATTAATGATACCTAACTGGTATAAGCGTTCCGCAGAAATTGGCCCGGCAGTAAAGAAGAGCTGCTTTGCAAGATGGGGCCCTACTAATTTAGGTAAAAAATACGAACCACCTCCATCAGAGATCAGGCCTACCTGTGAAAAACTCATGGCAAATTGACTATCATCGGAAGCCACGATCAAATCACAGGCGAGTGCCAAATTAAATCCTGCCCCTGCCGCAAATCCATGGACGGCAGCCATTACGGGAACTTCAGAAGCATCCAGAGCCAATATGCATTCATTCATTCTGCCAACATGATCATACAATTGACTTGCAGAGGCCTTCCCCATTGACTTAACGTCACCTCCCGCAGTGAATGATCTTCCCGCCCCTTTGATGATGACTGCCCTTATATGTGGTGTTTGTTTTACATCCTTAATCGCTTTCGTTAAGCTTGCAATCATATCCGGGCTAAATGCATTCAAGCTTTCAGGACGATTCAAAGTCAGGATCATTACATTATCGGTTACCTCTGTCAATAAGTGTTCTTTTAACATTTACCCATCCCCTTTTTCTATTTGATCAACCAGCCGCCATCCACCAATAAATCCGTCCCAGTCATATAGGAAGCCTCCGGCGAAGCAGCAAAGGTAATGACATTACTTATTTCCTCCGCTTTCCCCACTCTTTCCAGTGCCGTGTTCCGTTGAATCGACTTTACGAATTTTTCATTTTGCAATCCACCCTCCGTTAAAGGCGTTTCAATGAATCCCGGTGATACGGAATTGACCCGAATGCCGGCTGCAGCGAGTTCCAGTGCCAATGATTTCGTTAAACTGATGACCCCTGCTTTAGCAGAGCTGTAATGCGGGATGAATGCCCCTGCCTGATGTCCTGACAGTGAAGCCACATTCACGATTGCCCGATTGATGGCATTATTTCCACTGCCAGCTCCTTCTTCCATCACTTTTCCCAAGTACTTGGAAACTAGAAAGACACTTTTCAAATTGACATGTTGAATCATATCCCAATCAGCTTCAGATGTATCCAAAAGCTTCGAGGACTTTGATCCACCTGCATTATTGATTAAAATGTGAAGGTCACGATATTGTTCCTTCACATACATGGCCAGATTCTTTACATCTTCCTCGACGGTAACATCTGCAGGGAAAATGTCGGCTACGGGAATCGTGTGCCTTGCATTGATTTCTGCAGCTGCTTCCTCCAGCTTTCCTTTCGTCCGCCCTACCAACAACACTTTTGCCCCTTCGTCCGACAGGCGCATCGCTGTAGCTTTCCCAATACCGGAACCTGCACCTGTCACCACCGCTATTGCCTGTGAAAATCTCATACCCTTCACTCCTTATCCAGGTTTTAAACTACGTTTCCTGCCTTTTCAATTCAGCTTCGATCTTTCCATCCACCAACTCTGGGACAAGATCCATCGAACCTTTTTGCGCCGCCAATTCCAAATCTGTGATCAAGCTGTGTTTGTCAAACAACTGTCCGACATATGATGATTTCAGGATATCAAAGGCATTTTCGCTATTGGTTCGATAAAGCGCTTTTGCAGCCTTTGCTGCATCGTTGAGTATGAACGTACCTTGTGATCCAGCAATCAGGCAATCTATCAAATGACCCGCACCGTAAAAGTCTTCCAGACTGAATTCACCTGAGTTTCCCGAACAAACGATGATGATCGTTTCTGTTTTATGATGTTTTTTTATTTTTTCAGCAACAGACGGATTATTTAACAAAGATGCGATATAAACCTTTTTGGCAGCGGCTGAATTCCTTAGCGCAACCGTTCCATTAGTCGTGGACAATATTAAAGTTTTGCCAGGTACCAACTTACTCAATAGCGTCGGACTTGGATACATTAAATCATCAACCGGCTTTGCTTTTAGTTCCCCTGCCACTATGGAATCCCCATGGTCCAATTCCTGGCTTTTCACCAAGGCATCCACTGGATCCATGACAGGTATCACCTGGCGTGCTCCATCATGAAGTGCTGAAATAATCGTTGTGGTCGCTAATAACACATCCAGGATGACCGCAACTTTATCCCCCTCTTGGAGCTTTTCCCTATCTATCTCTTCTTTTTTTAGTAGCAAATGAATGTTTTGTATATATTCCATTTAATTAAACTTCCTTCGCAGCTACATTTGCAGCATGAGTGAGTAAGCCTTTAACCGTTTTTCCGAGATTGGAAAAACGGGGATCATTTGTCTGGCCTTTTTTATATCGATAATAGATTTGCTGAAGGATGACAGCTAACTTAAAGTAACCAAAGGTTAAATAAAAATCGACGTTGGAAACATCCCTGCCGCTTCTTGCTGCATACTTCTCGATAAATTCCCTTCGTGTCAGGAAACCAGTTAAAGTCGTGAGTGACGCTTGACCCACACCGAATTTGATAAGTTCCGGGTCACCGCTTTCCATCCAGTAGCTTAAAGCCACTCCTAGATCGGCTAGCGGATCACCAACGGTGGACATTTCCCAATCAAATAAACCAACCATCTCTGTAAGGTCCTTGTTAAACATGGCATTATTGATCTTATAGTCATAATGGATAATTGAAGTCTGGCTATATTTCGGGATATTCTGTTGAAAATAATCGATAAGCGGACGAATTTCCTTGATTTCATCTGTCTTTGCTCTCTCATAGCGGGAAATCCATCCGCGTACTTGTCTTTCAATGAATCCTTCAGGTTTGGAAATTTCAACCAACCCCGTTTTCTCATGGGGAATCGAGTGAAGATCAGCAAGCCGATTGACCATCACATATGAAAGCTGTCTGCACTTTTCAACAGTAGGCTCGATTCCCTTGGGAAATTCGGTATCTATTACAATTCCATGTTTCCTTTCCATTAGGAAAAAAGGGGCCCCCGCAATCGATTCATCATCCGAGAACAGAATAGGCTCGGGAGCTGCTTGAAAATATGGGTTGATTGAAGAAAGGATATGATGTTCACGCTTCATATCATGTGCCTTTGGAGCAACAGGACCAAGAGGTGGCCTTCTTAGGACAGCCTCCCACTCACCAATTCTCAGCTGATAGGTCAAATTGGAATAGCCCATGGAAAATTGTTGCAATTCTAACGGTTCATTTGGAAGATCCAATACACTTTTTCTTAGGAAACCTTCTAATGCAACAATATTCAGTTCCTCGCCGGGCCGAACAGGAATCATATCGTCAACCATGTTCTTCCCTCCTTTAGACTTTTGTCATCCTAATTATGAACAAGAAGTGAAATGAGCTTTTCTTTAATAAATTCAGGAATAGGTTCACTTTTTTGATTCAAAAAATTAAAACAGACTAAAACTGCACTTCCCCTAGCAATCACTTCCCCAGTTTGTGAACAGAGGATATCATGGACCATTTCACAACTTTTCGTACCTACCTTTGTCAAAGATGTACGGATGGTCAAGAGTTGATTGAAAAATCCCTGAGCAATAAAGTCGCATTTAGTGGAGGCTAACAAAAAATTCCAAGATTCGACATTCGCCGCTAGGCCTAAAGCTTCAAAAAATTTCATGCGTGCTTCTTCGAGATATATGAAATAGCTTATGTTATTGATGTGGCCCAAAGCATCCGTTTCGGAAAAACGGACGTTGACTTCCAATTCATGCATAAGATCCCTCCTTAATTAACGATGTACGAAAGCAGGTTTACGTTTATCCAAGAAAGCGGAAACCCCTTCTTTAACATCTTCAGTTTGGAAGATTTCTTGAAAAAGACTCGTTTCAATCTCTAGACCTTGTTCAAGCGTTGTCTCACTTCCTTCATTAATCGCTTTCTTGATTCTCGAAAGTGCCTGAAGTGAGTGCCTTGTCAATCGTGAGGCCAAGATTTTCGCTTCCGATAAGCCGCAGCCTTGCTCAACGACTTTATTGACAAGCCCGATCTTTTCCGCTTCTATTGCACCAAGCGGATCACCGGTAAATATAATCTCTTTTGCTTTTGCGTTTCCTACAAGTCTGGACAAACGCTGTGTACCGCCAGCTCCAGGAAATAAGCCCAATTTCACTTCCGGCAGACCAATTTGAACCTGCGTTTCTGCCACTCTCAAATCACAGGCCAGAGCCAGTTCGCATCCGCCGCCCAAAGTCAGGCCATTTAATACAGCTATCGTAGGTTTAGGTAACTGGTCGATTTTGGTTAGGACGGCATGACTTTCCTTTACCATTTCTTTCATATTCGGGTTCCCCATCATGTTAGGGAATTCTTTTATATCAGCACCAGCGGCAAATGCGATATTGCCTGCACCGGTTATGAGTACCGCAACAGTTTCAGTATCTTTTGAAAGTTCATCGAATGTTTCTCCCAATTCTCTGAATACTTGTTTACTGATTACGTTTAATGGAGGATTATCGATGGTGATGACCGTAAGCTTATTTTCCTTAGCCACTCTAATTAATTTTGTCATCAATTCTTCACTCCTTGGTTTGGATAATCATACCAGCCTTTTCCTGTTTTCCTGCCTAATTGTCCTTTATTCACCTTTTCTTCTATACAAGCATTTGGCTTGTCTTCTGGATTTCCAGTTTCATTGTATCGCTGCTGCATGACAAAATATCCCACATCAATACCTGATAGATCCATCAGTTCAAAAGGGCCGATGGGATGGCCTAAAGCTTTCCTGCAAATTAAATCGATATCCTTATAGTCCACAATTCCTTCTTCATACAAATATAAGGCCTCACGCTGCAACGCTCCCAAAATTCGGTTTGCTACGAATCCCGATATCTCTTTCCTCAACAAAACTCCTGTCCTATTCATTCTCTCTGTGACTTCCATCGCAAGCTTCGCTGTTTCCTCCGATGTTTGATCACTCATGACAACTTCAACACAATCCATTATTAGAGGCGGGAAAAAGAAATGCATATTAATGAACTTATCCGGACGATTCGTCACACTAGCAATCAGGCTATTGACAATCGTTGAACTATTCGTTGCAAAAATGGTTTCTGCTGGCGCCAATTCTTCAAGTCTAGCGAAGACTTCCCGTTTCACATCAAGTTTTTCAACAACCGCTTCAATGATCAAATCAGCTCCACTGGCCGCTTTCTCAAGATCGGTGGTATATTGAAGACGGCTAAAAGCAGCCAACTTACGATCTTCGGACAATTTTCCTTTTTGAACCCATTTAGTCAAAATGACGTCTAATTTTTCTTGGGCTGTATTCAACGCGTTTTCCTGAACATCCTGAAGAATCGTTTCGTAACCTCCAAGTGCAGCAAGCATCGCAATTTGATGCCCCATCTGCCCAGCCCCAATTACGGTTATCGATTGAATTTGCTTGTTGGTCATGCCTTCTATCTCCCTTCTACTAACTGGTTAGTATGTAACCTGGTCACGCTTCAATTCCCTGCAGAATCATCCCCATAAAAATGGCTGCAACTTCCTGTTCGGTTTTTTCACCTTCTGAGTCGAACCAATGATAGCTCCAATTGGCCACACCCAAAATAGCAAAAGAGATGATGGATGCATCGAGATTGGAACGTAGTTCTCCGTTCTCGATGCCGCTAATCAGCACTTGCTCGATTTTATTACGGAACTCATCCCGCTTAGGAAGGATTTGTGCAAGTTTTTCATCACTTAGATTTTTCATTTCACGGAAAAACACCGTTGCGCTGGACTTTTTGGTTTTGATGCTTTTTAACAGCATCAATACCATATCGAAAAGCTTATCCCTACAACTTTTCCCAGGATCCAATATGATTATTTCCTGCTCACTAAGCAACTCGCCTATATAAGCTAGATGAATATCCATAAGCAACTGCTCTTTGCTCGTAAAGTAATAATAAAACGTTCCCTTCGTAACCCCGACCGACTCGACGATATCGGAAATCGACGTTTCACTAAAGCCCTTCTTTTCAAATAAGCGTATGCTATGTTCTGTCATTTTTTCTTTCATGTTTGCATCCTCGCAATCTGTTAAAATTTCAGCTGAATTGATATCATACGCGTTCGTACTATCAAAGCCCTCTTATTTCCTGGAAAGTTCTTCTCTTAAAGCACGCCTTAAAATCTTTCCGACATTTGTTTTCGGTAACTCATCACGAAATTCAACGAAATGCGGAACTTTATAAGCCGATAGGTTTGCTCGGCAGTAATCGATGATTTCCCGTTCATTTGCCGTTTTATTATTTTTAAGTATAAGCACAGCTTTTACCGACTCCCCTCGGTAAGCATCTGGAACCCCGATGACAACCGCTTCCTGGACAGCAGGATGTTCATAAAGAACTTCCTCCACATCTCGCGGATATATATTATAACCACTTGCGATGATCAAATCTTTTTTCCTGTCGACAATATAGAGATAACCGTCTTCATCAACTTTGGCGATATCACCCGTATAAAGCCAACCATCCCTAAGGGTCACCGCCGTTTCCTCCGGCATATTCCAGTAACCCTTCATCACTTGAGGTCCTTTAACGACCAATTCCCCCAATTCGCCAGGGGCCATTTCTTTTGTCCCGTCTCCCAGGTCCATCACTTTATATTCAGTCGAAGGGAAACCAATCCCGACGCTCCCAGGCTTCCTTTTTGCAAATGCCGGGTTACAATGCGTTGTTGGCGAAGCTTCCGTAAGACCGTAGCCTTCCAATATCTTCGCACCTGATTTTCGTTCGAACTCACGCAGCAGTTCCACGGGCATCGGTGCACTTCCGCTGTTACAGACCTGGATTGAGCCCATTCCATATTCTTCTGCATTTGGATGATTCGTCAACGCTACATACATGGTCGGTACACCAGGAAAAGTGGTCGGCTGTTCACGCTTAATCGTTTCCAGCACCTCTTCTATTTCAAATCGCGGCAGCATGATGGAATCACCCGCGATATACACGGATAAATTCATTGCGGACGTCATTCCAAAAACATGAAAAAGCGGGATGACCGACAGCGTTCTTTCAGAGCCCATTTTTAATTCATGCTTGAAGAATTCATACGATTGAACGACATTGGCCAGAATATTACTGTGAGTCAGCATCGCCCCTTTTGAACGGCCGGTCGTTCCTCCTGTATACTGAAGAACGGCTATATCATTTTCCGGATCGATTGATACGTGATTGATTTTGCCGTCCCCTGCCTTCATGAATTGGTCAAAAGAAGCATCAGGCTGGAAATCTGCATCCGAAGACTGAAGGCTTACGGCGATGATATTTTTCAGATTTGCATGTTGCTGCACACTTTTCACTTTCGGGTATAATCCATCCAATACAACGATCGTTGCAGCACCGGAGTCCTGTAAAATATGCTGAAGCTCCCTTTCAACCAGCATTGGGTTGATTTGGGTAATAATGGCTCCTGTTGCCAACGATCCATAATAAGCTATAACGTATTGCGGACAGTTAGGTAGCATGATGGCGACACGATCGCCTTTTTGAACACCTTTTTTTTGCAGGGCTGAAGCAAAGGCTTGCGACGCATGAAAAAGTTCCTGATAGGTAATCTTTCGGTCATAAAAAGTAATAGCTGTATTGTTTGGATAGGACTGACATGCATTTTGAAGGATCCTTTGCATCGGAAACTCAGGGACTTTTATTTCCTTTGAAATTGAATCAGGATAAACGGAAAGCCATTTTTTTTCATTCATCATTTCATACCCTCCAGCCTTATTTACTCATCTTTCATTACTTTGCATGTGAACCCCCATCGACAATCAAGATATTTCCAGTCACAAAATCGGATGCCTTTGAGGCCAGGAAAACCGCTGCCCCTTTCAAATCATCATCACTCCCTAATCTTTTTAGCGGCGTGGAATCCAAGATAGGATTCTTTCCTTGCTCAAGAACCCCTTTCGTCATTTTTGTCGGAAAGAATCCGGGTGCGATTGCATTAACATTGATATTATGCTGACCCCATTTAACAGCTAAATCCTTCGTTAAAGTAATGACCGCCCCTTTACTCGTATTATATCCGACCGTATCGAGCACCCTCGGGTCGGTCCCCCCTAATCCTGCAACAGAAGCGATATTTATGATTTTCCCATGTCCCTGTTCAATCATGACCCTGCCTGTTGTCTGGCTCATGATAAAGGTTCCGGTTACATTGACATTCATCACCTTCTGCCATGCTTCAAGGGGCATGTCGACGGCTGGTGCCCCCCAGGATGCCCCGCTATTGTTTACTAAAATGTCGATGGCACCAAATTCACGGCAAGTTTCGTTAACAACTTCCTGTACATCTGAAGGATTGGTGATATCACACTTCAGGGAAAGCGCCTTGACTCCAAGCTTTTCGATTTGTGAAGCAACTTCGTCGCATGCCTCCTTCTTCCTTGAACAAAGAACAACATTTGCCCCAGCTTCGGCAAAGCCGGTCGCTATTTGTGCTCCCAATCCTCTCCCTCCACCGGTTATGATCGCCGTCTTTCCAGTTAGATCGAATAAGTCGGTAACTTTCATATTTTCACCTCATGCTTTTGCTGGTATTTTCGAAGTTCAACCTTAGCAACTTGTGAGCGGTGAACTTCATCGGGACCATCAGCAAGCCTTAAAGTCCGTGCATTTGCCCAATGTGCAGCAAAAGGGAAATCATCGGAAATCCCTGCAGCTCCAAAGCCTTGGATGGCCCTGTCCAGCACATTCAATGCCATATTTGGTGCCACCACTTTTATCATGGCAATCTCCGCCTTCGCTTCCTTGTTCCCGACAGTATCCATCATATAAGCAGCTTTTAAGGTCAGAAGTCTTGCTTGTTCGATTTCAATGCGTGAATCAGCAACCCACTCCATGACCACACCTTGCCTCGCCAATGTTTTACCAAAAGCGACACGATTTTGAATGCGCTTACATAATTCTTCAAGAGCTCTTTCAGCAGCGCCGATCAGCCTCATGCAATGATGTATCCTTCCGGGTCCGAGTCTTCCTTGGGCAATCGCAAATCCTTTGCCTTCACCCCATAGAATATTCGTTGCCGGGACCCTCACATTTTCAAAAGTGATTTCGGCATGGCCATGCGGGGCATGATCATAACCAAACACAGGGAGCATTCTCTCGATTTTGACACCTGGTGTATCGAGCGGTACAAGAATCATTGACTGTTGTTCATGCTTGGACGCCTCAGGATCCGTCTTACCCATGACGATGGCAATCTTGCATCGGGGATCGCCTGCGCCTGAAGACCACCATTTTCGGCCGTTTATGACATACTCATTACCCGTCTTTTCTATCCTGCATTCGATATTGGTCGCATCGGAAGACGCCACTTCCGGTTCTGTCATCGAGAAGCATGAGCGGATTTCTCCAGCAAGCAAGGGCTTCAGCCAGCGTTCTTTATGTTCATCTGAACCGTATCTCACCAACACTTCCATATTACCAGTGTCCGGCGCATTACAGTTGAAGATTTCAGGCCCTATCGACGACCTACCCATGATTTCACAAAGCGGTGCATATTCTAGATTTGTTAAACCCGCGCCATAACCGCTATCAGGTAAAAATAAATTCCATAATCCTTCTTCTTTTGCTTTTGCCGTCAATTCAGATAAAATCGGGGGTATTTCACTCCAGCGGCTCTTCTGTGCTTCAAGCTGCTTCTTGTATATTGATTCATTTGGGTAAACGTGCTTTTCCATGAATTCCGTTAACTTCTTTTCCAGATCTTTCACCTTTTGAGTATGTTCAAAGTTCAAATTGAATTCCTCCTTTTAAACTTACTAACCGGTTAGTATGTTATTACTCTTAAAGTATATACATAATATTCAGATTTTTTCAACGATTAAATCATTATTTTCTTGTCATTCGTGGCCCTGCATCCGGACCTTTTCGTTCTCACTATATTCCCTTTGTTGGACGGTTGGAAAGATACAAACGATTTTCGTACCTTTTTTCAGTTCACTGGTGATGAAAACTTTTCCTCCGTGCTTTTCGATGATTCTAAAACAAACGGAAAGACCCAATCCCGTTCCTGTTGTTTTTGTAGTGAAAAATGGCTCTCCTACTTTTTGAAGGGAGTTTTCCGGGATACCCTTCCCTTCATCCAAAATGCTCAAAAAAACTTCCCCGTTTTTTTCATTTATGCTCACAAAAATATTTCCGCCATTCGGCATCGATTCTATGGAATTTTTTATCATGTTTATTAATACTTGCTTGATTTGGTTTTCATCAAAGTACATAAAAATAGGTTCTGAATCATAATTTTTATGAATTTGAATATTGTTCAGTACGGCATTTGTCTCCAACAGCGTTACGACATGGTTGCAGCTTTCCTTTAAATCCTTCTCAAGAAAAACCGCCTCAGCAGGTTTCGATAGCAGCAAGAGTTCATTCAGAACTTGCTCGATCCGATTTATTTCCGAAAAAATAATATCATAGTATTCCTGCTTTTCAGAACCGCCATCTTTAATCAACTTCACGAATCCCATTATTGCTGTCATCGGATTCCTGACCTCATGTGCAATCCCTGCCGCAAGTTGGGCAGCCGTTGATAATTTGCTTGAAGTGATAGCCAAGTGTTCGTTTTGGCTCACAAGCTTTTCCTCCGCATGTTTACGTTCATTGATTTCCGATAATATGCCCGCCGTCCCGATAAATTTCCCAGCGTCATCGTAAATTAGTTTAACGAATGCTTCAACCCAACTTGTTCCCTTTTTCGCATTTAATTTAATGTCCGCACGAAAATATTTATCCCCTCGATGAAAGGAGTCCGCAAAGGTCTTTAAAACGTCTTTATAAGAAGCGTTATCCATATGCTTAGAAAAGTGAAGCCCCAGGGATTCATTCACGGTTGCACCACTCATCGATTTCCATGCCGGGTTTAAATACAACCATTTCCCTTTCTCATCCGTTTGGAAAACGACCTCATTGAAGCTATTGATCAATTCTTTAGAATAATTGGAGATAATGCGATAACGCCCTTCGCTATCCTGCAACAAAGCAATCGTTTTCCGGTTATGATCGAAGATGGCACCCAAACACCAGGCAATGGTTAAAATTACGATTAAATATATTCCTGCAAAGGCAGAAAACCTTCGTTCTTCATGCCCCAGCCACCCTATATAGGGTAATATCAATATGAAGAAAAGGGCAGGGACAAAGATCCTTCCAGTATATTTCTTCACTTCTTCCACCTCCTCACCAAAATGATTTATACTTCATCCGAATGAATTCAAAGTAAGGGGGCAAATTAAGCATATTTTTGTATGTTTAAATAGTTGAAAACTCACTTATAGGTAAATTTCAACATTTTGTCCATGATTCCTGCAAACAAAACAAAAAACCTTTCCTAGATGGAAAGGTTACTGTTCTACTTAAATCATTTACCCAATGATGACACGTTCCTTTGGATAATGATAATTTTCCGTAACTTCTTTATGGCCTATGATATACAGGAGGGACGTTATCCCGACACGGCCAATGAACATAATGATCATAATGACAATCTTACCGGTATTACTGAGTTCAGGCGTAATTCCCATCGAAAGTCCAACTGAACCAAAAGCCGAGCATACTTCAAAAATGATTTGCATCAAAGTAAAATTCTCAGTAATCGATAAAATGAAGACCGCGATTATGCAAAGGAGCGATCCCATGATCATAACTGCTGTCGCCTTTCGAATATCATCGGGATGAATCTCCCGCTTGAACACTTTAATGGAACGCCTTCCCCTCATGAAATTCCATAAAAATAGAATCATGATGGCCAGAGTCGTTGTCCGTATCCCTCCCCCGACTGAACTTGGGGATGCTCCAATGAACATCAAAATGCTCAGCAATAACAGGGTCGGTTCCGAGAAATCGCTCACATTCATCGTTGCAAGGCCACCACTTCTCGTATTCGATGACATAAATAGAGAGTAAAAAAAAGATTCGTGCCAGTTTTTATCTTTAAAAAACCCGTTCATTTCCAGCAAGTGAATCAGGATCGTTCCCCCAATGATAAGGGAAAAGAAAGTGACTGATGTCAGCTTCGTGAACAAAGAAAAATGAAACTTATAAGTACGGGCTTTATTGGATAAAAACTCTTTCAACTCAATCAAGACAGGAAACCCGATTGCTCCAAGGGTAAGCAGGATAATCGTGATGAACTGTACAAAATAATCGTCTTTAAATGGAATCATTGAAATACCGGTAATATCAAAACCAGCATTCGTGGTGGCACTTATGGCTAAAAATAAGCCATTTAAAAAGGCTTCTTTCCAGTTTGGAAAATAATTCAGAAAGTAAATGCCTAAAACTAGAGCTCCAATCATTTCAATTACGACAAATATCTGAATGATTTGAATCAATAATTTAACAAGCCCCGAAAGATTCGATTGGTTTTGATCTGTCATGATCAATTGTCTTTCCTTCAAACCGATTTTCTTACCCAAAATCAACCAAAAAAACGTTCCAAGTGTCATAATGCCAATACCGCCAAATTGGAGAACAAACATTAGAATGAAATAGCCTACCTCATTATACACTTCGGGTAAACTAACAACTGTTAGGCCTGTTACACTAACTGCACTTACGGCTGTGAATAATGCATCCATGAATTTAAATTCCACGCCTGGCTTAAGAGCAACCGGCAGACTCAACAGTATGGTCGAGATACTTACGGCCAAAAAGTAATAACCGACGATAAGCTGAGCGGGTGTTAACTTTGATAATATTTTTTTGATAGCAAACATAAAGAGTTTCCTTTCTTACTCCTTTATAGTTATGCGAATCACATAACCATTAAAAATCTAGTTTACCCTTTTTTCACGCTTTTTTCATTCTTTTTTCCATTCTCTTTTAAAACTGACTTACTTACAACAAATAGGCAGGTTTACCAATAACTTTGATGCTGCTCATATAAGTAAAACTCCACATTCTACTTATACTATCATTACAGCGGCAAAAGCCGTTGAAAAAGTAAAGGGGAGATTCAAATGGCTAACAGCAGTAACAACCTTCTTGTTCCTGGAATCGAACAAGCATTAGAACAAATCAAATATGAAATTGCATCTGAATTCGGTGTACAATTAGGTTCCGATACTTCAGCACGTGCCAATGGTTCAGTTGGCGGAGAAATCACGAAACGTCTTGTACAACAAGCACAATCTCAACTTAAGGGTCAATAATTCTTATTACAATTTAATATCCATGGCTAAGAGTCCAGCTGCATGCTGGACTCTTTTTAATCATTATGTCCATTTCCGTTTCCATTATTGCCTTTACCCCATTTCGACTTATCCCAATCTTTCTTATCTTGTTTATATTGCTTATCATGGTTATCTTGCTTACCATGTTTATCTTGCCTATCCTGTTTATCTTGCTTACCTTGTTTATCCTGCCTATCCTGGTTATTTTGCCTCCCTTGTTTATCCTGCCTGTCGTGCTTTTTATGATTATTATTATTCTTTTCATTGACTGATGGACCTTTTTTCATATCGATCTTTTTATCACTCTTTTCATTTTTCTGCTCGTTCTTTAATTGGTTGCTGTGATTGCTATCCGATTTTCCTTTTGACTTGTTGCTTTTTTCCTTGTTTCCATTTATGGCATTCCGTTTTCCAATTGTATCTATCCGTTCGTTTTGTTCCTTAATTTTGGTGAATTGCGTTGCCGAGCCTTTCCTTTCAGTCGGTTTCGCTTCATTTGCCGGCTTTTGCTTTATTTCAATTGCATCATTCTCTTTTTTCTTTTCCCCATCCGATTTGTTTTCCGTACTCAGCGTTACACCCTTCTCTTTCGGAATAACAACCTTTTCCTCGATTTTTTTATCTGGCGCTGGAGCAGGCTCCCTCTTATTGACTTTTACCTTTCCCTTATCTTCATTCAACTTCTTTTCGAGATACCTACCCGTGGATATGCCTTGTTCCCTTGCTTGCTTCCGATCGCTTTTTGTTGCCTGGATCACTTTCATTCTTGTATCAGAAACATTATCCTGCTCAGATATTTCTTTTATCTCTTCTTTTAAATTCTTATCCAGTTCTTTATTTTTTTCCAATAACGTTGTGGAAACGACTATTTGTTTATTTCCTTTCAAATAACCAAGTTGCTTCGTCGTTTCAACGATTCGGTTTGTAACAGTCTTTATATTCTTTCCTTTCCAGTCCTTCAGATGATCAATCACAAGCTTGCCGTCTTCATTTAAACCGGTAAGTTTGAGAACTTCTAAATCATCGTCAAGCTCCAATTCAATGCTTGGATTCACATCTATCGTCATATATGCCGACACGTGACCAGAGAAATAAGAAGGAAGAATCGAAAAGAGTATCAAGAAGGTGGAGGCAATGCTTAGCACGGCCGTTTTTTTGAAAGATGAATGAAAATTGAAAAAAGCTAAAGTGAAATTTTGTTTAGCAGGTGAAAAAGTGATTTCCTCACCCACTTCATATACCCGTTCCTGCCTTTTGGTTTTCAGAAATTCACCCTCGGGGGTCAATAGGGTTACATATCGCTTATTAACTGAAAGAATAACTCCTTTTTTCATCCATCGATAGCCCCTTTTATATAATCATTCAAATACAAAAAATCTCCGTTTATTATGATTGCCACAGCAATGATGTATTTTCTGTTCCGTTCAATCGTTTTTCTGCTTACTTCCACTTTTCCCTCAAGCTGTTTTACAGGCAGCCGCTTTTTTGCAAACAGGGTTTCTTTCAGTTCGTCATCTTCCATTAACAATTTAGCGATCATGATAGCTCCCTTCCTGGCATCTGCATGTTTGGGAGAGTTTTCAACTAAATCCTCAAATGACAGACCAAAATCCTGTAGATGGCTTATATAAAGCTGAATTTCTTCTTTTCTTCTTTCCGATTCCTTCTGCTTCTCGTATTCATTGATGGAATTTTCATTATCGATATATATATGGCTTTGATCATTATCATCATTCAGTGAAAAATCCAATAGTACTTCTTTTTGTTTGGATTGGCTTCTTAAATAATCTATAACCCTTCGTTTAACGAGGGTTTCGGCAAATGCCAATAATGAACGGCCTTTTTCCGGGGAATATTTATCGATTGCCTCGTTAAAAGCAATCATACCAATACTGAATTCATCATCGGATTCGTATATGTAACGTTTGCAAACCGATGAGACGGTTTTCGCAATAAAAGGTTTGAATGACTCTATAGTATCATTACGAAGGCTAATATCGCCTTGTTGAATTTTCAATACGGTTTCTTCTAAAGAACGCTTTTTTTTGTATGCTGTAAACAACAATCCAAGCATTTGCTCACCTCGCTCCTGTTGAACATAAAATACGCATCAACATACTTATCTTAAGCGGAGGGAGTCTAAAAGACAGTACCAAAAGAACTATTTTTGCGATTTAAATGAAATCACATAATATATCAACATGATAAAATACTTAGTTTTTTCTCGTTTATTACAGTGCAATTACAGTAAAATAACTTTTTTCGGGTTTTCGTCCAATACAATGGGACAATTGTCATTTTTATAACCGGAATTTAATATTCACATCTTTTAACATATCATACGTAAACATACCTGCGCTTTTGAGGGTCATCTCCATAAATACATTAAAAAGCAAAAAAAATAGGCGTGACCAGCACGCCTGTTTTTTTAAGCTTCCTGTATTTTTTTCTCTTCTTTTTCTTTTTTTTCTTTCTTGCTTGAAATGATCCAAGCACCTGCTGCAATTCCAATCAAAACAGCCCAGAAAATCGATTTCCAAAGAGTTGATTCAGGGAAATGATGATCGATGACAGCCAATGAAGGGTGTGCAAGTGTGTGTACCGCCAATTTCACTCCAACCCAACCCACAATCAAAAATGCTGCCATTTCAAGGGAAGGACGCTGATGAAGCAACTTCACGAATGCAGTTGCTGCAAATCGCATAATGACCAATCCAATCAAACCTCCGAGGAACATGACAGCGAATTGCCCTCCGTCAATACCGCCTACTTTCATCCAGCCTGTTGCAGGAAGTGTAACAGCGAGTGCGACGGCAGCCAACATGGAATCGATTGCGAAAGCTATATCAGCCGCTTCAACCTTTACCACAGTCATCCAGAAGCCAGATTGCTTTTTGGGTTTCGTGACTTCCTTCTCACCTTTACCAGCGTATTTTTTGTAAATGTTCTGAAAAGCAATGAAAAGTAAATAAATCGCACCGATTGCTTGAACTTGCCACACGTCGACAAGAAAGGAAATAAGGAATAAACTTGCAAAGCGGAAAACAAAAGCTCCCATCAGGCCATAAAACAAGGCTTTTCGCTGTTGTTCTTTTGGCAAATGCTTAACCATGACAGCCATGACGACTGCATTATCCGCAGCAAGTATCCCTTCCAATCCAACCAAGATAAGAAGGACCCAGCCATATTCCAATATTATTGATGCTTCCATCCATTCAACCTCCAATAGTTAGTATTTCCTTCCTATTGGCATTGGCAAAATAAAAAGACCTCTGCCATATAGGCAAAGGTCTTGCTGAACATGAAATCATGTCAACAAAGCCGATGAATGTTTAACATCCACGTAATGACGACTTTGTTTTAGGGCGAACCCTAACGCTACTCCCCTTTGAAAAGGAAAATCAGTTATTAAGTATATTAATAGTATACGCGCGAGTTATGAAAATAACAATCTTTTTTATAAATGGATCTCATTTTCGGTTCCCTTTGGATAATTTCATCAATCGCAAATATTCTTTGCCGAAACGAATCCAGTTTGGTTTGGCAGAAAAGTAGTTCTGAAACAGCGATAAAAAACTCGGGTATTTCCCTTCATATGGATACCATTGTATTTCTGTATTGTTTTTACCATTATCGATCATGATCGCTTTTTCATGGCAGAAAATCCTCAATCCATGCTCGCCATGATAGCGGCCAACCCCACTTTGTTTGGCACCGCCAAATGGTAAATGATGATTAGCAACCGTTATCAGCACATCATTGATCGTCACCGCCCCGGTTACTAACCGTGACGCAATCCTGCTTGCTTTTTCCCTATCCATTGTCCAAACGCTGGAATTGAGTCCATATTCACTTTCATTTGCCAGGGCGATCACTTCTTCCTCCGTATCGAAAGGTATAACAGGCAACACGGGTCCGAACGTTTCTTCTTTCATGATTTTCATGGAATGATCGACATTGGACAGAATTGCCGGCGGAATGAAATGGGTCTCTCCCATTTTCCACTCTTTTGGAGGTGTTCCTGTTTCAAGTACGGCCCCCTTATTCAGTGCATCCTCCAGGTGTCCAGCCACAATATCAACTTGTGCCGGGAAAGTCATTGAACCGATATCATCGTTCGATTGCACTCCCTGCCTCATGGACTTCGTTTTTTCTTTAAGAAGCATTAGGAATTCCTTATAAACAGGACGTTCCACATAAACCCTTTCTACACTCATGCACACCTGCCCACTATTTGTGAAAGCCCCCCATAGAGCCCCGTTCACAGCCCGCTCCAAGTTAGCATCACGCAGAACGATCATCGGATCCTTACCGCCAAGCTCCAGAGTCGTTGGGATCAGGTGTCTTGCTGCGACCTCCCCAATCATTTTTCCAGTCCTTACAGATCCAGTAAAAAATATATAATCTGGTTTTTGTTCAGTTAATGCCGCACCCAATTCTTTCCCTCCATGGGCAAACTGTATAGTCCCTTCTGGGAAACCAGCTTCAAGAAACAGATTTTCGATGCACACACCAACTAAAGGAGTTACCTCTGATGGCTTGGCAATGACTGTATTTCCCGCTGCCAGAGCATTAAGAATAGGTACCATGGAAAGCTGCAGCGGATAATTCCATGGTGAAATGACGAGAATCGTTCCACGGGGCATATAATGGATATAAGATTTTTTACCAATTAACATGAGTGGAGTGGTGACCTTCCGTCCGGAAAGAGTCTTCACTGCATGTTTCTCAATATGCTTGATTGCATCAATCGTGGGCATGATGTCAGCAACCAGCGCTTCAATTTTCACTTTTCCCGTATCTTTTGAAACAACTTCAGCTATTTCATCCATTTTTTCAACCATCAATAAACGAAGCCGTTTTAAATAGTGCAGCCGTTCCTTGATGGGAAGATTCGACCATGATTGGAACGCATGTCTTGATTTCTTATATATATGAGGAATCGACTTCAATGGCGTTGGGACGATTTCCGCAATCTTCTCACCTGTTGCCGGAGAAAACACTTCCAACTTGTCATGTATTTCTTCCATAACTACTCCCCTTGCTTTACCTTATTTTTATTGGTACTCCATATCATTTTTATCCTTTAAATAAAGATCGACCTAGGAGGAACCCCTTCCCTGAAATGCAGCAAAACTTCTCGGCTGCAGTGCTGTCAAAACGGCCTTTCTAAGTGACATTAAAGTAGCGACTCTATTCCACTCCTTAATATGCCAGGACGGATTGATAAGAGCGCCTGACTGCTTTTCTTAAACAGTTCATGAAGAGAAACGTTCATAAACTACTAAACGTACGAGGTTTTCCCTGAACCCTCTTATATAATGCCAGAGACGCAGCAGCCTGTATAATATAATCGATTGGAACCAAGTTCACAACCGTTACCCTCTCTCCATAAAATCCCTGTCCGATTCCCTGCAACATAATTGGAGCTAAAATAAGTATACCTCTTAAGATGAGTTATTCTTTTAGCAAATTCGTTTACAGTATCCGCGACATCACGTCACGTTTTACAACTCATTTGGTGAAACCCATGAACTACGGCCCAGTCATCAATAAACTTGAATAGTAATTTCTATAGCACCGCACAAATGGAATATATAGTAAAAAGTTTTCGGTATTAAAAGGAGTATTCACGTTTACTATCGAAGGTAATGTATAGGAATCCAAATTGTGACTATAAGCAAAAAGGAAATCCGGGAGACTAGTTTATCAGTTTTAGTGTTTAATATTGGGTAATGGAGGATAAATTCATATTATCGAATAAAAATTATTATCTATATAACCGATTTTCCGTTACTATATAAGAAGGCGATTTTTTCGCGCATACATATTTGAGGTGAGCGCACAAGTGAAAAGAATAATTAAAGCATACGACTTCCCTATTTTCATCGCTGTCGTATTACTCTGTTTATTTGGTTTAGTCATGATTTACAGTTCGAGTATGATTACTGCTGTCGCTCGATACGGCAAGCCCATGGATTTCTTTTTTGAGAAACAAAAAACGGCCTTTCTCATTTCATTCCTGGCAATGATTGTCACGATGATCCTTCCTTATAAGATGTACAAAAACAAAATGTTCTTGATGTCTATGATGTTTGGAATGGCCGGTGTCCTTTTGCTGCTATTTATTTTCGGCCATACAGCAGGAAATGCCACAAGCTGGTTCAAGTTAGGGACAGCATCGATCCAGCCCGCCGAATTTTCCAAATTGGCGATGATCATTTATCTGGCAGCCATTTACGGAAAAAGGCAGGATCGTATCAATAGTATTGATAAAGCCGTCATCCCCCCGATTTTCTTTCTGGTTTTCATCTGTTTTTTAATCGGGATACAACCTGACTATGGAACGGCAGCGGTCATTTTCCTGATTTCAAGTACTATGATCATTTCATCCGGTATGTCTTTTAAGAGTATATTCAAACTTTCTTTGATTACTGCGATATTCGTTGCGATATTCGCATTAGGAGTACTCGTGACAGGTAATTTCTCATCCGTCCTCTCAGAAAATAAGGTGTCTCGTTTTACGGGGTTTGCAGACCCTTTCGGAAAGGCAGGAGAAAGCGGGTATCAACTCGTCAATTCATTATTCGCGATAGGATCCGGTGGCCTTACTGGAGTGGGACTCGGTGACAGTGTACAAAAATACGGGTACCTGCCTGAATCACATACTGATTTCATCATGGCCGTCATTGCAGAAGAGCTCGGGATATTCGGAGTCGGGTTCGTTCTTTTGACACTAGGGTTTATCGTCCTAAGGGGGTTTGTGCTTTCAGCAAAATGCAAGGACCCTTTTGGAAGTCTTTTATTGATCGGCATCTCATCCATGATCGGCATTCAAGTTGGCATCAACGTTGGCGGAGTGACTGGTCTTATCCCAATTACAGGGATCACCCTTCCATTCATCAGTTATGGAGGATCTTCCTTACTGCTGCTCATGCTTTCAATGGGTATATACCAAAATGTCGTAATGCGAATGAATTTACTTGAACAGAAAGAAAAGGTCGTGTCCATCCCAAAAGATGAGATTGCGTCTTCAAAATAAACGTAAAATCCTCCCTCTGACATTGCTGTTCATGTCAGGGGGTTTTCCCTATTGAAGTTCATATAAAAAAACAGGCAGTCGAAACCGACCGCCTGTTTTTTTATTTATAATGGATACCGATTTTCGTAAAGCCAGCAATCAAACTGAGCAAAGGACAAAGTAAGCAGAACAATGAAAATGGAGCATATTCAAGTGTTGATACACCCAATACCTGTGTTAAGAATACACCGCAAACCCCCCAAGGAACCAGAGGGTTCACAACTGTTCCCGCATCTTCAAGTACCCTCGCAAGCGTTTTGGGCTGCAAGCCTAAATCTTCATATTTCTGTTGAAATGCCTTCCCAGGCAGTATTACTGACAAATACTGTTCACCCACTAGGAAATTCACGCTGATTCCTGCAAATACAGTAGCCGAAATCACCTTCGCTACACTCGTCAATGAATCCTGGATCGCATTTAAAATGGAAGGGATGACTCCCAATTCAAACAAGAGTCCGCCCATCGCCAATGCCAACAACACCATCGAAACGGAGAACATCATACTTTCAATGCCGCCCCGCGATAAGATTGAGTCAAGTTGGTCCATTCCACTCTTGAGTACGAATCCGCCGTATAAAATATCTGCTAGTTTTGCAACCGTAAAATTAGGCGTTTGAATGAAAGCGATGATGGCTGCCGAAATGATTCCTGCCGACAATGTCGGAATGGCTGACACCTTTTTCAAAGCCATGACTAGAACGATGATAAATGGAATCAAACTCCATATGCTTATGTTCGTTTCCATTTCCAGGGCTTTGGTCATGACTTCGATTTCCTCTACACGAGCCAGTTTGACATTCGGTGAAAGGAAGTAAAAGATGATAAGTGATATTAAAAAACCTGGAATCGTTGTCCAAAGCATATTATTAATATGTTCAAATAATGGTACTCCAACCGTACCGGAAGCAAGGTTGGTCGAGTCGGATACTGGAGACATTTTATCCCCAAGAAATGCACCGGAAATGATTGCACCGGCTGTGATCGCCAACGAAAAATCCATTGCCGTCGCCATGCCTATGAAAGCAACGCCGATTGTGGCTGCTGTTGTAAGTGAACTCCCGATACAGAGCCCAAGTAGCGAACACACCAAAAATGTGACCGCATAGAAATATTCACCAGAAATCCAGTCAAAACCATAGTACATGATGGTAGGAATCGTCCCGCTTGCCATCCAGATTGAAATCAGCATTCCAATGAAAAAGAATATATAGATAGCTCCCATACCAGAAACTGCACCTTTGACGATAGCCGCCTCCATAATCGAAAATGGCAGCTTCTTGATCTTTCCATAAACAAATAGAAATAGGATTGCCGCTATAATTGGAATATGGGGGGCAAGTCCATAATGTATGATACCAGTTGCAATAATAAATAATAGAACGGCCAAAACCCCAATTGCTTCAGGTAAGGAGAGTTTTAGCTTTGCATCTTCAAGACGCATAATGTATTTCCCCACTTTCATGTTGTATATTCTCTGAGGTAAGGATCGGACCTTTTCACCCCTTACAATTACTGAAACGCTTTCAAGCACTAAAGTACTAGATAAATATAAAGTAGTTTCGGGAGAATGTCAAAGGAATAATAATCTATTTTAGTAGAATTCGATTCTTCATTCCTTTTTATCACAAAACAAAAACCCATACTTCGCTTCGTATAGGCTCAGCTTAATATACCTTAAGATATAAGTCCTCTTCTTTGCTTAGCCCCAATAAGGCCCTATCTTAATCCAAACGATGTCCCTACAATTCTTTCAGTTATGTCGTAGCCCCACCTAAATGAACTGCAAACCGTTCCTGATCATCAGATAATTTGGTTTTTAATTTACCAATTAATAAAAATTAATATTGTGTACAAACTACGTTTTGTAGTAAAAAAATGATTCCTGTACACCGAAGATTTAGAATTTAGATTTCATCAACTGCTGCATTCGAATATGTAATTACACAAATCCTATTATTATAATCTTATTTTGATTAATGGAGAATTTTTACAATCGATACTATTTGCGACGCATTTTCCTGGGCTTACACCTTTAATCAAACACCATCCCTTTAAATAAAAATAGCCAACATCTACTCTTTTCAAAAAAAGGTTAATGTTATACAATAAGTTTGTTAAGTATTTCACAAACTTCCGTTGAAAAGTATCCATCCAAGAAGGATGGATACTTAGAAGGCTACATTAACAAGGAAATATAGATAGGTAATGTAATTAAAGATAGAATGGTACTAATTACAAATGAAGATGCTGTTTCAGTTGATAATGAATCAAATCTAGTTGAAATCATTGCAGCTACAGCAGATCCCGGAAATGATACTAGCAAAATAGCTTTAATTGTATCTGCATGATCAAGGCCAATTAGATGAGCAACCAGAATCATATATAATGGAATAGCCACAACTTTTAAAATGGAAATACCAAAAGCAATTGGTCGTAAGCTAATCTTACGGATACCCACGGTTACACCAACAGCAAATAATGCAACCCCAGATGTCACTGACCCAATTTGATCAAGCGCATTTTTTATGATATCCGGTGCCTGGAACCCTAATAGTGTTAATACAACAGCAAGTAAGGGAATACATGCAAGCGGTTCGCTAAGACCATGCAAAACGATACCTAGAATGTTTGTTTTTTCATCTTTAGATTTACCCAATCTGGATTGTCCGACCGTACCAACTATTGTTGCTAATGGATCCAGAAGGGCATTCACCACAATACCGGTAATCGCAATAGGTATAGCTATCTCTTGCGCCCCAAACAAACTGCCTAATACAGATATCCCCATAAAAGCAAAGGCTGGCTGAGTTGCGTTTAATGAAAACATAGATGCTTTAGTTAAATCGTATTTAAACACCAAACGAGCCACTATTAAAAGGATAATGTAAAAGCCAATAACACCTATGGTCATAGTTAAGAAAAATGACCATTGATTAATTAAGGTTTGTTTTGAGGTTGTTGTGATCCCAATGAATAAGTGTGCAGGTAATGCAAATTTTGTAACTAACGTATTAAGCCCTTTGGATGATTCTGAATTAAAAATTTTAAAATAGCCACCCAAATAACCTATAATAATTGTAAAAAAGATTGGTATTAATGTTAAAAATATATTCCCAATATTCACTCGAGATGCACTTCTCTTTCCAAAAAATTGTCCTATTTAAAAGATTCTACTATGACTGACTTATACGGAGATCCCCTAAAACGGATCCCCTTTCTTTTGAGACAACAAAATAATCCGGGATTATTTCCCATGAATAGTTTTGTACTCCGGCTTCCACATGTATTCTGTAATTGCTTTTTCAATATCTGTTATATCCGCTTTCGCAACTCCTTCTTCAATGGCTGTCTTTGCCACTTCGATGGCTACAGATTTAGAAACCTCTTGCAATTGTTTGATTGAAGGGAGTAAAGAAGCACCATGCTTACTGCTATCTGATAATCTTGAAACAGCAGATGATGCTGCTGCAAGCATACCCTTAGAGATTATTGTTGCTTCTGCGACAATTGCACCAAGTCCAAGTCCTGGGAAAATATATGCATTATTAGATTGTCCGATTGTATAAATCTCACCATTATAGTCAACATCATCAAACGGGCTTCCTGTCGCTATTAAGGCTTTACCTTGAGTCCACTTTATAAGGTCTTCAGGAACAGCTTCCGCTAAGGGAGTCGGATTTGACATCGGCATAATAATAGGATGTTCCACGTGCTTTGCCATTTCTTTTACAACTTCTTCTGAGAAAGCTCCTGTTTGACCAGAAGTGCCGATTAAGATGGTTGGTTTAACCTTTTTTATTACCTCTAATAATGGGATAATTCCGACTTCATTCCGAGCCCATTCCTCAACTTCTTCAGCTTTCCGGCAATACGACCTTTGGAATTTCAAAACATCCGGAATGTCATCTATCAACAATCCACGATAATCGACAGCCCAAAAGTTACCATATGCCTCTTCTCTTGAAATGCCATCAAGAATCATGGCTTCAACCATCTGATCAGCATTACCGATTCCTGCTGCACCTGGACCAAAAACAACAACTCTTTGTTCCTTTAAAGGAACACCAGTTACTTGTAATGCAGACTTTACGGCGGCTAGTGTTACTGCACCTGTACCTTGTATATCATCATTAAAAGTGAGAATCTTTTCGCCATAATTATCGATTATATTTCGTGCATTTATATTTCCAAAGTCTTCCCAGTGAAGTAATACCCTTGGGAAGAAGGCTTGAGAATTTTTAACAAATAAATCAATGAATTCGGTGTATTCATCACCGCGAACACGCCCAAACCTGTTACCAATATACAGTGGATCACTAATCAGGCTTTCATTGTCAGTCCCAACATCCAAGACAATAGGTAGCACCCTGCTTGGATCAATTCCCGCAGCTGCAGTGTAGACTGCCAATTTGCCAATGGCTATGTTAATTCCACCAACTCCCTGATCTCCGATTCCAAGAATACTTTCAGAATCTGTAACAACTATTAAATCGATATCATCAGATGAAAGGTCCAGGTTTTTAAATGCATCTTCCATTCCCTCCATATTATCTATTGATAGGTATAGACCTCCTGGACGGTGATATTCTCGGGAGTACTGTTGAATGGCCTCTCCTACAGTAGGTGTGTAAATGATCGGAAGTATTTCACTTAGATGGTCTTTAAGTAGTCGGTAAAACAGTACCACATTCCTATTAAATAAATCATATAACATTCCATTCTTCCGAATATCGCTAGGTTGAGTGGAGAATTGTTCATAAGCTCTTTTTACTTGTTCCTCAAGAGTAAGCACCTGGGATGGCAGCAAGCCTACCAATCCTAGTTCATTTCTTTCTTCCTTAGTGAAAGCAACCCCTTTATTAATAAAAGGGTTTGACAGAATACCTTTTCCTCTTAAAGTTGTTTCCAAGCCCTTTTTTGTCTTATCATAAGCTGTCATAGACGTACCCTCTTCCTAAAAATGTATATTTAAAAATGATCATTACCAGGCAATAGAGTATATTCTTCCCTGGGGAAGTGTAATTACTAAAAGAAAACTGTAAAAAGGAAAATAAATATACAACACATAAAAACTTAAATATTTCCTCATTACTGCTTATTTGTTCAATCTTGTGAAAAATTTATAAATAACTCAATCGCCAGTCTATATCTTAGTAGTCATTTACGGGGGACACTAGCTTATTTAACTAATTTTAGTATTATGTAATTAAAAAAAGTAAGCAGCCATTTGGCTACTTACAGATAACGTTGAATAATATGGCTCTTGTCATCATTAAATTTGTGTTGGGAGACTGGTCGGCCTACCGTTCCATAGATTACCTTAACATCAAGGACCCCGATATCCTTCATGAATTTTAAATATTTCCTTACTGATACCCTGGATATACCCGCCACATTTACGACTTCCTCTGTTGAAAATGGAGCATTTTTAAATAACCGTATCACATTCCATATAATCTTTAAGGTATCTTGAGCCAATCCTTTCGGTAATTCCTCTGGTAAATGATTTTCTTCTTGATGCAATATTCGATAATCTAATTCTTCTTGATTTAGCATATTTTTATCTTGAATAAAAGCTGATTTGTTCCGATATGCTGATAAGGCCGCGTTAAAACGTTCAAATTCAAACGGCTTAATTAAATAATCAACAGCACCTAGTCTTAATGCTTTCTGAATCCTCTCAATGTCCGACGCAGCAGAAATGACAATAACATCTATCTCTTTTTCACTTTCTCGAATTTGTGAAAGTAAATCGAGTCCATTTTTCCCAGGCATGAAAATGTCTAATAGAACTAACCCTATTCTTTGATTTTCCAATACATTCAGAGCTTGATCCACTGAGGAACAGACTGCAGCTAATTCGTAGCCATCGACTTGATTCAAATAGCGCTTATTGAACTCTGCAACCATCGGGTCATCTTCTACGATCATTACCTTAATCATCCTACATCATCCTTGCTTTTGTATGGTATATAAACCACAAACGTTGTTTCTTGACCTTCTTTTGAACTAATATCGAGATCTCCACCTAGCTTATCCAGGCTTGCCTTAACCAAATATAAACCAATCCCCCTGTCCTCTCCTTTTGTTGTAAATCCTTTTAGAAGGATATGATTAAGATTGGCATCAGATATTCCCTGTCCAGTATCATGAACTTCAATAGTTAAAATATCATCTGCATAATCAAACTTTAATTCAATTCGTTTAACGGGCCTTTTTTCCACTGCTTCTATAGCATTGTCAATCAAATTTCCTATTATCGTAATTAGCTCATGAGTAATAGATGCATTTTCTGGTTCTGGCAATTGAAAGTCAGAGGATAATGCCAGCTTAGCACCTGCTTCCCTGGCATAACTTAGTTTTCCAATTAAAAAACCGGCTAGTACTGGATCTTTAACGGTTTTGGTAATAAAGCCAATCTCGTTCTCTCTGTGGTCAACAAGATCACTAATATATGCTGCAAGCTGATCATAATAATGCATATGCACCATACCAAGTATTACATGAAGTTTGTTCATGAATTCGTGCGACTGGGCCCTTAACGATTCAGCATATAAACGGACTCCAGTCAGCTGTTCCGCCAGCAGATGTATTTCTGTTTTATCACGAAATGTAGCCACGGCACCTACGATTTCATCCTTCACAAAAACTGGTACCCTATTCACTAGTAAGACACTATCTTTTAAATCCTGCTCTTTATCCAATTCGACCTTGCCGGTCTCCAGGATTCTATCCAGGTTTGAGTCAGGCATGTAACTAGTTACCTTTTTACCCGTTGGATTTTCATTAATGCCCGCTTTTTTAAATATCTTTAAAGCTGCTTTGTTTACGAGAGTAATGGTTGAACTCTGATCTACCGCTATAATTCCCTCCCGAACTGATTGTAAAATGGCGTTTCGCTCTTTTAAAACCTTCGCAATAGCAAAAGGTTCCAGCCCAAATAATATTTTCTTAATATACCTTGCCAAAAGTATTGCCCCGGCAATTCCGGTTAATATTCCAAAAACGGTTCCCACATAAATATTAAAACGGCTTTCTAAAACAGCATCATTAACTTTTTGAAGAGAAATACCGACTACCACGGCTCCAATTTGATTATCGTCTGAATCATAAACAGGGGTGAAAGAACGCAAAGACCTGCCTAAAGTTCCTTTGGAAATAGATATGTGCTCTCTACCTCGTAATACATCTTTCTCATCCCCTCCAACAAATTTTTTTCCTATTTTACTTGGATCGGGGTGAGTTTTCCGGATTCCATTATTATCGATTATTACTACAAATTCTACATCTGTCGATTTTTTTATCCTATTGGTAAATTGCTCAACTTCCTGATTGTTCCCACTTCCACTTAACGCTTCGATTACAAGCGGCGTTTGTGCTGCCATGCGTGCTACGTTTACTGCTTTTTCAGTCTGGCTCTTCTCTATTGTATCCGCTACTGTTTGGCTAATAAGAATATCTGTAATAAATAATGATAGGGCTACTACCCCACACACCAGTATCATAATAGTAAACTGTAGACTCCATTTCCCTTTTTTCACTGCTACACACCTCTTTGGTCTAAAAACTCTATTAACTTTAAGGAAGATAGTTAAGTATGTTCATTTTGCCTACATCACACAATTATTCGGTACTTTATCAAGTTCCAAGAAGGTAGCCAATTGATTTAATTCAATTAACCTAACCATTTGCCAATCGTATCCTTAAAAATACTGATTCATCTGCAATATTTTCCAATGATAAAACCGACTATACCTTCGTAGGCTTGGATATAAATGCATACCTCGGTAGTTCAATATAAGTTATTTTTGCTATTCTCCTCCTGCACCAGGGTTAAAGCCACAAATTTTCTATTAGTATTATGCAGTTCATTAAGAAGTTTCGCGGAATATCCCAGCAATTCTTACCATGCAAAAAGTTACTACGCTTTTCTTTTAACCTTTCCAATTAGTTACTATTTAATTTCCAAAAATTCAGCTGTCTAACATCTTCTATCTCCCTGTTTCTTTTTATCTAAAGTCGACATGTTTAAAACAGGGGGTAATGATTAAAATACCCGCATTTTCAACAGATTTCAAATCAATTATGTATTAAGACAGTTCTCAAGGTTTAGACTTAGTCATCAATTGTGTAAAATGGCCTAAACAAAGAAAAGATCATTTAATTACTGAGATATGTTAATGATTATGAAAAAAGATTAGTAATTGTAGACAACAGTGCGGATGTAGACAGGGCAATTGAAACCTATAAATCGAAAATACATGCAAATCCTACCTATGTATATATAACATCAGTCTTTATTGTTTATATTACTTTTATCTGGAATCTGTTTTTTTTGGATTACACAAAAAAAGCTTGTAGATTTAGACCCTAAAAGGGACCTTATTCCACAAGCTGAACAACTTCCACTATCAGATGTTTTCCAGTTAAACTATTGATTAAAATGATATACATCCCAAATGTCAGGGGTTTCTGTTCCAATGTACCAAGCTAATACTCCACCTAAGTGATTTTGTTTTAACAGTTAAGTCGAAGCCTGATTGATTATGAAGTTCCTCCATAAATTCGCTCAATAGGTAATTTCACATAATAACAGGTAAATATAGCCGCGGAAACATGTTTAAGATACTATCAAAACCTTTCGATATTTAAACAATGCTCCAGATAATGAAAAAACCCGTGTATATTACACGGGCTTTTCCATTATTTCAAATCCATTGGATTATATAATTCCACGTCAGGATTTTTATCTTGGAACCAACGAAGTGCAAACTCATTTTCAAATAAGAATGCATATTTATCAAACCGATCTTTAACAAGGATGCTTCTTGAGCTATGAAGGTTTTCATCCAGCTTCTCATCTTCAGCCCAACGTGTAATCTTACTGCCCATGCGCTCCATCACGACTTCAACATTGTACTCGTTCCTCATTCGATGCTCGAATACTTCGAATTGAAGTTGCCCAACTGCACCAAGCAGATATTCTTCCATCCGAACCGTTTTGAAGAGCTGAATTGCCCCTTCTTGTACAAGTTGGTTAATTCCTTTATGGAAATGCTTCTGTTTCATGACGTTTTTAGCTGTTACCCTCATGAATAGTTCCGGTGTAAACTGAGGCAGCCTTTCAAACTGGTACATGTCTTTGCTTGTTGTGATCGTATCTCCAATCTGGTAGTTACCGGTATCATATAAACCGATGATATCTCCGCTTACCGCTTCATTTACGGTGTTCCGATCATCAGCCATGAATTGGGTAGAAGAAGACAGGTTAATCGGTTTCCCTGTCCTGCTCAAGTTTACGCTCATTCCACGCTCGAATTTACCGGAGCAGATACGAAGGAAAGCAATTCGGTCACGGTGTTTTGGGTTCATATTCGCTTGGATCTTGAAAATGAAGCCAGAAAAATCATTACTGACAGGGTCCATTTCACCAGACGTTGTCATCCGTGCTTGTGGAGCTGGTGCAAATTTCAAATAAGCATCCAAAAACGTCTGAACACCGAATGTCGTTAAAGCACTTCCGAAAAATACGGGACTTAGTTTTCCATTCGCAATGTTTTCTTCAGAGAATTGGTTACCCGCTTCCGTCAACAGCATGATTTCTTCCAAAGTTTGCTCATATAACTGGGAATCCTTAAGTTTATGATCCACTTTAAGTTCACCTTCGTCATTCAACGGAAGGAAACGCTCTTCCCCTTCAGTTTTGAACTGTTCAATCCGATTATTGAACCTGTCGTAAATGCCCACGAAGTCTTTTCCCATCCCAATCGGCCAGTTCATTGGGTATGTTTCTATACCTAATACCTCTTCGAGTTCGGCAAGCAATTCAAGCGGCATTTTACCTTGTCGGTCCATTTTATTGATAAAAGTGAAAATCGGGATGCCCCTCATCCGGCATACTTTGAATAATTTAACTGTCTGATCCTCGATACCCTTTGCCGAATCGATAATCATCACGGCGCTATCAACAGCCATCAGTGTACGATAGGTGTCTTCACTAAAATCTTGGTGGCCTGGTGTATCTAGAATATTGACACGGAAATCATCATAATCGAATTGCATGACTGAAGATGTAACGGAAATTCCCCGTTGCTTTTCAATCTCCATCCAGTCACTTGTTGCATACTTCCCTGTTTTTCTAGCTTTAACTGTTCCGGCATCACGGATCGCGCCGCCAAACAGCAATAATTTTTCTGTCAAAGTCGTTTTCCCGGCATCCGGGTGGGAGATGATTGCGAAGGTCCGTCGGGATTGAACCTCGTCTTTTAATGTAGTCATAAAATGTTCCTTTCATTATTGGAGTCATCAAAAAAATTTATAGGAGATTTACTGTAATTTTTACATTGGAATGGCAACCTTTCTTTGTATGCAAAAATCTTGATCCTACACAATATATGTAAGAAAAAATATATCATAAGGCATAAGCCTTGGCTACTCTGCATTCATGTCAATCAACCTTTCTATTTTAACACGATATGAAGGAAAGATGTAGAGGTGAATGAAACACCATAAGAGGATTTGTTCAGATGGCAAAACAAAAGACGCTTAATCAGCGCCCCTTATCTTAATTCATATGGTTATCGTTCATTTATTCATGGTTTAACTCATTTACCTTGCAGTTTTAATCGCTTTTTGATTCCGCTTGTTCTTCCACCGTTTTTTTACTTCCTTGAATATGATGGGAGCAGCAAAAATGAGGGCCCTTTTTAATAATTTTTTCATTTTTCATCCGTCCTTTCTTTCTTATCCTATACCCGATTATTTTAATTTCAACCATAACGGCTTTTCCTTTTGGACATGGCATTCCCGTCAAATTTCAAACCAGGAAAATTCTGCACGACAATACCGTTATACTTCCCCTTATAAAACCTTCCTAATATTATTTTCCCTAAATGGGAATGTATAAATTGCTTCCATTTGTTTTATCCTTTATAAAGGTGGGTATATACTAAAAAACTGAAATAATGTAGGCTTTCACATATTATCAAGCATCTTCGTATGATACTTTAACTTGAATGTGGATGCTTGATAATGTGTGAATTGATTTTCCCATCCAGGTAAAATCATCACCATTAATATTTTTTAACTTTTTAGGAGGATTCATCGAATGACAGTAACAGGTAAAGTGAAATGGTTCAATAGTGACAAAGGATTTGGATTCATCGAAGTACCAAACGAAGATGATGTATTCGTACATTTTTCCGCCATTCAAGGAGAAGGTTTCAAGAGCCTTGATGAGGGTCAAGAGGTTGAATTTGAGATCGAAGAAGGAAACCGCGGACCTCAAGCCAAAAACGTCGTAAAACTCTAAAGCTTAGATACACAAACATAATTGATAGGCAATCTAAAAGGATGCCGCCATATTGGGCGGCATCCTTTCCCATATATTTGTACAAGCGAATTATTCACCTTATCTTTCATTAAAGTGATCCAAAATGAAGCCAGGAACATGTTCGCCAGAAAAACTCTTGATGTCCACATCTCTGCTTTCTTTATAATAAAAGGCAGCTGAATACTCTCCGTCCCAATCGATTTGGGCATTATCAATGGCCGTCTCGATTTCCAAAGCCCTCTTAATTTTCAAGCGATTTGGCTGTTGTTCAATCTGCTGTGCAAGTTCACTTTCAGAACTCAAATGATAAATTTCCGAATCGGTCTTCGCAACCAGGATATAAGAGATATCATCAGCCATTAACCGAGCTTTTTTCGATTGTCCGGTACTTTCCATCCATTTTGAAAACTGAGTATATGAAGAGTCCCAATTCATATAAATGGTTTTGTTATTATTCAAAAGAATTTCGATGGTGGCATAATCACCAAAAGAAGATGTCATTTGGGCGAACGATTGATTATTCAGATCCTCAGACAATGCCTGTACGGCAGTTTCCAGCTGTTGGCCGTCCGTAATCGTTATTGATTTGTCCACTTGTCCGCTCGCCGTTATCTTGATTTTAGATAGGTCTTCAGTAGAAACATTCAATAACTCATTAACCATTTTTTTATATTCATTCGACTCATAAATTTTCGCCAATAGCGGCATGTAAGAGTCGTAATTTTGCAAATGGTACTCTCTTGCTAACCGTTTGCCATTCTTGAGTTCATACATCAGAAATACGGATTGTCCATCATTCAATTCACCAATGGAAACCTTTTTACCCTTATCGATAATTTCCTGATGCAATAATCTGATCGCTTCTATATTTTCCTTCTCATTAAGATAATTGGAAGCTTTATTCGACGTGTCATCATCTTCAAAAATTAAAGGAGAATCGCCAATATAAATTTGGCTAATCATCTTTTCATCAGGAACCTTGGCCTTATACTGAATGGGATCTATTTTTATAAAGAGTGCCAGCACAATGATAACCACTATAAATGTTACATAACCTTTCAGTTTGACCCTTATTCGCCAAGTCTTTTGCAGGACAATTTCCCCTAAATAATATCCAAGCAAAGAACCGACGGCATATCCGAAGAAAATCCACCCAGGTTTTCCTGTCGTTTCGCTAAAATAAAGCCCTGTGAACAGCATCATGCATAATGTCAGGACGAATTTAAATAATGGCTTAATCTTCGGGTAAACAAATGCCTGCGACACATGCTCCAGCTTTCTCCTCTCATAGAGAAAAAGAGAGCTGATCAGAAATAGAAAGGTTACTATACTATAAATTAATGTATTAATAGAGAAAAAAGTGATTTTTTCCATCTCCGTTGCTGCTAATAAGGGGGATATGCCATTCATATTGGCACTTAGATAATAATCTGCAGAAAATCCTGCTATCAAAAACTTCACATTGGCTGCAAACAAAACAAACAGCCCCACCGGCAAAGCAAGAAAAATATATGTCAGCAATCCTTGAAATGCTGATAATCCCGTCACCATTCCAACAAGAACGGCAACAGAAAAGATCAAGGCTTCCAAAATAAATGTAGTCCCCATCCAAGACCAAATATCCGTCATGGTATATAGCCTTTCTATATCAATTGCCGAGTGAAATAATATCAATATTGAACCTGTAAGTAAAATCGGCAAACCCATGAAGCTAATTCCCGTCCCAATCATATGAACGTAGATGCTGCGTCTAGTAATCGGTAAACTATGAATAAAGTCTGAAGCTTGTTTCATTTGTAAGAACCGAAAAAGGAAGATGGCAAGTAATACTGGAATAACGATGACCAAGACAAACTGTATCATCTGCTGACAGGAAAAAAGGTTTTCGAATTCCACATATTCATTGTTCTCATTCAAGATAATCGCTAACATTTCCAGAGGCAGGGCGAATATGAGGCCTACGAGATACAGGAAGCCAATCCAGCCAGTGCTTCTGAAAATATAGATAATCAGTTCTCTATTAAACCAGGTTATTCTGGATGACATAACCGATATCCCCCATTTCATAAATGAATATCTCCTCTAGAGTAAGTGGGAGAATATCTAATATTTCTGGCTGATACTGATTAAAGTGCGATTTAATCATGGATTCTTTACCTTTAACGATGCAAACGATCACGCTGCCGCGTCTTTCCTTGTTAAGAATTTGAATTCCGCGGTATAAACCGTGGGGAATTTTATGTTTAAAGGCAATTTGCACTTTGTGTACATCTGCTTTTAAGTCATTCAAATCCTTTTCGATAACAAGCTCACCCTTGTGCAAAATCCCTACATGATCGGCTAAATCTTCAATTTCCCTAAGATTATGGGACGATAGTAAAATCGTCATATCCCTTTCATGGACATCCTGAATCAATAACTGTCTCACATTTTTACGCATGACCGGATCTAATCCATCAAACGGTTCATCCAGGATGAGAACTTCCGGCATCGTCGAGAGTGCGAGCCAAAAAGCAACCTGTCTCTGCATCCCCTTCGATAGTTTATGTATTTTAGATTGGATGGGGATCTGGAATATATCCTGTAATTGATAGAAACGTTCTTGATTCCACTCACTATAAATATGACTATAAAAACCTGCCATTTGCATGATCGTATAGTTAGCCAGGAAATAAGGTATATCAGGAAGGAAGAAACAACGATTTTTCACTACACGGTTTTCAAACACATATGATCGATCAATAAGAACTTCACCTGCGTCCTGTATCAGATTGCCTGAAAGCATTTTTAATAAAGTCGTTTTCCCTGCCCCATTTGAACCTAATAACCCGAATATGGAGCCTTTTTGTATGAACAAGGTGACGTTTTTGATCGCTTCTTTTCCTTCATATAATTTATTCACCTGTTTTATTTCAATCATGATTCTCCCCCCTTTGCCAATGGACTGATCTCCTTTATTAATCTATAAATTTCATGTTTATCGATTCCGATATACAGAGCTTCAGCGAGTACCTTTGAGAGCTCGTTTCTGATCTTTTCTTCTTTTAATGAGTTTTTCAAAGATTTAGGAGGTGCCACGAAATTCCCTTTGCCTGGCAATGTATATATAAACCCGTCAGATTCAAGCTGCTTGTACGCTTTCTGGATCGTATTCGGATTGATGGTCAATTCCTGAGCCAATATTCGTATGGATGGGAGCTGATTATGTTCCTGTAATACTTCATTGATCATTAGTTCCTTAAACTTATCCATCAATTGCTCATATATCGGCTTTCCACTTTGGACATCCAACTCAAACATCATCAATC
The DNA here is from genome assembly GCF_018613275.1 of Bacillus sp. ISL-4. Classification (NCBI taxonomy): domain Bacteria; kingdom Bacillati; phylum Bacillota; class Bacilli; order Caryophanales; family Bacillaceae; genus Bacillus; species Bacillus sp. ISL-4. The sequence goes on from NZ_JAGGQN010000012.1 coordinate 356,063, forward strand.
CCTCCTAGCAAATGGGTGTATTACATCTCCTAATACAGTACATTATAAAACAATATCTTCCAATTTAAAACCAATTTCAAACAATACTACCCATACATTTGCTTTCATTTTGTTTAACAAGACTTACAGTAGGGAACTAAAGATAATAAGAATAAACAAAGGAGTTGTTTTCATTGAAACCATTATATACAGCTACAGTTACCGTACACGGTGGTCGTGAGGGACATGTTAAATCAGAGGACGGGATTCTGGATTTCGATGTGAGGTCACCGAAGGAATTAGGTGGTTCCGGTGAGCGTGCTACAAATCCTGAACAGTTATTTGCAGCCGGTTATGCGGCTTGTTTTGACAGTGCCTTGAATCTTGTTCTGCAAAAAGAAAAGAAAAAAGTCGATACTTCCGTGACGGCAAATGTCACGATCGGTAAAGATGAGGAAGACGGTGGTTTTAAATTGGCTGTAAGGTTGGATGTTTCGATCCCCGACCTAAGCAGGGAAGAAGCCGAAGACTTTGCTAAAAAAGCTCACATGACCTGCCCTTATTCAAAAGCAACTCGCGGGAACGTCGATGTCACCTTGATTTTAGTATAAAAATATCTAAGGGAATGGATAAGGCATTAAGGCCGGCTCCATTCCCTTTTTACTATTTCACTTCTTCCAATCCCTTCAGCTTCAAAAGAAAGCCCAGACCTATTACCGCCATGATGATCAGTGACCCTAATGCCATCCGGCTCGCCAATGTACCGAGGTCATGGAATACCAACGTTATCGTTCCATATAAAAGCGGACCGATTATGGAAGAAACTTTTCCGGAGAATGCAAATAGTCCAAAAAATTGCCCCCTCTTCTCTACCGGGGTCAATTCAATGATATATGTCCGTGATGTCACCCACATCGAACCTAGTGAAATGCCAAACATACTCCCCGCAACCCAGAACCAAAGAGCGGTTTGTGCGAAGACCGCTATAAATAAAGCGACCAAGAGCAGAACTCCCACATATGTCACAGCTAGCCGCGGTCCCTTCGACTGCGTGATATAACCAAACAGAAACGATCCGGCAATACTCGATACTGTCGATACCAAGTAAAGCAAAATGAATCCGCTTGAGGAAAATCCAACAACAGTCTTGGCATATACGGCCATCATGCCGATAGTGGTCGCAATTGCATCATTTAAAAAGAAATAAGCAATCATGAATGTAAAAACCAATCGATAGGATTGCATCTCTTTAAATGTTGATTTAATTTCCTTATAACCGGATAAAAAAGGTTGTTTCGCTTTTTGCTGTTTTGGAGTCTCTTTTAAGAAAAAGAATAAAGGAAGGGAAAAAACCAGAAATAAAATGGCCGTTGGAATAAAGGCTTCATGTGAACTCCCTTTACTAATGAATGGATAGATCGACAGTCCCACTAACGTTCCAAGATAACCTACCGCCACTCCAAATCCTGATATAAGCGGCAATTGCTGTTTCGTGCCTAAATCACTCATCATCGTATCATAGAAAACAAGACTCGAATGATAGAAAAACTTTGCTATCACGAATAAAAGAATGACAATCGCTAAGGAAATTGGAATGCCCAGAAGCTCTCCATCGAACGAAGCCCCTCCAAATACCCCCATTAAAAATGTACATACAACAGAAATGAGTGTAAAAATTATAATGTATTTTTTCATTTTTCCCGTTCGATCGATCATGACTCCGAACAGCGGGGAAAACAAAACAAGAAACAAACTGGCAATCGCATTTGCGTAGGAGATGAAGGTACTTGCAATCTGATCAAGAACGGCATTTTCCCCAATCTGTTCCTGGAGGAAGAATGGAAAGAAAATCGTATTGATATTAGAAGAAAAAATCGTATTGGCAAAATCGTAAAACGCCCAAGAGAGAATGGGCAGGGAAAAATATAAACCAAAATTCCCCTTCCATTTTTTAGACTTCGGTTTCACCTGCAATTCCATCCGCTTTCCCTCCTTTATAGATGCTTAAATTATATGTATTCCATACCTTTCCAATAAATCCTTTAAGTCTGGATTATAACATTGTGTAAAACATGATTTTTTCCTGCCTAACATGTAAAATTATGAAATAAGGCTGTCCTGCTAACTTCTTCTTTATATTCTTTAAGTTTGGGTAAAGGATATTTAAAATAATGTGCCAAATAGGAGTGTGAAAGATGATTGCATATATTCTTATTATCTTGTTAACCATACTTGTCCTGTTCGCTATCTACGCTAAAAGATCAAAGAGTGATTTCCCTGAAAGCTTCATAATGCAGCATCCCCCCCTTAAAATTGGACATCGCGGTGCATCTGGATATTGCCCCGAGAATACAATGGCATCTTATATTAAAGCAATTGAATTGGGAGCTGATTTCCTGGAAGTGGATATCCATCTTAGTAAAGATGATGTACTTGTTGTTCATCATGATCCCACACTGGATCGAACCACAAACGGCAAAGGGAACCTCCGTGATTTCACGGCAGCCGAATTAAAGGAACTTGATGCAGGAAGCTGGTATCATTCTCGCTATAAAAACGAAAGGATTCCTTTACTAAGTGAGGTATTAGAGAATTTCGGGTCAGAAGTTGGAATCTTAATTGAAATAAAACATCCATCTGCTTATCCTGGCATTGAACAGAAACTTGCAGAAGAATTAGAGAAATTCCAAGAATATTCAACAAGTAAAAATAGGATAATGGTACATTCGTTCGATATGGAATCCATGAAAAGGTTTCATCAATTAATGCCGGACATACAAGTGGGCGTATTGATAAAACGGCGAATTAATGACCAAAAATTAAAGGAGATTGCCGAGTTTGCATCATTTTTGAATCCAAAGCAAACGATCTTAAGTACGAAGCTGCAAATGCGAATCCAAAAGCACGGGATGAAAGTATATACATGGACCGTCAACAATAAAAAACAAATGCGCATGTTCAAAAAGATGCAGTTAGATGGTATCATTTCTGATTTTCCTGATTATTTCTTGGATTGAAAATTTGAATGTGTTTGCCTATTATTTTTCCTTTAAGAACGTTCCAGTTGATTTCAGAAATCCGCCACTTTCAACATCTAGCGGGATCTTGGCTAGCCAGTTATTCGTTAGGGGTGTCACAAATTCCTTCAAGCCAGTCAGGGGTTTCATTTCAAGTATTCTTTTATAATCATTATTCGGGGTGAGACCATTTGAACTCCCCCTATGTCGACAAACTGAACAATCCGCAAATGCGGATTGTTTTTTTAAATAACATTGAAATGATTGTATCTCATGCCCATCCGTACCATAATAGGCCCATCGCTGTTGGTCTCGTCTCCATCGATAACCTGCCACGGAATTTAACCGTCAAGTGGGGGAAAACCAAAATGAGCGGACATTCTTAAGCCATACATAAGTATGTTGATAAAGCACCCTTTTCATTGAACCAGCGTCAATTGCCTTATAAATCCATCGTGAAACTTGTGGAATAATTAAAGGCGAAGCTATATGAGGCGGGCCTCCTCCGTAGGACGGACCAAGTGGAATCCTTACATCCATTATTTGATTTTTTAATGGATTATCCATGCTTCGGGGATGTGCATTTTGATATAAATTATTTTCAGTACCGTTATGGTGGTTCTGTTTATCGAATGAATTGAACTTCCTTTTATCCGTATGTAGACGTATGACCATGTGTGCAATCTTCGCTCTCGAATCTAGGTTCTATATGACCTTTAACCAGAAATTAATGCACCAGAAAATATTCCCTGTTTATTTTTTGAAAAAATCCCTATATTTTTTGGCTTTCTTGTACTAGAATTTGATATAGTGTTCTTAATGATTTAAACTTATTCCAGTCCCTAAATCGTTTATGGGGACCAACCGAACTAAATTTTCTTATCTTAGAAAAAACGAGGGATTCCTATGTGGGAATTATTATTAGAATTCGATTATCAGACCGTACGCCATGCGGTATGGGCAGGTTACTTATTTACCTTTGTCTTTCCACTGGCTGCGTTTTACTTCTTAAATAAAAAGCAATCACTCTTGAACGACAAATATCAAGCTTCCGTTCATTCAGATAAAAGTAAATCTCCTGTTCAGAAAGGCAGCACTTTTGACTGGCGCGGTGCACAGCGCTTTTTCACATTTATCCGGCACAAGGATTCACCAGATGATTCCGATGAGCCAAGCCTCCTTCTCGTTGTTTAAACATTAACAATTCGAGGAGGAATTTATAATGAAGAAGAAAAACATGTTACTAATTGCCGTCCTATTTTTGGCAACTACCCTATTGACAGGTTGCTCAGCAGCAACGAGCGGTCCATTTCATACTGCATTGGTTAATCCTATGACAAAAATGCTAGAATTTAATGCTAATTTATTTAATGGCAACTATGGTTTAAGCATCATCATGATGACATTTTTGATTCGCCTTGTCTTGCTTCCACTGACTGCCAAGCAATATAAAACACAGCTTAGAATGAAAACGAAGATGAGTGGGCTGAAACCGGAAATGACAGCAATCCAGCAGAAAATTAAAGAGACGAAAGATCCAGCTAAACAAAAGGCCCTTCAACAGGAAATGATGCAGCTTTACCAAAAACATGGAGTCAATCCTTTAAACATGGGCTGTCTGCCGCTCTTAATTCAAATGCCGATTCTAATGGGCTTTTATTATGCGATTCAAGGTTCCCATGAAATTGCGACACATAGTTTCCTTTGGTACAGTCTTGGCCAGCCGAATATTGCCATGGCGATTATTGCTGGTGTCATTTATTACTTCCAATCGGTCATTTCCATGAGACAAATGCCGGAAGAACAGCAGAAACAAATGAAGATGATGAGCCTGCTCTCACCAGCAATGATTTTATTCATTTCTTTCTCTGCTCCTGCTGCATTGCCGCTGTATTGGTCGATCGGAGGTATTTTCATGATTGTTCAGTCAATCGTGCTTCAGCGAATATATAAAAAAGACCATGCCGCTGTCCCGGCTGTAAATGAAAAGGGTATTAAAAAAAGCTAATCCACTTGGATTAGCTTTTTTCATATCAGTCACTTTCTATTTCTTCGGCAATGGATTTGTTGTTGAAACCTTTTCGAAAAACCTCTCTACATATTCGAAATCCGTGTAAAAGAACAATAATAAATCACCCGGTTGTGATGTTTCCCAGGCTTTTACGAATGCATCCAATTCATTAGGTTCGATGAATGTCCGATCTTTATGTAACCCAGCTTCTACGGCAGCTACCTGAAGCAGCCCGGCTACTTCGAACGGCTCCCTTCCACGCAAATCATCATCTTCTTTAATGATGAACAGATCAGAATTCATGGCCGCCACCTTGGAGAGCCTGATAAGTTCTTCATCAATACGGTCCCCCGGTCCTGCCAAAACAGTGATAAGACGATTTTTGTTATAGGCACTGACCGTTTCGAATATAGCCTTCAATCCTGCTTCATTATGGGCATAGTCAATGATGATCGTGCGCTCTTTCAATTTTTTTAAATTGAAACGTCCTTTGGACAAATTCGTATCAGGCATAAATGTGGCAGCCTTCCTTCTTAGTTCTTCCATTGAAATGCCTTGTGTTTCGGCTGCGGCTAACGCCTGAAGTAAATTGGCGATATTATGACGTGCCATGCCTGAAATCGTAATTGGAATAATGGTGCAATCCATAAATTGATGGATGACTCCATCAGATGAATGACAAATCACGCCTTGTTCATTGACGTACCAAACTTTACCTCCCCCATTAATCGCAGCCTTCACATGAGGCTGAGTGGCATCAGTAGAGGTGTAAATAACCTCCCCATCTGTATAGGCGTTCATGGCAGCTACATTCGGATCATCTGCATTCAGCACACAATAGCCTGTTTTCATTACGACTTCGGCTACCAGCCTCTTTAATTTTATGAGATCATCCAATGTATCGATTCCATCATGGCCGAGGTGATCCTCACTTACATTGGTGATGATCCCCACATCACATTTACGAAAAGCCAGACCTTCACGCAGAATTCCGCCCCGGGCCGTTTCCAATACGGCTACATCAACTTCAGGATGGGCCAATACCATTCTTGCACTGACAGGGCCACTGCAGTCACCTTGATCCAATACCTCATCGCCGATATATACTCCATCAGAATTTGTCATACCCACCTTTGTTTTTTCATTAGTAAGAAAATAATGAACCAATCGCGTTGTTGTCGTCTTTCCATTTGTACCGGTCACTGCGATGATCGGTATAGCCGCCTCTTCCCTAGTCGGAAATAAGTAATTGACAATGGCTTTGCCTACATCCCTTTTTTTTCCTTCACTCGGATAATGATGCATTCGAATTCCCGGTGCAGCATTCACTTCAATAATCGCAGTCCTTGAATGTTCGATTGGTTTTGATATATCCTCACAGATAAAATCTATTCCGGCTATATCCAAACCGATCGCTTTCGCGGCAGCAACAGCCATATTTTTAATGGTAGGGTGAACCTGGTCCGTTACATCGATTGCCTTTCCACCAGTCGAAAGGTTTGCATTGCCGACAACTTGAACCAATTCCCCTTGATTCGGAATGGTATCGAGCGTCCGGTTCGATTTTTCCAAGTAACACGTCACGGTATGTGTAAGTGGAATTTTTGACATCGGCTTTTCATGGCCTTCTCCCCGCAACTCATTACAATTTTCCTTTTCTATCAAACTGCGTATCGTTTCCTTACCGTTGCCAATAACATAGGGAGGAAGCCTCAAACTAGCGGCGATAAGTTCTCCGTTGACTATCAGTAACCGATAATCATGTCCTTCAATATGTCGTTCGACAATGTACTTCTCCACATGCAACTCCAAACAATTAATTACATTGAATAGTTCATCCTTATTTTTGATATGGGTGATGACACCCTGCCCCTGTCTCCCATTATACGGTTTTATGACCAGTGGAAAATCCAGCCTGTCCGCCGAGGCAAAGATATCTTCAATGGAGTGGGCAACTTCCCCTTCAGGTACAGGGAGACCACACCCTCTTAAAATTGATTTAGTCAATGATTTGTCACATGAATTCTCAACGGCAATATTCGAAGTTTGGCTAGATATTGTCGCCTGGACATACTTCTGCCTTGTACCGGTTCCTAAACGCAGTAAGCTTTCATCACCCATTCGCTCGACAGGGATATCTTTTGCCTGCGCTGCCTTAAAAATGGCTTCGGTACTTGGCCCCAGTTTATTTTTATAATATAACTGCTCTATTTGTTTTACATAAGATTGTACATTTATAAGTTTCTCACCATTCAGGATGGCTTCCAAGATATCTTTTGCTGCTAAAAAAGCTTGAAGACCTGAGTGAGGCTCCTGATAGTCAAAGGTAACATAATAAACACCCTTCTTTTCCATCATTATCGTTTTTCCACGAATGGCTTCGATTCCGGCCAAGTTTTGAAGCTCAATCGTCATATGCTCCAATATATGTCCCATCCATGTTCCTTTTCTCAGCCTTTCGGCGAAACCGCCTCGATACCCTTTTGAACATGTATGGCTTCCCAAGTTCGGGAGCGCCTTTAACAATTTTTCATTGAATCCAGGTATTGAATCAGATGGTTTCTGTTCAAGTTCCCCTATATCCAATTCAATGCAAATCGTAGGTGTGTAAGCAAAATAATTAGGTCCTTTTAAATAACGGACTCGATTGATCATCATTGTTGGATCCCCTTTTTCATCAACAATTTCCTGGTAAGCAGGTCAAAACGGTATCCCCTGGTTAGTGCATGAAGGTTAAATCCCGAAAGAGTCAACTCTTCACTGCCATTATCAGAAGATGTGATATTGATATAATCACTGGTGCTGCCATCAAGAACCAATACTTGATGTTGGCCAACTACTTCAAAATGACCGTCTTTAACTAAAATTGCTGTATTTTCATCAATGCCAATACCCATAATTTCTTTATTCCCTGCTATCGCACTTAACAGACGGTCAAAGCGGCCACGCTGGGAAAAATGTTGATCGATTATCAGGCCGTCAAGGAAGCCGAAACCTACCCCAATTTCAACCTTTAATTTATTGTCATTCAGCATCGTGTCAGCAGCGACGATCATGTACTTACCTAAAATCGAAGCTCCAGCACTTGTCCCTGCTATCACCATTCCTTTATGCCAGGCTTTAGAAAGGGCATCGTGGAACTTGGTTTTCCCAATCAGTTCAGACAATCGGCTTTGGTTTCCCCCTGAAATGAAGATAGCTGAAAAAGATTTCAGCTGTTCACAAATTGCAGGATCATCTGCATCCTGCCTTGAATCCAGCTTGATCACTTCCACCCTGTTCACGCCTAAATCCCTGAAGATCTTGATATACTCTGCACTCACTTCCTCAGGAATTTCACTTGCAGTAGGCAATATTCCTATTCCGCCGTCGTTATGGGTTGCAAGCTCGACAAATTTATTTAATACTTCACCTTCAAGGCACTTATCCTCTGCCCCGCCAATGATAAGTAATTCACCACAATTCATTCATCATACTCACCTTTACAAATGGATTAACATCATGAAACAGAACACATAATGACTAGTATGGCAACTTCTTTCAGTCTTCATTCATAAAAATGGCAAACTGCATAATTTTGTTTAACTTAATGGAAAAAGAGGAAAAGTAATAGAGTAAAAAAATAAAAGGAGTGTGCAAAAATGAGCCAAAACCAATTAAAAGAAAAAGTATTGAACATCATCCGTGATCACAAAATAGGAGTTTTATCTACAGTTGAAAACAACAAACCACATTCACGCTATATGACATTTTTTAACGATGAATTAACTTTATACACACCAACGAGTGGAAAGACGGAAAAAATTGATGAAATTGAAAAGAATCCTAATGTTCATATTCTGATCGGCTATGATAATGAGGGATTAGGCGATTCCTACCTGGAAATCTCAGGTACCTCGAAAATAAACTACTCACAGGAACTGAAGGATAAATTATGGAATGAATCATTTGAAGATTGGTTCGAAGGTCCGAAAGATCCCAATTATTTAATCCTTCAAATTAAACTGGAAAGCATTCGGTTGATGAACAACAATGGTGAACCTCCACAAGAATTATCATTATAATTTGTCACTCACGAGTAAAGGGATCAAACTCACGAGTATAATAAAAATATCGCTAAAAAACCAATAAAAGCCCGCACTCCTATAAGTGCGGGCTTTTTTCAAGATTAAACCAACTCTGATTGGATATAATGCAAAATCAGATTGGCTGTATGTTTTAATGAAGAGACATGCGTCCGCTCGAAGGCATGTGAAGCATCGATCCCCGGTCCGATCAGACCATGTACGACATCATAGCCTGCCCGGATCGCTGCGGAAGCGTCCGAACCATAATATGGGTAAATATCGACGCGGTAGTCGACAGCATTTGCTTTGGCAAGGGCGACTAGATGCTGACGTAATTTATAATGATAAGGACCAGAGGAGTCTTTTGCGCAAATGGAAACGCTGAATTCATCCGTCGATTGTCCATCACCGATCGCTCCCATATCGACAGCTAGATATTCCACTGTTTTCTCAGGGATATTGGAATTACCGCCATAGCCGATTTCTTCATTGTTTGAAATCAGAAAATGGGTCGTATTTGCCAATTTTATCTTTCCTGCAGAAATGAGGTCAATGATATGTAGCAGGATGCCGACGCTTGCTTTATCATCCAAATGCCTTGATTTCAAAAAGCCTGTATCCGTAACTTCCACTCTCGGTTCAAAGGAGACAAAATCTCCAACAGAAATGCCAATGGCTTCAGTTTCCGCTTTAGTTTTCACGACAGCATCTACCCGGACCTCAATTGTCTCATCATCACGCTTGACATCCCCGGCATTTTTATATACGTGGACAGAGGTCTGATTGATTAAGATGGTCCCGGTGATAATTGCTCCGTCAGCTGTGTGGATTTTACAATACTCCCCTTCCACTGAGTTCCAGCGAAAACCGCCGATCATCGTCAATTTAAGGCGGCCATTTGCCTTGATTTCCTTTACCATGGCTCCCAGAGTATCGACATGGGCAGTCAGCAATCGATGTTTGCCATCATCTTCGCCCTTTAATGAAGCAAGCAATGCCCCTTTATTCGTGATCTTGTAAGGAACCTTCCTCTGCTCCATGAAATCGGCCGCGTATTTAATGGCTTGATCTGTATAGCCGGAGGGGCTAGGTATGGACACCAATTCTTTTATGTAAGATACGATCTCTTCTTCTTTGATCAAACTCATGCATATCTCTCCTTTCCTCTTTGTTCATTATATCTTTTCATGGGAACTTTTAACATATTAAAAGACCGCCAAAAGACGGTCCTTCAATCGATTTAACTCATATGGGCCAGGACAGGCAAGATGGCCATAACTAATGTTGAAATGCCATATAACGCTAAATTCTCCATATTAACTTTTCTTTTCCACTTATCTCGCCATACTTTGTATCTGCCCATATCTTCGTTCCTCATAAAAAAACCTCCTTCATGATGAAAGTTCAACTTATTTCAACTGTCTTTGTTTGTTGGACATTTCCTTCATATATTCCAAGAAGGCAATTCTCTTTTCGTCTGGATAGGCTACAATGTCTGCAATGATTTCCTCTTCAAGAGGTTTCAGTAACCGGCCAACCGATTCAGTAAACAATATTTCTAACTCTCTCTTTGTTTCATTAGGATTTCTCACTTCCATCAATATCACCCTTCCAATTACTTACTATTATCTATATAACCTTTATCCACTTCATTGAAACGCCAAAAAATCGACCGCCCATAAAGGCAGCCGATAGTCATCAATTAAATTATTTCGTTACACCCACATTATGCCACTGATATTGGCGGCCTGCGAGATAATCATAACCTGTAACGCGTTCATTCACTCCTGCCAATTGATAACGGAATAATGTCGGAATGACCGGAACCTCATCATGGATCAATTCTTGCCACTCATTATACGTATCGATCCGATATTGATCATCAAAGGCTTCCTCTGAAATCCCTTTAGCAAGTAGCTCATCATTTTTTTCATTCACCCAGCGGGTATAGTTAAATTCCGCAGATCTAGCCCATAGACCAGATGGATCAGGATCGGAAGCGACTCCCCATGCAGCTGAATAAACATCAACTTGATCATTATCCTTTTTCAATAGGTCATAGAATGAATTGAACTCATGCAGCCTACCATCCTGCAATTCAACGTCCAAACCTACTTGTTCCCATTGTTGGATATAATATCTTGCAAGAGGCTCGGAAACATCGGAACCGCTCATGGAAGCAAAATTGATCTTGAACTCTTTTCCATCTGCATCTTCACGAATGCCATCCTTATTCGTATCTACAAATCCTGCTTCATCCAAAAGTTTTTTTGCTTTTTCAGGATTATATTCATATGGTTTTACATCTTTATTATTATATTTAAAGTTCGGTGTAATGACAGAGTTGGCAGGGAAGCGAAGGCCCTTGTACATCTTTTCGCCAACTTCTTCATTATTGATGGCATATGCCATCGCCTGACGAAGGCGTTTGTCTCCGAATTTAGGATTCTCATCCATAATATTTTCTTCTTTTTCTTTATCATAGTAGCCGAAATTGAAACCAATATAGGAATAAGCCAATTCAACTTTCCCCAATAATTCGACATTATCCAATTCCTTGGCTTGATCATATTGCTCAGCCAAGACCTCCGCTACATCGAGGTCACCATTTTCAAGTGACTTGACGACAATAGACGGATTCACGACTTTCAATGTGATACTGTCCAATTTAGGTGCACCGCGGTAATAATCTTTATTCGCTTCAAATTCGACCGCTTCCCCTTGAACGATTTTCTTCACTTTGAATGGTCCAAAACCAATCGGATTTTTACGGATTTTATCCGAAGATTCCAGCTCTGCAATCGGAACATCTTTTAAGTATTCTTTATGAAGCGGGTATGTCCATAATCCAGTCGTGACGGAAGGATTCGCTTTTTTGAATGTGAAAATGATTTTCTTGCCGTCGACTTTAATGCCTGAAATCTTATCCGCTTTCCCTTCATGATACTCTTCCATACCCTCGATTAAAGCCATTTGTTCATCATAGCGTACACCTTTGTAATCTTTGCTTCCCATGACAAGATATGCATATTCTAAATCAGCACCTGTCACAGGTTTTCCATCTTGCCAATTTACATTATCCTTAATCGTCAGCGTAACCGTTTTATGATCGTCTGAAATCTCATAAGAAGCGGCACCTTCATTCGTATATACATAGTTTTCATCTGTATCCAATAAATCTTCATCAAAGAATGTGATAACTTGATTATCGGGTTCGCCTTGATAGAAAACTTTGTTTAATATCCCTTCAAACGGGGTATCGGATACCAAACCATATGTCAAATGGCCGCCTTTAATCGGCTCTCCTTGATTTGTCGTCTTTGTCGGGAATTTAGAGGTATCGACCTGTTCGACAGCTTTCCCTTTTTTCTCTTTCGTTGACGATTTCTCCGTATCATTCGAACATGCAGCAAGCAGTAGAGACGAAATGGCCAATGCACTTAATACCTTACTGTAGCTTTTGATTTTCATATCCTACACTCCCCTTTTTTTATCCTCTTCTTTGTCTTGCATCGGCGGCGCGTTTTAACGCTTGACCAACGAAATTTATACTCAGCATCAACACTAGAATCATGAGTGATGCGGGTACCCATATCCACCACTTGTTTTCCAGAACATCTGGATTTCGAGCATAACTGATGAGCGTCCCTAAACTCGGTGTGCTCTCCGGAAGACCGAACCCTAAGAAAGTCAAACTGGATTCTAAGCCAATATTGCCTGCAAGGTTCAAAATGAAGTTGACGATGATCAATGAACTGACATTGGGCAGAAGCTGAAACAGGATGATTTTCCAATGTGGTGTCCCAAGTGTCTGTGAGGCGTGGATATAATCCAGCTCACGCTCAGACAAAGCCTTTGAACGAATCAGCCGTGCCTTTCCTGTCCATAAAAACATCGTCATGATTAAAATGAAAACATATACATTGAAGATCGGCACAATCACGACTACAACGATGATGAACATCAATTGCGGCAGGGCAATCACGAAATCGATAATACGCATGATCACATTATCGGTTGCCCCGCCGAAGTAGCCCGCCAGAAGCCCTAATGATAAACCGATGATAGCCGTGAATAATGTAATGAATAAACTGATCGTGAATGAATTTCTGGTACCTATTATCAGTTGTCCGAATACATCCCGGCCACCATAATCGGTTCCAAGCCAATAGTCTGAAGATGGTTCCAAATAAATGGAGAGAAAATCGACCTTGGCTATTTCCTTGGCGTCCATGAAAAACGACGCACCGTAAACAAAAAGCAATATGGCTGCTAATATAATCAATGAGCCCATGGCAAGTTTATCCTTTTTGATTTCCTGCCAGATGATCTTGATTCCTGAAGGGCTCACATCGTTAACTTGTATGTTCTTTCCGGTTACCACTTTCATTTCCATACGACTCACCCCGCTCCTATTCTATCCGTATGCGCGGATCGACCGCACTAAGTATGATGTCCGAAAGAAGAGTGCCAAGCAGAGTGGCAAATCCCGTCATCATGACAATGGCCGTGACAACGCTGAAATCCCGCAGACTGACTGAACTAAGGAAAAGCTGCCCAAGTCCCGGATAACTGAAAATGGTCTCGATTATGACCGCGCCGCCGACCAATCCAGTAATTTCATAACCTAAGAATGCTGCTATCGGTAAAAAGGAATTTCTCAGGATATGCCGTGAATATACTTTTGATTCAGGCACTCCCTTCGAACGCGCTGTCCTTACGAAATCCTTGATTTTATTATCGATGATTTCATTTCGCAAATATTGGATCGTACTTGTTGTTGCAATTAAAGCTGTACTTAAAGCTGGTAAAATCAAATGATTGATCTTGCTTACAACATAGGCGAATGTTCCTTCATCCACTTTTGAATCGACACTGCCCCCAGACGGGAACCAATCCAGAGCAAATCCGAAAACGAATAACATGATTAAAGCAAAAATGAAAATCGGCGTGCCAAACCCTAAATAGCTATAACCCGTAACGGTTTTATCCACCCAGGTATCGTTATACCTTCCGCTAAGTATGCCTAATGGAATAGCAAGCATATATGTAAAGATCAGCGTGACCAACGCCAGGAACACCGTGTTCCAAAGCCTGTCTTCGATCACATCCATAACGGGCGTCTTATGTGTATAGGAAATACCGAAATCCCCCTGTACTGCATTGGATGCCCACCTTAGATATTGTTGGTACCAAGGGTCATTCAAACCCAGTTCTTCCCTGATCCTATCAAGCTCGGCTGGATTGGCCCTAGGGTTGATTTCCTGGCCTGACAGTGCATCTCCCGGCATTGCTTTTGCCATCATGAAAACGATGATGCTCAATAAAAAGAGCTGCGGGATCATTACTAATAATCGTCTTAGGATAAATTTCCACATATTCCTTCCACCTCCTTATTGTAATGCGACTCTATGTGTCGATGAGATTGGCTTCAAATCGTAAGCACGTCCATTCTCATCGAAATATTTTGAGTAGGTAGACTCATATTCTGAGGTGAGTTTCTTTCTAAGCTGCACTTTATCTTCGCGAACTTCCGGCTCTAAATCCGGAATGGCGGCAATCAGGCGCTTCGTGTATATATGTTGGGGATTTTCATAGATTTCCTCGCTTTTGCCTTCCTCTACCAATCTACCGCGATACATAACACCCATCCGGTCACACATATGCCGGATTACGCCTAAATCATGCCCGACAAATAAATAAGTCAAATTGAACTCCTGTTGGAGATCCTGAAGAAAATTCAATACCTGTGCCTGAACGGAAACATCCAATGCTGACACCGGTTCATCCGCTATGATCAGTTTAGGTTTCAATGTCAATGATCGGGCAATTCCAATCCGCTGGCGCTGCCCCCCTGAAAATTCATGAGGATACTTGTGAATCGATTCAGGACTCAGTCCGACTTTGTCCAAGAAGTCCTGTACGATTTTCTTTTCCTCTGAAGGGGATAACCGTTCGAAGTTCCTCAGCGGTTCGGCAATGATGTCCAGTACCCTCTTCTTCGGATTCAATGATGAATACGGATCTTGGAAAATCATTTGGATATCTTTTCTGAATGGTTTAATTTCTCTTCTACTTAGCGATGATAAATCCCTGCCTTCAAACAGGATTTGTCCGGATGTCACCTCATTCAGTTTGACCACTGCCTTGCCTGTCGTGGACTTGCCGCTTCCGGATTCACCGACCAAACCATATGTTTCCCCTTGCTGCAACTCAAAGGAAACACCGTCCACGGCCTTTACGTGATCGACCACCCTTCGAAAAAAACCGCCCCTTATCGGAAAATGCACTTTGAGATTATCTAATTTGAGTAATGTCATTGGCCGATGCATCTCCTTTAGCTTGAAAATAAAATTCTTTATAGCAGGTACAGCGCACAAAATGATCGTTGCCCACATCGTGAAGCCGGGGTGCCTCTTCATGCGCATGTTTAGGTATCCAAGGAATCCTATCTTGGAAGCGACATCCTATCCGATCCATTTTCGCTATCGATGGAACGATTCCTTCGATAACGTGCAAACGATTTTTCTCGTTTGCAGCAGAAGGAATCGAATTTAATAACGACCTCGTATATGGATGCAGCGGATTGTTGAATATCTCTTTAACACTTCCCGTTTCCACTACCTGACCTGCATACATGACAACGATCCTGTCTGCGACCTCTGCTACGACGCTCAGATCATGTGTAATTAAGATGATCCCCATTTTTGTCCTGCTCTGGATATCTTTCAGCAGATCAAGTATTTGCGCTTGAATCGTAACATCCAGTGCCGTCGTGGGTTCATCGGCGACGACCAGTGCAGGATTGCAAGCAATGGCAATCGAGATCATTGCCCTTTGGCGCATCCCGCCCGAGAGCTCATGCGGATATTGCTTGTACGTCCGTTCAGGGTATGGAATTCCCACTTGTGTCAAAAGTTCGATCGTCCTGTTCTTTTTTTCAGCACTGGAGAGCTCAGTATGGTAATCAAGATTCTCCTCGATCTGTTTTCCGATGGTCATGAGCGGGTTCAAAGCCGTTAAAGGTTCCTGGAATATCATACCCAATTCCTTACCCCGGACTTTATTCATTTGTACATCATTCAACTTTAGTAGATTTTGACCTTTATAATTGATGTTTCCTTCGGATTTCGTTCTCTGCTTATTATGTAATTGAATGATAGATAAGGCCAATGCACTCTTTCCACAACCTGATTCTCCAACAACTGCTACAATTTCATTTTCATTTACCGTAAACGAAACATCATCCACCGCTGCATGATATTTGTTGCCGATTCGGAATGAGGTAGTTAGATTCTCTATTTGCAAAATAGCTTTCTTCATCCTTGCTCCCCCTAAACTATTTTATCGGGAAAATAATTAATCTTCTGATAATTATTTAAAATTTTAATCAATTTTTTACAATTATACAATAGTTTTTATAGAAAATAATCACATTTTTTTCATATTTTATAACTTTAGGAATAATTTTCTGAAATAAAAAATCGTTTCCTTTATAACGGTTATACAGTAAAGTTTTGAAGTCCGATTTGATGTAAAGAACCAATAATTTTAAATTTATTATTCCAATATAACTATTTTACAGTTCATACCTATTTATTGACCTTGTCGTTTTACGTGCAGCAGAATGGTTCTAATTGTATTTTTTTTGATATTTCAGAAAAGTTAGTACATTTGTTAGAATATCATAAAACAGGTAATTATTTCATATATATTTCAATACTTTAAAAAAAACACTTTATTTCATTAAATGCCATGAAACCTTTTTAGAACAGATTCGTAGAAAACGGTAGAAAATAAATGATGAGGTGATTGAATGTATTCACAAACTGTACAAACATATATGCCGTCCGTCATGCGGACGTTCGCTTTGTCACTTGCCGTTTCCGTCTTAGGGATGGCTCTCGGCACTCTTGTTCCGCCATCCTTGTTTCTTCCCTTAGCGATACTTGAGATTGTTATGTTGATTGGAGCATTCATATTGCGGAGGAAAAAAGCCATCGGTTATACATTTTTGTATAGTTTCACATTGATTTCAGGAATTACGACATATCCGATCATTGCACACTACCTAGCCGCTGCAGGGGCAAATGTGGTGATTCTGGCAGGTGTTACTACGACAGTTGTATTTGGTGGACTGGCGGTTTATGCCACAACCACCAAAAGGGACCTTTCTTTCTTGGGAGGAATGTTATTTGCGGCGTTGCTAGCTTTAGTGGTCATTAGCATTTTCAACATTTTCTCTCCATTAAGCTCTACAGCCATGCTGGTCTTTTCCTTTATTGGGATTTTAGTTTTCAGTGGATATATTTTATATGATTTCAATCGAATGAAGCATTATGGGGTAACGGCCGAAGAAGTACCGCTCATGGCCTTGAATCTATATCTTGATTTCATTAACCTATTCATTAACATCTTGCGCTTCTTTGGTATTTTAGCAAGCGATGACTAAAAGGCGGATATGATCAAACCTTACAAGGTAACATAAAAAAGACGCTTGGACTTATCCAAGCGTCTTTTCACGTTTCTTTCCCTTACGGATAATATCATCGCTGAAAGATGAGAGTACTGATTTTCCCTAAAACCATGGCGATTAATAAAAGACCAAATCACAATTGGTCTCAATCATCAATAAGAAGGCTAAATGGATGCGTATCTTATTTATATAATCCTGGCTTCGATTGATCGGTCCATGGCAGTTTTACACCGAAAGTACTTGCAATGAACTGTGTATCTTCCCTTCTTTTTTTCCTGATTTGGGCCCGTTGTTTTGCTGATTCATTTAAATTCATTTCCATCTCTGTTTCAGGAACCAAACGCGGGACCGGAATTGGTTTACCTTCTTCATTAATGGAAACAAATGTCAAGAAAGAAATGACGCATAAATTCCGATCTCCTGTAACTAAATCCTCTGCAATCACCTTTACGATGATTTCCATTGATGTTCTGCCCGTATAAGTCACGAAGCTTTCAAGGCAAACTGCATTTCCTTCGTGAATAGGGTGCAGGAAATCGACAGAATCAGTTGATGCCGTAACGACGTTGCTTCGCGCATGACGCATGGCTGATATAGCCGCTACATCATCAATGTATGCCATTAATTTGCCTCCGAACATCGTACCAATATTATTTGTATCCGGCGGGAGGACAAGACTTGTTTTTATGACCAAAGAGTCCCGGCAATGTTTTGTTTCTTCCATGGTGACTGCACTCCTTTATGTCTGATTTCTCACTATTCCACTTTATCGAATTCTTACCTGTAAAGCAATTCACATGCTTATTTTCCTGCTTTTATTCAAAATTTATGCGGTCTATACTGAAGCCACTCACTATCACTGCCCTTTTGGCCGCTTGCCTTGTTGCAGCTCACCCAGGCTCAAGCCAAATGTCATTTGTAAATGCGGATAATCCTTGAACCCTGCCCAATCCCCTCCCCAGTCAAAACCTAACCCTTTAGCGATGGTTACAACTTCCATCCAATCTGACTTTCCATTATTGTTGCCGTCATAACTCATATCCCAAATGGCCTCGCCTTGTTTGTTAAGTAGGGCAAAATCGATCGCCAATCCGAAATTATGCAGCGACTCGCCACCTCTTGCATTCGTTACGATGTTGCCCGAGCCTGATCTGCCCTTTTCATAGAGTTCATTTTGCTCGGCTAAAGACCGGAACCCCGCTGTAATGATAACCGGGATGCCTTTGTCATTAGCCACTTGAATGAGCTCGTCTTTTTTTTCGGCGACGATTGGATTCAGCTCGTCAGTCAGTTCGATTTCATCTAGATCAGGCGGAAGCATATACTTGAACAAGAGCCACAGCAACAATCCGAAAAAGCCCAATACCAAACATGTCCTTACCCAAGTGGCTTTCACTGAATAATCCTTCCTTTACGAATATCGTCTGAAAGTGAAAAACTCAACCAAAGACGGATGAGTTTTTCTTCTATTATTTATAACTTTGCTGTCAATTCTTCAATTTGCAATAAATGCCGTTTTTCATGCAGTCCCACGAACGGGATCCATTGCTTCAAGCTTAAATCTTTAAACAAAGGGTGTGGAAAAGATTTTTGTTCGAGATCAATTTCCTTTGCATGGTCAACGACCTGTACAAAAGCTTTTCGGGATTCGGACAACTTTTCTTTAACCTCACTCAAAGATTGGTATGATTCTGAGGGAATGACAAATGGCGGGGCCTGGACCTTCACTTCACGATTTAAAGAAAGCTCGATCGGTTTATCCACAGCAGGAATGCTATCGTCGCCTTTCAATTTATCGGAAATGCCCTTTGTTATGGCTCTCTCCATTAAATATAAATGATCCAAAACCTGGATGATGCTCCATCGTCCTGTTTCAGGATGGGCGTTCAACTGTTCATCCGATAGTCCGTTGACCGCATTTAAAAGCTCTTCCCTGATTTTTTCATTTTCATTCATTTTTAGCATCTCCTCTTATCATCCTCGCTAACCTCCTTTAATTATTCCATGTCCTATAGGAAAGTGTAAAATAATAATACTTTTTGACTGAAACGAACCGATTAAAAGTTGTCTATTTTTTGAAAAGCTCTATGATAGTCATAAAGGCAAAATTCATCTAATTCAAATGACTTTCAACATTCATCAAGGATAGTCTAAATAGGAGTGATCGCTATGAGTGGAGGACATATTCCATTCAGCCACAAAGGCCGCAGTACCATGCATGCAATACCCTCAAAAGGAAGCATATGGTTGATGCTCAAGCAAATGTTCAATCGGGTCCCATCGAAGTGGAAGTTTTGCACCTTGGTTTTATGTATCATGCTTTTCATTTCATTGCTTGAGTTCTCCATCCCCCAGTTGACACAGTTTACGATTGATACAATCATTCCCGAAAAAAGATATGACTCGTTAATCTGGATTGGCGCAGGAATTCTTTGTGCTGCCATTTTATTGGCTTTACTGAACTACTTTAACAGCTATATCGTTTCCAAGGTCGGTCAAAAGGCTATTATGGATATACGGAATAGCATGTATGACCATATTCAAACACTGGATATGAAATTCTTTGATAAAAACCGTACTGGTGACTTAATGTCGCGGTTGACCAATGATGTCAATTTACTGCAGCAGCTCATCTCTTCGAGCATGCTTCAAGTCTTGACTGACACGGTGACTTTCATTGCCGTGGCGGTATATATGCTTTTCATTAACTGGAAGCTGACCATTGTCCTTCTTTTTACATTCCCTTTCATGTTCTATATCACAAGGGCATTCGGGAAACGCATCAGGATGTCATTTAGGTCTGTGCAAAGTTCCGCAGGAGATGTCAGCAACCAGTTACAGGATTCCATTTCAGGAATGCGGCTCATTCAATCTTTTACAAATGAAGAATTCGAATCAAGGAGATTTGCGGAGCGTAATCAGGAAAATATGGCTGCAAACCTTAAGTCCGTTCGGCTACGTTCCATGTTCGGTCCGATTATTGATTTATTGAACAATATCGGTCTTGTAGCAGTCATTGTGTTTGGTGCTTGGCAAGTGATGGAAGGTGAATTCACAATAGGATTAATCGTGGCCTTTCTCGCCTATTTGAGGTTACTGCAGAGTCCCGTTCGCAATTTCAGCCGGGTCATCAGCATTGTCCAGCAATCAGCCGCCGCCTTTGAGCGGATAACTGAAATATTGGATACCCAACCTGAAATAAGTGACAAGGGAACTGCCATTGAACTCCCTGCCATAAAAAAGCAAATTGAATTTCAATGTGTAGATTTTGCATATGATGAGAGTGTGCCTGTACTCAGCAATTTAAACCTGACCATGAAAGCTGGTCAAGTAACTGCTCTGGTCGGCTCCTCTGGCGCTGGAAAATCGACCATCACGAGCCTTTTGATCCGATTTTATGATCCGCAAGATGGCACGATTAAAATGGATGGTCATGATGTCAAGGAAGTGTCACTGAAATCATTACGGGGACAAATGGGAATTGTTTCCCAGGATATCATTTTATTCAATGGTTCCATCCGTGATAACATCGTTTATGGCAAACTTGATGCTATAGATGCTGAAATCATCGAATCCGCCAAAGCGGCAAATGCGCATGACTTTATCAGTGCCTTTCCTGATGGTTATGATTCTCAGATTGGAGAGCGCGGAGTCAAGCTTTCAGGCGGACAAAAACAGCGCATTGCCATTGCCAGGGCACTTTTGAAAAATCCGCAAATCATCATTCTCGATGAAGCAACAGCGGCCTTGGATACAGAATCCGAACATTTGATCCAGCAAGCATTGTCACGTTTAATGAAAAAACGGACTTCAATAGTAATTGCACATCGTTTATCGACCATTCATGATGCCGATCAAATTATCGTTCTGGAAAAAGGGCAGGTTCATGAAAAAGGAACACATCAACAGTTATTGCAAAACAACGGCAGATACAAGCAGCTCCATGACTTGCAGTTCCCTCAACTAAAAGCGATATCAAACTCCTAGCTACTTAGCGGGCAAAAATGCACAGAAAGCCTTCCTGTGCATTTTTTCTTTCATTTGAAATCATAACTTTCCAAAACCCGATTCGTAATGAGCTGATACCCTTTTTCATTCGGATGTAACTTATCACTGAAATACTCTGTTTTCTTTTTATCTTCAAAAAGATCATTTGTAGGAATGAATAACATCCTTTTATCTTTATCCGCTATTCCCTTTATTGACCGGTTATAATCGCGAATGTGCTTTTCAAGTTTTTGATTGTCTTTAATTGGGTTATATAATCCTACTACCAGAATATCCGCTTTATCGTTTGCCTCTATCAATGTTGATGTAATCTTTTTCAGATGGCTGATATACTCCCGTTTACCCTCATTGATTTTTCGGTCACTTATTTTCTTCAAGTCCCCTCCGTTGCTATTGATCAAGTCATTCGTTCCAATATAAACGATGAAAGTATCAGCTTCATCAAGTTTTGTTTTAATGCGGTAATCATCAAGCTGTTTCATCACCCCATCCGTTTCCTGGCCTTTTATACCGTAATTCCAAAAAGTCACTTTTTGTTCCGATTGCGGATTATTCAATTCATCCTCAAGGCCTTCTATATATCCTTCCCCGTCCTTATCCCCTTTTCCATAGGTTAATGAATCTCCAAAAGCCATCACCCTTTGCACATCTTCCGACTCCGAGGCCTGAAATTCATATGCAGCAAAACATATAACTAGTACTATAATCAATAAACATGCCAATTTTTTCATTTGGTTCTCCTCTTGTCTCTTTACTAGAAGTATTTTATCTTTTACATACCCCAAAAATCTGCAGTCTTAACATAAAAAAAATTGTCAGATAAAGATTCAAGAGTGTATGATAATATAAAACTTTCAATGGATTGGGTGTCATTCACCGTCCCTTAAACAAAAAACGGGATTACCCTTCATTCTGGAGATTGAATAAATGGTAGTTAGGAGTTTAAATCATGGAAGAGCACATAGAGTTTAGAGAGGCAGAACTATCTGATCTACCCAGAATTGTTGAAATATATAATTCGACAATTGCTTCAAGAATGGTCACGGCAGATACGGAACCTGTATCCGTCCAATCGAGGGTTAAATGGTTTGAGGAACATCATTCAGAAAGTAGACCGCTATTTATCATTACTATAGAAGGGAAAACTGCTGGATGGATGAGCTTTCAATCCTTCTATGGCCGACCGGCATATAATTCAACTGCCGAAATCAGCATTTATATTGATGATTATTTCCGGGGAAAAGGAATCGGACAAATTTCGATTCAAAAGGCAATTGAATTGAGTCCAAAATTAGGTGTTAAGACTCTATTGGGTTTCATATTCGCCCACAATACACCAAGCCTTAAGCTTTTTTCCAAATTCGGGTTTGAAGAATGGGCACATTTACCTCAAGTTGCGGAGCTGGATGGCATTGAGCGGGATTTGATCATTCTTGGTAAACGTGTCGATATTTAATATTATTTTCTTTAGAGCTATTGCCTTGAGCAGTAGCTTTTTCGTATTAATCGAGGTCGAATTGGCTAATTTAAAAATACCTATATGCTTTCTGGAGGGGAAAATGTTCAGAATCTCTTTTACTTGTTAACGCATTTAATAGCGTATCCAATTCTTGACTGGCTTGAACAGTTAGCAGACTTGATAAGCCGTAAATTGCTGCCAAGTTGATCATTTCTTTTCTCTTCTCTTCTACTTTTTCTATCGTTACCATACGGCAAGGCATTATATAGTCACCTCCTATTTATTCAATATTTTTACACTTTCATCATAATTAAACTACTAGTTAAAATCAACTATTTTTTAGAAATTAAATGTGTTATTTTAAAGGTTAAATGTGACAAAATAACTATTTAATTCGATAATTATGTATATTTTGTGTCATTTTCTATCAAACGCAAAAAAAGCATCCACTAGTGTTGACTGCGAATGCTTACATCATATCCCTTATCCAAGAACCCAAAATACAGTCCATCGTTTACTATGTCATCCATTCAGAAGGTGACTCGGTATTTGGTCTATTTATAACAATCTTATATTCATCTTCAAGTACTTTTAATGGGGCATCATAAAGGTGCCTTTCATCAGAGGTTTTGTATACTCCATTGGCCAATAACTCTTCAATAAGCTTTGCCTTCCTCTGTTCAATCCTCTTAAATAATTCTGCCATGTAAATGGCTCCTTTCCTAGTCATCCTAGAGCCTGCTTCTAGTTAGCTAAACTTTATCAACTTGTTTGATTTTCACCAAATTATATATACCTTTTCTATTATGTCACTAAACGTTATTTCACAAAAATAAAAGCCCCTTCTAATTCAAGAAGAGGCTGACAGTATCCGTACGGCTCTTCTTATCTTCCAAGCATATGCTTGTTGGATTTAGCACAGTTCCCAAAACGGGTCCGCTGCCGAGGTTTCGTTGGGCCAAGTCCCTCCACCTCTCTGGATAAGAAATCGATATATAAATGATGTAGACATGATTTTATCCTAATAACCATCAAAAGTCAATTACCTGGTTCTTCCTTTTTTCCTGGACATAAAATGCTCCCTCTTTCAAATGCGGGTTGCATTTTCTTGTCTTTCTGATATGATGTCAGTAATTACATACAATTCACACCACTAGGGGAGTCTTTTTTAAGACTGAGATGGAATTAGTTCCGGACCCTTTGAACCTGAACCGGCTCATACCGGCGGAGGGAAGTGGATGATATCGTCCATTTACAGACTATATCCATCTACCCCGTTCCGTATTCAGGAACGGGTTTTTTCATTAACAAGGGGATCCATTCTAAAGGAGGATGAACAATGGAGAATACTAAATTAGAAACATTCAGTGATAGACTACATGCACGGTCAAAAGAGATTTGGAAAAGGAACCATTCACATCCCTTTGTCCAGGCAATTGGAAATGGTACGCTTCCTGAAAAGAAATTTGCCTATTACCTGAAGCAGGACTATATCTATCTCATGGATTATTCCAAGCTCTTTGCTTTAGGTGTCATCAAAGCTCATAACATCGAAACCATGGCAAAGTTTGCGAGTATTTTAAATGAAACCCTTCAAGTGGAAATGGATATTCATCGGCATTATGCTTCCGAATTCGGGATTACCTCCAAGGAATTGGAAGATACAGAACCTACTCCAACGACTCTAGCTTATACAGGCTACATGCTAAATGCAGCTCAGCATGGGACTTTGGCAGACTTGATCGCCTGTCTCCTGCCCTGCGCTTGGGATTATTATGAAATCGGTTTGCTATTAAAAGAACAAAATGGAGCAGCATTGGAAAACAATCGCTACGCAGATTGGATAAGGTCCTATTCATCTCCTGAATTCGGGGAAGCACACAAATGGCTGATCGCTTTGTTGGAAGAATTGACGGAAGGCATGCCAGAAACGGAACTTCTTAGATTAGAAAAACACTTTTTGGTTACTTCCCGATATGAATATTTATTCTGGGATATGGTTCATAATGAGCAGGATTGGCCGCTGTAGGTCGTTGACATGATGATGAATCCTATCAAGAAACTGACGTTGACTGCCATGATCACGGCTATTACGACTCTGACCAGTTCATTTATTTTCATTCCTGCAGGATTTGCAAAGGTCTTTCCTATTCAGCATCTGGCAAATGTCCTGACGGCCGTTCTATTGGGGCCAGCTTATGCAGTGACACAAGCTTTTTTAGTTTCCATCATTAGAAACATGTCTGGTACCGGTTCAATTTTCGCCTTTCCCGGGAGCATGATCGGTGCACTTTTGGCTGCCATCCTTTATCGAAAAACACAAAGCTTAAAATTCGCCTGTTTAGGGGAAGTGATTGGGACCGGCATTCTCGGTTCCCTAGCCTGTTATCCACTTGCCCTCCTCCTATTGGGAGAAAAAGCTGCTCTTTTTGGTTTTTTACCGGCTTTTATGCTCAGTTCATTCGCTGGTGCGATTTTAGCTTTCATATTACTTAAAATACTTCTAAAAAATAATTATATGAAGGGGTTTTTTTATGAAAACAGCATTAACCATCGCAGGCTCTGATTCAGGGGGCGGCGCTGGAATACAGGCGGATTTAAAAACATTTTCTGCACATGGTGTCTTTGGAATGTCTGCCATCACAGCCGTAACCGCACAAAATACAATGGAAGTCCGTTCAGTACAGCCAATTGAAACAGCAATCATATCAGATCAAATTGCAGCTATCTTTGAAGATATTCCTGTCGATGCAGTAAAAATAGGCATGCTTGGATCAAAGGAAATCGCGGAAACAGTCGCTGCGTCCCTTAAAACCTTCATGCCGGCCATCGTTATCCTTGACCCTGTCATGATTTCCAAAAGCGGCCACCATTTGCTCGACGAAAAGGCTGTCTCTGCCTTAAAAATGGATTTGCTTCCGCTTGCAACACTTGTAACCCCAAATGCACCGGAAGCGGAAGTACTTACTGGCTTGTCGATTCGAACGGAACAAGATTTCTACAAAGCATGCATTTCAATACAAGAAATGGGTCCCAAAGCCGTTTTACTTAAAGGTGGCCATGCAGCAGGAAATCCAAATGATCTTTTTTATGATGGGACTGAATTCCAATGGATCAAGGGAGAGCGTATTCATACAAAAAACACTCATGGCACGGGCTGTACCCTATCATCCGCCATTACATCAAACCTGGCAAATGGGCTGCCATTGCAAGAGTCGATCGAACAGGCCAAGACCTATATTTCTGAAGCGATACGCAATAGCTTTTCAATCGGTAAAGGTCATGGACCTGTCCATCATTTTCATTCATTTTCAAAAAAAGAACGGAGTGAATTAATATGAAGGTTTCTGCCGCCGATTTATTCGTGAAGGTAAAAGAAAGAAAACCACTCATTCACCAAATCACCAACTTTGTTACGGTCAACGACTGTGCAAATGCCACCCTTGCCATCGGTGGTTCACCAGTAATGACTTCGAGCCCAAGAGAAGTGGCGGATATGGTCAAATTAGCAGATGCATTGGTCTTAAATTTCGGTACGATCGATGATAAAGCCTTTGAAGCAATGGTGATAGCCGGAAAGACGGCAAATACCCTGGATATCCCGGTCATTTTGGACCCGGTGGGAGTTGGTGCCACCCCCTATCGTACAGAGCAGGTCAAAGAGCTCCTTAGTAAGGTTACTTTCCAAATCATTCGCGGGAATGCGAGTGAGATCCTATCATTGATGGGTGGGGATAATGTTACACGCGGGGTGGATTCGGAGGAACTAGCGATTAGCAATGCAGAGCTGGCTGCACGAGCAGCAAATAAATTGAATAGTATCGTCGTGGTCAGCGGAGCTAAGGATGCGGTCAGCGACGGAAAACATACTTCCATCATCGACAATGGGAACCTCCTTTTAACTAATGTTACAGGTACCGGCTGCATGTCCACCGCTCTTATCGGCACTTTTTCCGGAGTCACCGACGATTTCTATTCTGCGGCAATTGCCGGTATTTCTACCATGAGCATTTCAGGGGAACTAGCTGCTGCAAACCTTCAAAAAGATGAAGGAACAGGAACGTTTCGTGTGCGATTAATCGATGCAATATCAAGAATGGATAAGGAAATCTGGATGCATGAGGTGAAAATAAATGAAGAAGTCCCAAATTGATTTAAGCCTATATTTAGTTACGGAAGAATCCCTAGCATTAGAAGAATTGACCAAAATCATTGCAGAATCGGTTTCAGGAGGAGTCTCGATCGTACAACTTAGAGAGAAAAACAATTCCTCCCTTTCCTTTTATAAAAAAGCTTCTGTATTAAAACAGTTATTGAACGAGCTGTCCATTCCCCTTATCATCAACGACCGAGTGGATATAGCACTTGCGGTTGCAGCGGACGGAATTCATATTGGGCAAGATGACCTTCCATTGACTGTCGTCAAACAAATGGTTCCTGAAGATATGATTGTCGGTGTATCTGTCTCCACTCTTGAAGAAGCTCTCGAAGCCGAACGAAATGGAGCAGACTATATCGGAGTCGGTTCCGTTTTCCCTACAAAGACCAAACAAGATGCAACCCTAATGGCCATTGGGGATCTGGAGGAAATTTGCCGCACTGTATCCATTCCCTCCGTAGCCATCGGGGGTATCACTGCAGATAACATTTCCACTCTTTCTGATAGCGGGTTATCCGGTACCGCAGTCGTATCGGCCATCATGAATGCAGATAGTCCGAAGAGAGCCTCCGAATCCCTTTTAAAAATCATAAAAGACTTTAATTAATGAAAAGAGGGGACTGATTAAAGTCCCCTTCCTTTTGTTTATGTCAAAACGGTATTCTTTGTTTCCTTCCCAAAAGCTACGGCAATGGCACCCACTAGAATAGCGATTGTAAAAATGGTGAAAATCGATGAAATCGGTGTGTCTGCCGCAACTAAATACCCTACAAGCAACGGTCCCAGGACACCGCCAATCCTTCCGATCCCTGCAGCTAACCCAGCACCTGTACCACGAACTGCTGTTGGATACTGCTCAGGTGTATATGCATAAAGTGCACCCCATGCCCCTAGGTTGAAGAAAGATAGGAACATCCCGGAAACTATCAGCAGTGCCAGCCCCTCTGACGATCCAAAGAAAAAGGCACTGACGGCCGTTCCAATTAAGTATGTGATCAAAACGAATTTACGTCCCATCTTCTCTATCAGCCATGCAGCTGAAAAATAGCCCGGAAGCTGTGCAAGCGTCATGATCAAAACATATTCAAAGCTTTGAATCATGCTGAAGCCTTTTAAGACCATCACACTTGGCAGCCATAAAAACATCCCATAATAAGAAAAGACCACGCAAAACCATAGAATCCATAATACAAGTGTCTGACGGGAGTATTCCTTTTTCCAGACACTTTTCATATTGCTTAATACAGACGGTCTCTGCTTTTTTTCTAGTTCCGTATACTTCGGTGAATCCGGCAGTTTCAAGCGCAGATACAGCGCATATAAAGCTGGAACTGCGCTCAATAACAATGCAACACGCCAACCATAAGCCGGAATGATGAAGTAGGATATGAGTGCTGCCAATATCCAGCCAACCGCCCAAAAACTTTCAAGAAGGACGACAACCCTTCCCCTTTTACTTGCTTCAACACTTTCAGAGACCAATGTCGAGGCAACCGGAAGTTCTCCTCCAAGTCCCATTCCAATCAAAAATCGCAATATCAAGAACAAGCTGAGTGTACTGACTGCTGCAGACAGGCCACTTGCGATTGAAAACATTAATAATGTAATGATAAAGACATTCTTCCGTCCGACCCTGTCGGCCATCGCACCAAAGAATACGGCTCCAACAGCCATTCCGATAGAATTTATGCTCCCAATCCAGCCAACCTGCTCACTGGTTAAGTTCCATTCCTGTTTCAAAGCAACAATAATGAAAGAAAGCATACCGACATCAAGTGCATCGAACATCCATCCAAGACCCGCAACACCTAGTAACTTACGTTGCGATATCATTTTCGCATCATTTCCCATATATTCCTCCTGAAGAACTTTAGACCTTCTTGTTATTTTATCCTTATTCATTTTAACTATTAACTTTCATTTTCGCTATAGTATTTACACATGTCATGACAAAATAATACTTCTTTTCTTATTATGATGATGAAATCTTGAATATTCTGTCGAATGATATAGATTGAATATTCCCTTTTTTTCATTTATCATAAAAATTGGCATAAATCATAGCGTTAACAATAAGTCATCATGTTCTGCCCAAGATAATCATTTTATTCAGGAGGGTAATTATGACAAATCTAACGTTAGAAGTAAGTGGAAAGCTGCAAAAATTTTTAACAGGACCAAAAAAGCTCTATATTAATGGTCAGTTTGTAGAAAGTGCTTCAAAAAAAACCTTCTCCACACCTAATCCTGCTACAGGACAAAAACTTGCCGATGTTTATGAAGCTGATAAAGAGGATATCGACTTAGCCGTCAAGGCTGCACGCAAAGCATTCGATGAAGGGCCATGGTCAAGAATGAGCGCAGCTTCACGCAGTAGGCTAATGTATAAACTTGCTGATTTAATGGAAGAAAATAAAACTGAACTTGCTCAATTGGAAACGTTGGATAATGGTAAACCAATCAGTGAAACTACCAATGCCGACATTCCTTTAGCTATAGAACATATGAGATATTTTGCTGGTTGGTCCACCAAGATTGTTGGACAGACCATTCCAGTAAGCGGAAATTATTTTAACTACACAAAACACGAGGCTGTTGGTGTTGTCGGCCAAATCATCCCATGGAACTTTCCGCTTCTTATGGCGATGTGGAAACTGGGAGCGGCACTTGCTACAGGTTGTACGGTTGTATTAAAGCCTGCTGAACAAACTCCGCTTTCCGCGCTTTATCTGGCTGAATTATTGTCTGAAGCCGGTTTCCCTGATGGGGTCGTCAATATCGTTCCCGGTTTTGGTGAAACCGCTGGACAAGCACTTGTCGACCATCCGCAAGTAAATAAAATTGCATTTACCGGTTCGACCGAAGTTGGAAAATTGATCATGCGCTCCGCTTCATATTCATTGAAACGGGTCACATTGGAACTTGGAGGGAAATCGCCAAACATCATCCTGCCTGATGCGGATTTCTCAAAAGCCATACCTGGAGCTTTGAATGGGGTCATGTTTAACCAAGGGCAGGTATGCTGTGCCGGTTCCAGGGTTTATATCCAAAAGAAACATTATGATAATGTAGTTGCCGATATGGCAAGCCATGCAAAAAACATAAAACAAGGGGTAGGTTTAGATCCAAGTACACAAATTGGCCCGCTTGTTTCCGAGGAGCAGCAAAATCGGGTAATGGGCTATATTGAAAAAGGGAAAAAAGAGGGTGCGGAAGTTCTTGTCGGCGGAAATAAACCGGCTGAACAAGGCTACTTTGTTTCTCCTACTATATTTGCTGGTGTCGATGAGGATATGACGATAGCCAAAGAAGAGATTTTCGGGCCGGTCATAGCGGCAATGCCATTCGAGGATTTAGATGATGTCATTAACCGTGCCAATGCCAGTGAATATGGATTGGCTGCTGGCTTATGGACTAGCGATATAGCCAATGCCCATTATGTTGCAGGAAAACTCCGTGCCGGTACTGTATGGGTGAACTGTTATAACGCGTTCGACGCAGCTTCCCCGTTCGGCGGTTACAAACAATCCGGAATCGGACGTGAAATGGGATCTTATGCACTGGACAACTATTCTGAAGTGAAAAGTGTCTGGATTAATTTGGGTAAGTGATTTTTTGACTATTAAGAAAGAGGGTCTCAAAGAGGCCCTCTTTCTTTCAGTCCATTGTTCACTGTCCCAAATAATTAAATTATTCGACTATTCAAACCTTTTCAATAGTCTTTCCTTCTATAATTTTGGTAGAATGCAAGATAGACAAACCGGCTGCTGCTTGAGCTGGCTCGGGAGGTTATGTGTTCATACGGTAATGATGCCGGGGTTTGTGCTAAAGTGAATGAACCTTAACTGATTCATCTCCTTGCCGGTTATGATGAACTCCTTTGTCTAATGACTATAAGTTTTCACAAACGATGTAAAAAGTTTCTTTTTTATATGACAATTAAGTACAATTATAAATGTAGTAAATGGAAAAGGAGTTTTGAAATGATGAGTGATTTTCAAACGAATTTAGAAAAATATGCAGAACTTGCCGTAAAAGTCGGCGTAAACATCCAACAAGATCAAACCCTGGTCGTGAACACAACATTAGAGGGTGCTGACCTAGTGCGTCTCATTGTAAAAAAGGCTTATGAGAACGGTGCACGTAATGTCATTGTTAATTGGAATGACGATATCGTTTCACGTACCAAATATGAACTGGCACCGGATGAGGTGTTCCACGAGTATCCAAAGTGGCGAGCGGGAGAAACGATTGAACTTGCAGAAAACGGAGCTGCCTATCTATCCGTAATCTCCTCCAGCCCTGACTTATTAAAAGGTGTAAAGCCAGAAAGGATTGCCAACTTCCAAAAAGCATCCGGGACTGCACTGAAGAAGTGGCGTCAGTATATGCAATCCGATAAAGTAAGCTGGTCCATCGTTGCCGTCCCTTCAATAGCTTGGGCTGATAAAGTATTCCCTGAAGAGGCAGAAGGAAAACGCGTTGATCTGCTATGGGAAGCCATTTTCAAAGCAGTTCGTGTTGATGTGAAGGATCCTGTGGAGGCCTGGAAAAAACACGATGATACCCTGCATGAAAAGGTTGATTATTTAAATGACAAGCATTACCAAAAATTGCATTACACGGCTCCTGGAACCGACCTGACAATCGAGTTACCCGACAAACACCTTTGGGTCGGAGCAGGAAGCGTCAACGTACAGGGTCATGAATTCATGGCTAACATGCCTACCGAAGAAGTGTTTACGGTTCCATTGAAAACAGGTGTTAACGGTACTGTTTCCAGTACGAAACCCCTTAGTTACGGCGGCAACATCATTAATAATTTTTCCGTGACCTTTAAGGAAGGACGGATCATTGAAGTAAAAGCGGAAGAAGGGGAAGAAATCCTAAAACAATTGGTTGAAACGGATGAAGGTTCACACTACCTTGGTGAAGTGGCACTTGTTCCATTCAACTCACCGATTTCCCAATCGAATGTTTTATTCTTCAACACACTTTTCGATGAAAATGCATCAAACCATCTCGCTATCGGCAGCTCCTATGCTTTCTGTATTGAAGGCGGAAAAAACATGAGTCCAGAAGAGCTTGCAGAAAATGGACTGAATGAAAGCCTTACACATGTCGATTTCATGATTGGATCTGAGAAAATGAACATCGACGGCATCAAACAGGACGGCTCTTCAGAACCTGTTTTCCGTAATGGGGATTGGGCGTTTTAATTAACTGATATTCTTGAAAACCTTCTAATTCATAGCCACGTGATTCCTGTATTACTTAGGAACATGTGGCTGTTTTTTTTTGCATCGTTAATCAATCACCATCAGGCTTTTAGCTTTTAGCTTTTGTCCAGTCCAAAATA
Source organism: Bacillus sp. ISL-4 (assembly GCF_018613275.1). NCBI lineage: Bacteria > Bacillati > Bacillota > Bacilli > Caryophanales > Bacillaceae > Bacillus > Bacillus sp. ISL-4. The sequence continues at coordinate 388,598 of NZ_JAGGQN010000012.1, forward strand.
ATTGGGCTAGTTCCGTATACATAGCCTGATTTTTTAAACCTAATATCATTGGAATATCTTGAACACATCTTTCATTCGCAAATATGTTATACTATTAGTAAAGAGGGTGGCTAAATTGAGAAGCAATAAGTATAATACTGGTGAAACAGTAACTATTCAGGATACTAATGAATCAGTAACCATTAATAAATGGGCATATGTAAAAAACATGAAGAGATATTCTTACACTGTTAAAGAACATCCAACTACTTTTTTCTTTGAAGAAGAATTAAAAAAAGCTTGATGACAAGTCACTAAAACCCTACTCATTTCAGAGTGGGATTTTTTTCGCTTTTATTTATTTTTTAGCACAATAAAAAACAGACTCCCTTTGAGGAAGTCTGTTCATATCGGTTACGATTTAATTTAAAAATTAAGCTTTTTGAACGTTAGCAGCTTGAGCTCCACGAGCACCTTGCTCAACGTCGAAAGTTACTTTTTGACCTTCGTCTAAAGATTTGAAGCCTTCGCTTTGGATAGCTGAGAAATGTACGAATACGTCGTCTCCGTTTTCACGTTCGATAAATCCAAAACCTTTTTCTGCATTAAACCATTTAACTGTACCTTGTTCCATTGTTGTTGCCTCCTAGTGCATAACACACATTGTATTACTATTTTTAATCATTTGGAAAATAATCAGTATCCTCTTCCACAATCAAAAACAATTCTTTATTAGAATAACATGAATTGATGAAGATAGCAAATTATTCAGTGATATTTTAAAGCTTCACATTCTTTTCGCCTCCCATTTTCTTTATTTATCCCATTTAATGATTCAGATATTAATTAATGGGTATATCAGAGTAATAAGGAACAATACCAAGAATGATCAACAAGGAGGTCAATCAATGAAATATTACAAGGTATCCAATAGCGGTTTTGATAGTAAGGTTATTGTAGCCTATAGCGGGTATGAGGCACTCGGATATTATTTAATGGAAAGCAATGATCAACTTGGTTTTGTTGATGATATAGATGTGGAAGAAGTGGATGCTGATGAACAAGTCGAGATTTCCTATACGGGTTTTCCCGTTTTTAAGACACTTAAGGAGCTATATCAAGAGAAAGATTTTTGGGAAGTTCCTAATGTTGTCGTGGAAGTTGAATAAAGAAAGCACCCTCCCCTCTTTAGCCAATGGATGTTACCTCCCAATCAACTCTGTCAAATAGTATTTGGTAATTGCAAGATATTCACGGGTATATGATTTCAACAGTGACACTTTTGGTGTTCTTGCCGGCATTCCCTTCATGTTCAAGCCTTCTTTTCTTGCTATTTCAACTGCCCGGTAGATATGAAAGTCATTGCTTACGATCAATCCTGAAGCTGCTGTATCAGGAACGAGTTCTTTTGAGAAAACAATATTTTCGTGTGTTGTTGTAGATTTGTCTTCCAACATGATGCGCGCTTCTTCAATTCCCTGGGCGATTAGCCCCTGTTGCATTGCTTTCGCTTCCGAAATATCTTCCCCCGGTCCTTTGCCACCAGATACAATGGCCACTGTATGTTTATTGGCCGTTAAATATTCTGCAGCTTTATCAATCCGGTATTGTAAGGATAATGATGGAATCGAACCTTTGACCCTTGCTCCAAGAATAATGAGGTAATCGGCATTTTCCGGAATTTGCTGGTGAGTGCTTTCTTGAATTTTCATGTGTAAAAAACCAAAATACCCAAGTAATATAACAACACTCATTACACCTAATTTCATCGCGCTTTTCAAGGTTTTTCCCCGCTTCATTTTCCTTTCATTTAACATTCTTTCCCACTGACCCCTCTATAGCCAAGATCGAAGAGCGTGAAATCCTGAAAGAATTCCCGCTCTTCCAAAAATATTCAAACTGACAGTTTATTCTGCGACCATATCATCATATATCAATTTTCCAATTTTACTGATTACTTGACGGCTTTCATCCTCTGATTTCATATCTTCGGTAAGAACTGCAGCATAAACCGTTTGTGTTTCTGAACGAATGATTGCACAATCATGGGCAACTCCACGAATTCCGCCCGTTTTGCTTGCGACCTTGACCCCTTTGCCCATCAGTGATGGAAGTTTATCCCTTAATTGCTGATTGTCAAATACACGCAATATTTTTTCCTGGCTTTCTTTCGATAAAAAGTTTCCTGTATGTATCGCTTTCAAGCAGGTAATCGTATCTTCCGCCGATATGGTATTGTCGCGCCCTTCTTTTAATGCCTTAAAATCCTGCATTTTTCGTTCAAGGACAGTATTTTTTAAACCAAGTTCCTTGATGCATTGATTAATTTCCTCAAATCCCAGCAGGTTCATCATCATATTCGTGGATGTATTGTCAGAAACAGTTATCATCAATGTCAATAAATCCTCTACGGTTAAAAATACCTTATTAGATAAGACATGCAGGACTCCAGATCCTCCTGTCACTTCATTAGGCGGGATGGTCACTGGTTGATTCAAATAGATTTTCTTTTGTTCACTTTGACGATAACCTTCGATGATCATCGGTATTTTGATAAGACTCGCTGATTGAAAGGATTCTTTCTCGTGATATCCAATCGTATCCCCAAGGCCATTTTCAATTTTATATGCGATTTTCCCATTAAATGTTTCAATTAATGCCAAGATATCATGTTCTATAGTTTGTAAGGTCATCTATTCCCTGTTCCTCCCTTAGATATCATTTAAACCCCTATAAAGAACTCCCTTATTCCCTAACTTATTCTACCATGTTAAAAGCAGTACAATCTTCTTCTAAATTCCAAATGAATAATTTTTTGTATAAAAAAAGAGCCTTCTTATCGAAAGCCCCGTGAATAACTATTATTCATCTAGATTTAACTGCCCTGCCCTTCACTAATGGAAATCGCTTCTTCTCGGTTGTATCCACCTGTGTGATTTCACCATCATGTATGGTTATTATCACGGATCCATATTGCAGATCTTCCAAGCTTGAAATGATATGCCTGATTTTCAATTCTTCTTTCTTTTCCATAATATCTCCCCTTCACTACTGGTAATAAAGCTTCGTTTCATGCCCAATGTTTAAAGCGTTCGCACGAAAAGCACACGTACGCTTCCCGCTTTCCATGTTTTCTTGAGGAACTTGGTTTACCTATCATATCCTCATCATTACTTTCCATAAGAATAACCAGTTAATAGGAACTCCACATTCCCCTCCCCTCACTATAAAAAATAAAAGGCACCCGCCATCTAACAGAAGTAGATGTAAGGGTGCCTTTAGTTGACTAATCGGCAATATTCGTGAGTTTCATACGTTATAGAAAAATACGATTCAAAGCGAAAACCACATTATTCTTACCAACTAACTTGGTATTTACTAATATAATCCAATTCCCTTGTTTTGTCAATACGAATTAGAATTTTCTGATTAGTCTGCGTTTTACATTTTACTTATTTACCACTTTACCAAACTAAACTATTTGAGATATACTATTTTAGTATAAGTTGTCGGTATAAACACACACACTGTATTTAAGAAAGGTTCGATATAAATGGTAAATAAAAAATGGGGTTTATTGATTTTGACCACATTCGTTATTGGGAATATGGTCGGCGGCGGAATTTTCATGCTCCCTGCTCAATTAGCACAGGTATCCAGTCCATTAGGGGCCACGTTGGCATGGATTGTAACTGGACTGGGAGTCTTTCTAATAGCTTTGGTGTTTGGTAACCTGGCAATCCGGAAACCGGATTTGAAAGCTGGACCGCAAAGTTATGCTCAATCATTATTTAAATCCCCTGCTAAAGGAAGGGTTTCAGGATATAGCATGGCTTGGGGCTATTGGGCTGCGAATTGGGCTGCGACAGCTTCTGTCATCATTTCATTTGCTGGTTACCTATCAACGTTTTTCCCGGTGATGCATAGTGCGAAAGTGATTTATACAGTCGGTTCGTTTCACCTTGAACTAGGTAAAGCATTAACGTTTGCGGTATGTTCCATTGCCCTTTGGGGGATTCAGGCAATCTTGGTGAGAAGTTTTAACAGTGCTGGGAAAATGAATCTTTTTGCTACGGTTACCAAAGTGCTTGGATTCTTATTTTTCATCATTATCACGATATTCATCTTCGATACTTCCAATCTAGGGAACGGAGCTGAATTTTATGATAAGGCGGGATCTGCAATCTCTTTAGGCGATCAAGTGAATGCTGCTGCAATTTCAACATTATGGGCCTTCATCGGTATTGAAGCTGCCGTCATGCTTTCAAACCGAGCCAAGTCACAAAATGATGTAAAGAAAGCGACGATTCTTGGTTTACTTATCGCTGTTGCCATTTATATCGCCATTACTTTATTGACGATGGGTGCCATATCACAAGACGATTTGAAAATATCACAAAAACCGCTTGTTGACGCACTGCAAGCTGTAGTTGGTTCAAGCGGTACGTATTTAATGGCTGCTCTTGCCGTCATTTCCTTATTGGGATCTACAATCGGATGGATTGTCGTTGCATCAGAGGTTCCTTACCAGGCAGCGAAATCGGACCTGTTTCCGGCCTATTTTGCGAAAGCGAATAAAAATGGCACACCCGTCCGTTCTATGACAATAACAAATATCATGACACAGATATTCTTATTCTCCACTATTTCGGGTACGGTTCTGGAAGCTTATAAATTCTCGATGATCGTCGCTACACTCGCTTATTTGATTCCGTATCTTGCTTCGGTTCTGTATCAATTGAAACTAGTCATGACTGGGGAAACCTATGACATCATGAAAGGCTCAAGGGTACGTGATGGCATTATCACCATCCTGGCGTTAATTTACTCGATCTGGGTTATCAAGACAGGTACAGCTGATATGAATACATTCATACTTGGCATAGCCTTATATGTATTCGGAATCGTCCTATACCCACTATGGATGAGAAAAAAAGCATAACCTTAAACACCTTGGCATCCATAAGTGCCAAGGTGTTTTTTTATATATCTTTCATAATCAATCTAGTTTTCAGCTGAACCGTTTCCCCTGAGCATAATTCCCTCAATCCAGTCATTTCTGCAGACAAATCCAAATTAGGAGCATTCGTTACCCATGTATATGGTTCAGGACAGACGAACCCCTCCTGGTTGAACAATACCCAAAACTTAAAGTGTTGATCGCCATGATAGATGACCTGTATGCCAGCCTCTTGGTCAGTGAGTATGCACTCGTTTTCCAGCGCTCTTTCCTCATCATAGCCAAATAGGTCATCAAATAGCCGGCCATCCAAGCTAATACCGTTTTGGATTTCCATTGTATTGGCCGTTTCATGAATTGCACCAGTAGGCAATGACCTTTCATTCAATTCCCAATGTTTATTGACGGGAAGAGATATACTGCAATCCTCCAATTTACTCCTAGGTCCAAATGGAAAATTGAATACAGTATGATAACCTGCTCCCCACGGAAAGGGTTCAATGCCCTTGTTGGTGATTTCCAATTGTATTTCCAATGTTTCTGCCTTTAAAGAGAAAGACATATTCACGTTGATATCTTGTGGAAAGCTACCTTTTAGATCAAAATCGCTGCTTGAAAATTCAGTATTAATGACGATTGCTTTCCCATTCACTTCCTTTTTGCAGACTTGCCACGGCTTGTCATGCAAAAAACCATGAATATGATTGGATTTTTTCATTTCATTGATTGGAAACTTATACACAGTCCCCTTATATGTAAATCGACCATCTTCAATTCGATTAGGAGGAAACAGGATTGGCATTCCGTATAAAATGGGAGCTTTTTTATACTCTTCCACACTATCTGGAGTGCGCAGCAACTCAATATCCTTATGCTTGTACCTCAACGAAAGCAGATTGCTTCCTAAAGATGGCGCAAGTATCGCTTCCACTTTTTCATTGCCGAACTTTATGGCCTTTTCATTTAAAAAAGTGATATCTTCAATGTAACCCTTCACTTTTTCTCCTCCTTTGACTTGAACATATATCCATCCTACTTCCACGGCCCATTTTTTGCAACAAATGGAAAATATATATTTCTGAGTTTGAAATAAGTGTTGGTAATCTAGGACTTTGCTTAGTTCGTTTTACTATTTTTCTATCTCTTTTATTCTTTTCCTCCGCACAGATCGACTTGTGCCTTATTAAATAAAAAAGGATGCCGTTTACGGCATCCTTTTTTACTTATCTATTACTTTCACTTACTAAAGCCACTATGCCTTCTTCATCATCCAATACAAGTTCAATACCCGAGTATGGATCTTTATTCATATATTCATCCAGCCATAAGCGAAGCGCTTCTATCAAGTTGATGGTAATTAACACTTGTTTCCGGCCATCGACGAACGCTTCCGCCGAAAAGCCATAATCATCATCAAACATTAACTCCACTTCGACCTCATTGGGTTGTACTTGTTTTTTACGGGCAATGTAAACACAAACCGCATTGATGATATCTTGTTCGGAGATCCTTAGCCTCTCCATGGGTTTGTATCCTCTTTCTTCTTCTTATCTTTGAAATATGTGAATATTTTACGGATTACAACGATTAATACAACGACCGCTAACACGTTGATTAATAGACCAAGTATAGAACCAAGGGCTCCCATATTGGCGAATAGGCTACCAAAAAGTAAACCTGCCAGTCCACCTAGCATAATTCCTTTCATTAAGCCTCCTTTTGAGAATGTATTTCCACTCTTGGCTTTATTAGCAGTAGTAGCATCTGACTTCTTCGTTTCTTTATTTTGGAAATTTGAATTATTATTATTATTATTATTATTATTGTTGCTGTTAAAACTTCTTTTTCCGGACTTGTAACCCCTTGCATCGACTGACTCCGAATGATCTTGGAATACATAAGTGCCGACTGGCGAGAATGCTAGTGTAATTGCAAGTAATGCAGCCATAAATTTTTTCATCATGTTTTTTTGCCTCCGTTTAATAGTATGGAATGTTGTTTCATTATATCTTTTCCCAGATTAACTGAAAGTCCACATCACCTATCCTTGTTTTATCTTATAGTATTTACGTTTAATTTCAAAATAAGTTTCACTTTTTTCGATTTTTTTCAAAAAAAAAAAAATAAGCAGGGGCCATTTTCTCCCCTGCTTACTTAAAGAACGATTAGTTTACACGAACGACACGGCCGTTGAATTTACCTGCCCAATATCCGCTTTCCATATTGGCGATCGCAACACCTGTTGAACTTTGGGAACCGATAAATTTGCCGCCGCCGACATAAATACCGACATGCCCATCAGTTTTATAGGTATTGAAGAACACTAAATCTCCAGGTTGTTTTTGACTACTAGATACTTGACGTCCTGCACTTTTCAATGCATCCGTACTTGCTGGAAGGTTCACACCAGCTTGTTTATAAGCCCATGCAACGAATCCTGAACAATCGAAAAGACCGTTAGCGATATCGGATGCCGTTCTTCCGCCACCAAATTTATATGTGGAGTTACCGATATATTTATAACCTGCTGTAATTGCAGAGCCTGTATTTGCACTGCTCGGCTTGCTTGATGTTTCAGTTTTACTGGCTGCAGGCTTGCTAGCTGCTGCAGGTTTATCAGCAGAACTGTTTTTAGATGAATTAGATGATGATTCACCTTTAGACGAACCAGATGCTGACGATTCAGCTTTAGAAGGACTTGATGATTCTTCACTAGAAGAACTTGATGATTCTTTACTAGAAGAACTTGAAGATCCTTCACTAGAAGCATTTGAAGAATTCACTTCTTCAGCAGCACGATCAAGTTCTGCTTTTTCTGATGCTTTACGTTCTTCCTCTTTTTTGATATTTTCACGAATGGACGCAATTTGTGCTTCCAAACCGGCATCTTTATTTTCTAAAGAGTGTTTTAGGGCCGCTGTTTCCGATTCTTTCTCTTCAATCTTAGCCTTCATATTAACAGTTTCAGCTTTTTGATCTTTAATTTGAGATTGCATGCCTTTAAGCTCTACTTCCATATCCTTTAGGCTTTGCAATTTTTTCTCAACAGTCGCTTGCTTTTTTTCTAAGTCAGCTTTATCCGCTTCCTGCTCTCTAAGAATCTGTTGGTCAGCTTCCACGATAGTGGCTACCGCTCCAACACGATTAACGAATTCACCAAAGCTTTTAGAACCTAAAACAACTTCTAGGTACTCAACGTCCCCGCCGCTTTCTTGGAATGAAAGCGCGCGCTCTTTCAAGACTTCCTCGCGTTTTGCGATTCTTTCTTCCAACGTTTTAATTTCTTTCTTTAAAGAATCTATGTCTTTTTCGGTGTCTTCAATTTCTTGTTTAGTATCTTTGATTTTTTGGTCATTTTCTTTCATTGCCGATTCGATTTGGGCAATTTGGGCATTCATTTTCGTTTGTTCTTTTTTCAATTCCTGAATAACTTGTTCTGCCTCTGAAATATCTGATTGTATTCCTGTGCGTTGCGATTGAATATCCGAGATAGATTCAGCCTTTACAGACGGTATGGCAAAAGCGCTTCCTAATCCAAGCATAATTGTCGTGTTCAATACGATAAGTTTTTTCTTCAAACTCATTTCCCCTGCTTTCCTCCCCTTGCATTTCCATCGACCCACTTCTTTTTCTCTATGAAAAATACTTAGTCAAAATAAATTGCTGGGAACTCTTCTCTATTTTTTTTACTCTTTATGTAAGCTTCTAAGGTTGAGATAATATTAAATACATTTCTTATACTCTACTATGTTTTCATCTAAGTCGTAGTATATCATCAGATTTTGTCAAATGCGTAATAACAATATTACAATTATATTTCAATTTTAACATTAACCATAAAAATTCGACTTTTCCATGTGATAAAACATCCAATATCTTACATAACCACCTTCGTATTTTGATGCAAGACTTTCTATCTAGTGTTTAGCACAATGTGACCATAGACTATTGGCGGGTAAAAACTCACCATTTCCGAATGCATGGAAGCCCTTTTGCAACAGATTGCAGCTTATTTACCTTTCGTACAGGAAGGTCCTGTTGTCAGCATCATTAAAAAAACTAAAAAAACCGCTCTTAGCGGTTTTTCCGTCAATATTCGACCCATTCTTAAATCCCAGCCATAAAATCGACAAAAACTCTCAATTCTTTTGGGCGGACATATACCCTTTCCCCCTTGCTTATTCCCAGATTCAAATATTGTTCTTTCGTCAGTTCGATTTCCAGCGGTTCGTTTGTATCCTGACGAATGACTTCTATCCGGACGATGGGGCCAATTGTATGGATATGGTCAATGATGGATGCAATCGAGTCCTTTTCCGATGGTTCTCTTTCTATGATAAAGTTATGATTCCTTACATAACCAGTGCCCATTCCATCTTCAATGTCCGGGGCGTTCATTTCCACATTCCCAGTTACCAATTTCCCTTTATGGACGTTGCCCTTTAATAGATTGACACTGCCGAGAAAATCATAAACAAAGGGATTTTCAGGGTGATCATATACTTCTTCCGGAGTTCCAATCTGTTCAATTTTCCCTTCATTCATGATTACGACCCGATCGGCAACATCCATCGCCTCTTCTTGATCATGCGTCACGAACACACTCGTAACATTGAATTCGTCATGAAGCCTTCTTAGCCAACGCCTAAGTTCTTTGCGAACCTTGGCATCCAGTGCCCCGAATGGTTCATCAAGCAATAGGATATTCGGTTCAACTGCAAGGGCCCTTGCCAATGCGACACGCTGCCGCTGGCCGCCTGATAATTGGGATGGATAACGATCTTTATATCCTTCCAACTTGACAAGCTGAAGCAATTCGGTAACTTTTTGTTCAATAACTTTTTTACTGGGCCTTATTTTTCTTGGGCGGACCTTTAATCCATAGGCGATGTTATCAAAAATCGTCATATTACGAAAAAGGGCGTAATGTTGAAAGACGAAACCCACATTTCGATCTTTTACATGTTTATGCGTATAATTCTCTTCATTGAAGAGGATCTTTCCGTTCTCTGCTTGTTCAAGACCAGCGATGATACGCAGTAATGACGTTTTTCCCGATCCGGAAGGGCCAAGGAGGGCTACGAGTTCACCGCTCTTTATTTCCAAATTGATGTTTTGGAGTGCTTGATAGGACCCGTAATATTTTGTAACATTTTCAATGATGATACTCATTTCATTCCTCCTAACTCGCTTTGGTTGATTTAAAGTCCGTTTTCCATTCTATGAAACTTTTAATGATCAAGGTCATGATTGCAAAGATGGACATTAGGGATGCAACGGCAAAAGCAGCCGAAAATTGATATTCATTGTATAAGATTTCAATATGAAGCGGCATCGTATTGGTCATGCCCCTTATATGACCCGATACGACCGATACAGCCCCAAACTCCCCGATTGTCCTTGCATTACAAAGGATGACTCCATATAGAAGTCCCCACTTTATATTGGGAAGCGTCACATACCAAAATGTCTTAAACCCTCCAGCACCCAGCGTGAGTGAAGCCTCTTCTTCAGACGTCCCCTGACTTTGCATGAGCGGGATCAATTCGCGTGCAATGAATGGGAAGGTAATGAAAATGGAGGCGATGACAATCCCAGGTATTGAAAAAATCACTTTAATGTCAAAGGATTGCAGCAGTGGACCTAATGTTCCATGTAAGCCAAATAGAAGGACAAAAATCAACCCAGCAATGACGGGTGAAACGGAAAAAGGCAAATCTATCAGTGTTATTAAGAAGTTTTTTCCCTTGAAATCATATTTTGTTATGGTCCACGCAGCCACAACCCCGAATATGGCATTAAGTGGCAAGGTAATGAGGACAACGATCAATGTTAACTTAATCGCAGCCAAGGAATCAGGATGTGCAATGGCCGCAAAATAAGCTTCTGCACCTTTTTCAAAAGCTTTTACAAAGATTGCGATTAATGGGACAACTAAAAACAAAGTCAAAAATAGCAAAACAATGGAGATAAGGACCCATTGTATGGATTTAGGCTCTTTTGTTGCGTTTCTCGTAATACTGACTGGGTGCTTCGTTTTAGCAACCACTGAATTACCATGTTCCATCATATCCCCTCCTACTTCCCTGTATATCTTTTGCCGGTCCACCATTGCAAGATATTGATGGTAAACAAAATTATAAATGTAATAATGAGCATGACGGCCGCAACAGCTGTTGCCCCTTCATAATCATATTGTTCAAGCTTTGTCATAATGATCAGAGGGGAAATCTCCGTTTTAAACGGCATATTTCCGGCAATGAAGACAACGGACCCATACTCTCCAAGTGCCCTCGCAAACGAAAGTGCAAAACCCGTCAATATCGCTGGAATCAATTCCGGGAAGATAATTTTAATGAATGTCTGCATTCGATTCGCCCCTAAAGAAGCAGACGCTTCTTCCATCCCTTTTTCAATATTTTCAAGCACCGGTTGAACCATCCGCACCACGAATGGAAGACCGATAAATATTAGGGCGATGATGATCCCGGCAGGAGTGAAAGCGATTTTAAAGTCGAAAAATTGTCCGATCCATCCGTTCGGTGAGTACAAGGTGGTCAAAGTAATCCCTGCCACGGCAGTCGGGAGGGCAAAAGGCAAATCCACCAGTCCATCGATGATCCGTTTGCCGGGAAACTCATAACGAGTAAGCACCCAGGCAATTAGCACGCCAAAAACTGCGTTCACAAAGGCCGCAGTTAACGCTGTCATGAAACTCAATTTATACGAAGCAACTACCCTCGGCTCAGTTATGGTCGCCCAAAAGTCCTGAAGCCCCATTGAAAATGTGTTTAGAAAAACCATGGATAACGGGATCAAGACGATGATCGAGAGATACAGCAACGTAAAACCCATCGTCAATCCAAAACCGGGTATGGTCCTCTTTTTCGTCTGTTTACCTTCTGTCACTATATTCATAGCTTCGCCTCAGCTCTTTTTCCGATTTATGAAGGAGAAGGTGATAAAGCCATCTTCTCCTTCATGCTTATTACTGTTGATAAATCTCGTCAAATGTACCGCCATCATTAAAATGTGTTTCCTGGGCCTTTTTCCAACCGCCAAACGTATCTTCAACAGTCACCATATCGATTTTTGCAAATTGGTCTTCGTATTTAGCGAGAACCTTCTCATCCCTTGGACGATAGAAGTTTTTCGCGGCAATTTCCTGACCGACATCCGTATATAGGTATTCCAGGTAAGCTTCAGCCACTTCTTTTGTTCCTTTTTTCTCAACCACTTCATCGACAACAGCTACCGGTGGCTCTGCTAATATACTGATTGAAGGATTGACAATTTCATATTTGTCATCACCGAATTCTTCCAGTGTTAAATAGGCTTCATTCTCCCAAGCGATAAGTACGTCACCAATTCCCCTTTCTACAAAAGTGGTGGTTGCACCGCGGGCCCCTGAATCCAGGACTTCAACATTCTGATAAAGTTTTTTCATGAAATCCTTCACTTTTGTTTCGTCATTATCGAAATTCTTCTCCGCATAAGCCCAGGCAGCCAGGTAATTCCACCTTGCCCCTCCGCTTGTCTTCGGATTTGGTGTTATGACGGATACATCCTTTTTAATAAGATCATCCCAATCTTTAATGCCTTTAGGGTTATCTTTTTTCACCAAAAACACAATCGTTGATGTGTATGGTGTCGAGTTTTCCGGTAAACGTTTTTGCCAATCCTTCGCTAATAGGTTACTAGCTTCATAAATGGCATCAATATCATAAGCCAATGCCAATGTAACGACATCCGCCTCCAATCCATCAATAACGGCCCTGCCCTGTTTACCAGATCCGCCATGTGATTGTTGAATCGTTACATCCTGACCGGATTCTTCTTTCCAGTGCTTCACGAACGCTTCATTGAATTCCTGGTACAATTCCCGTGTCGGATCATATGACACATTCAAAAGCTCGACTGACTTTGATGTTCCTTCCCCTTCCGTTTTTTCCGAGTTGCATCCAGCAAGTACACCGAAGGATAAAATCAAACTTGTCAAAAACATCAACTTTTTCATGAACTTCCCCCTTTTTTACAACAAAAAAGGCATGCTATTTCCCTTCATTTATTAAGGAGATAGTATGCCTTCAGTTCTCTGATCAGCAAATATTCTGATTTTTGTATATCCTTACCATAAAACAAAGTTTACATAGTTGTCAACTGGGTATTACATGTCCTTTTATTTAAATTCATTACGTTTAGAAAGTTAAAGTATTTCCCAAACGAAAAGGGCTCGATCCAACGGGAAAATCGAGCCCTTTAATACGGCCAACACTTATGAATTTGATGCTTTTTGATACAGCTTATTGTCCACGATATACTTATAACACTGATCAGGCAGTAAATATCTTGGTTCCCCGCCCATCGTGAATTCATCCCTAATATATGTAGAACTGATTTCCATGGAGAGGCCTTTATCAATAAGGTGAAATGTATTGCCGTCATCATAATTCCTTAGCAATGGACTTTTGGATATGATTTTCAGCATATCTATCCCATCCCGCGCCATGACGATGAATTTATGATTGGCAATCAATTTTTCCCTGAATTTCCATCGTAAGTGTACCGGTAACTCCTGATTATCAATATCTTCAAGTAAATCTGCACCCATTATGAAAAAAACTTCGTCCTTTAGAAATCGTGATTTAAAATGTTCCATCGTATACCAAGTATATTGTTTACTCATCCCGGCGCGTTCATTAATTTCATAATCACTAACTTCGAATAGCGGGTTGCCCCCTATTGCGAGCTTGAGCATTTCCCAACGGTGTTCATTGCTCGTTTTCATCTGCTTATCGATACGGCCATTTGCGCAAGGTAAAAAAATCACCTTGTCTAGCTTTGCACGATGCGCAATGGTCGATGCTGTCCATAAATGCACATTCGTGACCGGATCGAAGGAAGATCCATAAACTCCAATTTTGCCCATCCCTATCTCCCCCATCTGCTTTTCTTTTTCCAAGCGGCCCTGACCGGACTCCCTTCCCCGGCTTCTTATGCAACCGGCAATGCAGCCAAATCGTACAGTCCAGGTTCCAGTACATCAATGACCAGCCCTTCCATTGACCTGTTGCCAGCAACAACCGCCGGCCCCCTTTATCCTTCGAAATCTTTAATGCCAATGCTTTCCAGCTGCATCCACCTTTACTACAGTTGCAGTGCCAATATATAAATATGGCTTCTTTCCATTTCCATCAAAATGAAAGGAGAGGCATCAATTTGAGTTCCTAATGTGTACTCATCCGTATTTTCCCTACATTGACAGTTGCCCCTTCAGCCCTTCAGCCGATATGAATATTGTGTATCTCCTCGCCAATATAGCGTATCTTCATTCAGGCTCTAAAAGTATCTAACCACGAATCCATGTATATCTCCCGCAAGTCCAAGCCTACAGTTTGGTCCTTAATGTCCAAAGCTCAGGAAAAAATGGCTGTTCGACCACTTTCTTCAGATAACTTACACCGGACGATCCGCCAGTTCCCTTTTTATTACCGATGATCCGTTCGACGGTGCTCATATGATTGAATCTCCAGAATTGTTGTTGACTTCCAATATCAACGAGCTTTTCGGCCAACTCATACAAATCCCAGTATTTATGCACATCACGGTAAACTGTCAGCCACGCGTTTTCAACACTTGCATTTTCCTGATAAATTACAGACCAATCCCTATTGCGGACCGATTGATCAATGGGAAGCCCTCTTGCAGCCAAAGCCCCTATAGCCGCATCATAAATACTAGGTTTATTCAAGGCTGCCATCATCGACTCATAAAGCTCGGGCTTGTGCCGGAAAACGGCCAATATATGCGAATTCTTTTGACCCATTGCAAATTCTATCAACCTGTTCTGAAACGATTGAAACCCTGAAGAGTTCCCTAGTTTCTCCCGGAATTCCATATAATCGGATGGCGTCAAGGTCGAAAGCACATTCCAGGATTGAACAAGTTGCTGCTGGATTCTGGCCACTCTGGATAGCATCTTAAAGGAAGGCTCCAATCGTCCTGCCTCAATAAGGGCTGTTGCTGCAGTCAATTCATGGAGGATCAATTTCATCCATAATTCACTTGTTTGGTGAATGATGATGAACAACATTTCATCGTGATGACCGGAAAGCCGATGCTGACTTGATAATATTTGATTTAAATGCAGGTAGTCCTCATAGGACATATCTTTTTCAAAATCAGTTACCATACTTTCTTCCAAACGATGTTCATCTCTTGGACCCTTATCCATACTATCCCTCTTTCCCTTTACATTCTTTTGATTTTCGACATCAATACATAAACGATGCAAAGAAAGATCAGCCAAGGAACACCGAACTGGAGCACAATTTTAAACGGGCCAGTGAACCAGGTAGATACCGTCAAAGCAAACAAAAGAATTGCACCAAGAATCGTTAGATATGGAAATCCATACATTTTAACCGGTAATTTGCGTCCCCCTGATTTCTCCCACCTCTTCCTGAAAAATAAGTGGGAAATGAACACCATGAACCAGGTAAAAATGGCTCCGAACATCGATATCCCCATCATGAATGCATATGAAGTATCAGGAAGCAGGACCTTTACTCCTGCAGCAAGAAATATGCCCAAAGTAGATATGAGAAGGGCCATTACCGGGACTCCTTTATTGCTCACTTTTTGAAATAGGGCTGGAGCCTGCTTCTGCTCGGATAATGAAAATATCATTCTGGTGGAGGCATATAATTGACTGTTCATTGCAGATATTGCAGCGGTTAAAATAATGAAATTCATGATCCCCGATGCCCCGGGAATATTCAGGATTTCCATTACCCTAACAAATGGGCTTTTATCAATACCGGCCGATTGCCAGGGAACAATCATTAACATGATCCCGATTGTCAGTACATAAAAAGTGGCAAGCCGGAAGACAGTTGCCTTCAAAGCTTTAGGGACGGCAATATCCGGATCCTTCGCTTCTCCCGCCGTCACCGCAATCAACTCAGTTCCTAAAAAGCTGAAGAGAGAAATGAATATGGCGACCCAGAGCCCCCAAAAACCGAAAGGCATAAAACCGCCATCATTGGCAAAGTTCTCTACACCGATCCCGCTTGAAGGTTCGGCGCCAATCACCACGTAGGCGCCCAGTAGTATGAATATGACAATGGCGCTGATTTTGATCATGGAAAATACATACTCAAAATTCCCGAATGTATTGACACTCGTCGCATTTACATAGATTAGCAGTGCAGCAAACAGGAAGATCCAAACGCTCCCAGGTACATCCGGGAACCAATATTTCATGTAAACAGCGATGGCACTCACTTCGACACCAATGGCAAGGACATTCGCTATCCAATATGAATATCTCACAACAAATCCCGCAAATGGACTTATATATTTTTCAGCAATGGTTCCAAAAGATCCCGATGTTGGATGGGCTACAGTCATTTCCGCCAAACAGCCCATCAGTAGCAGGACAATGAATGCACCAATTGCATAGCTGATAAGTACACTGGGACCTGCTGTAGAAATCGCAAGGCCGCTCCCCAAAAATAATCCGGTGCCAATTGCACAGCCCATGGCAATCATTGTGATTTGACTCGATGATAATTCACGATGCAGCTTATTTTTCTCCATATGTTGCTCCCATTCTAGGCAATGATTCCCCTTTTATTTTCATAGTTTTCATATAATCTGCCTGGCGGCCCCTTCCGTCCAGCCGTCTATTCCATACCTTTTCCAATCTTCCTATGACTTCATTAAACTTTTCTCAGCCCGCTTCGATAAAAGTCCCAATGAGTCGTCATCCATATAAATCATCCCTGGGTTCAAATAGAACTCCTCTCTGTAAGCAACTAATGGATCTTCCTGATCCAAAGTTTTCGCATAATCTTTCGTTGACATGAAATTATTGATATCCATGTTCTCCCCGCTTACTTCCCATCCACTATTTTTCACTTGTAAATCCCTACCCCTTCCCATGCCAACCTTATCATTCTGTCAGGGTCTTTTTCAATATAATCCTTTTTATCAAAAATCATGGTGTAGTGGTTGGTTTCATCATATTTCGGCCAAATTTCACCTTCCGGGGGATTGGGGTTTCCATGTTTCGCAAAGTTGACCCAGTGGCACTGCATTCTATGGGAAACCTTTAGGGCAGCTGACCTTGAACCAAATGAAGTAATCCGTTTCCCAAATGCCGAGTCGAAAGTCTGGAAGGCAAAAGGGATTTCCATACCATGCGTCGCCCCTAATTTACTTATGCGCATTGCCGCCGTTTTATAATCAAAACGGTACATCCAAGTTTTTTCAAAGCGGCTGTATGCCTCTGCATACCAAACCGAGGGAATATGGAAAGTCGCATCACGGCCAATGCCAAGCACAGCTTTCTTTTCTGGGTAGTTTATATAAGCATTCGTAATTCGCTCTTTCGCCTCTGGATCTGTATTTTTGAACATTTTATGAATCATTGCCGCATTAGTTGGGATTAAAGGGGGATCCATCTGTTCGAATAATGTCGCTTCGTCCCTATTTGTTCCTATAAGCAAGGATATTCCCTTTGCTTTTCCGGATCGAATCGAATCTAGTGGATAATTGGGCAGGAAGTCACCATCTACGACAGGTCCAAATGATAGTGAGCCCGGCATAGCTTGTGAGTTTTCCCGTAAGAGTTTGTAGGAGGCCGCGACAATCTCTTGAACTGGAAGTGTTTTTAACCGATGGATTTCATTCTTTTCAATGTCCAATATCTCAAGGAACCTTTCACTGAATCGGCGCGCAAATCCTTTTCCGTAAACAGATGTCGGAGCGGGACTTTCTGCAATGGCCTGTTTAAAAAGACCTCTCGCTGATGGAACAGTAAGTAAAGTCGTAACCGCATTGCCTCCAGCTGATTCACCAAATATCGTAACATTATCAGGGTCGCCGCCAAACGCTTCTATATTCTCTTTAACCCATTTAAGAGACGCAACTTGATCACGTAAACCTAAATTGGTTTCAAATATTTCCCCATCACCTGCAAACTCGGTAAAATCCAGATATCCCAGTGCCCCCAGCCTATAGTTGATGCTTACTACGACTACATCTCCATTTTTAGCCAGTAAATGTCCATTGTACATATCAATGGATCCAGCTCCCGTTATATATGCTCCTCCAGGAATCCAGACCATGACCGGGCGTTTTTTATCATCAGCTCTAGGTGACCAAATATTCAGGAACAAACAATCCTCATCCATTTTTTCATTTCCGGCCATTCCTGTTCTTACCGCCCGATCCATCGGCTGCGGGGGAATGGGACCAAAATCCACTGCATCCATGACACCGCTCCACTTATCAACTGGCTCAGGTGAGCGGAAACGCAGACCATCAATCGGAGCTTTCGCATACCTGACTCCACGCCAAACGCATATATCGTTTTCCATAGTACCTTGAAGATGTCCTTTTACCGTCGTAACAATTGATCCAATCATTCCCTTTCACCTCTTCATAATAGTAGTAGATATTTAAGTTCTTCTTTTTTCATTCCCTTATATCCTTCATCTTTATCGAAAAAAAGATCTATAGAGTCAGTTCAGCCAAAATTAAGTACTGCTATCGTATAAAGCTCAGATTATGAGTTTGGATGTAGATTTTCAAATGACCAGTTCAACAAAAAAAGACCCAATCAGGTCTTTTTTGTTGAACTCGGCAATTAGCTTAGGCGAGCATGGCAAGGATACTCAATAAAGAGCTGCCCCGAACGGAAAGCTGTTGTGCAGCATATGTTA
This sequence comes from Bacillus sp. ISL-4, assembly GCF_018613275.1. Taxonomy (NCBI): domain Bacteria; kingdom Bacillati; phylum Bacillota; class Bacilli; order Caryophanales; family Bacillaceae; genus Bacillus; species Bacillus sp. ISL-4. The sequence continues at coordinate 407,267 of NZ_JAGGQN010000012.1, forward strand.
ATTGCTGTTCATCGAGCTGTTCCAATAAAGGCTTTAATTCTAGCAATTCATTCTCCAGTCCTTTAAGGTCTGTAGATAGCTTGTCCACCATCAAGAGCACTTGCTCAGAATCAACAGTGGTTTCCGACCAGACTTGTAACCGTTCCTTGATTTCAGTCAAAGGCATATTCTGTTCTTTATACCGATTAATCATTTGAAGACGATTTAAAGCATCTTCTGTGTAATACCGATATCTTGACCCAGTTTTTTCATAGTTCAGCATTCCTAATTGTGTGTAATAGTCAATGGTTCTTCGCGAAACATTCGCAAGTTCAGCAAGCTGGCCAATCCGATATATATTCACCCAGATAGTCACCTTCTTTTAAAAATCTACTGTTAACGATACTATAACATAACTATCCAAAAAGGTGACTTCGAGGATGAAACTATTAGACTACTTTATCCGAATTGTCCTTCAACTGCTTCTTGGCAAAATACAGGGCATCTTCCTTCGATTTAAAAAAGTGCTGTTTATCTATTTTATGATACAACCCAGTGCTGAGTAACAATTCCTTGGGTTGCTGCTGGATTCCGGAAATGATTAATTTCCCCTTATATTTTCCGATGCGATTAACAATCGCCAATAGTGCAGCCTCTGCTGAAGTGTCCATATATGTTACCCGGCGCATGCTTAATACCAACACTTTCGTCTTATTATCCAAGTTCTCCAATATCGATGACTCCAGGACGTCTATCGAACCAAAGAAGAGGGGACCTTCCAAGTTATACACATTGATTTTTGAATCCGAATTATCAATTGGAACAATCTCGGTAATCTCATGACTTCTTTCCCTGACTTTTAATGTGTGGCTCATTTTTGCAATGAAGGTGATGAAGGCAATCAATAAGCCGATTCCAACTCCCATAATTAAATCAGTGAAGACTGTGACGAGGAAGGTGACTAGCAAAACCGCAGAATCCGCCGTCTTCGTTTTCAATACATGAGCGAATTCCTTTCTTTCACTCATATTCCAGGCAACAAACATCAATATGGGCGCCATGCTAGCCAAAGGTATATGTGCTGCATATGGAGAAAGCACCAGCAAAACCAGTAAAACTACAATTCCATGAATGACTCCGGACATCGGGGAGGCTGCCCCGCTTTTTATATTGGTAGCTGTCCTGGCAATGGCACCTGTTGCAGGTATCCCGCCGAAGAATGGGGTCGCGATGTTCGCGATTCCTTGCCCAACCAATTCCTTATTACTATCATGCTTGGTTCCCCCCATGTTATCGGCCACGGTAGCGGATAACAATGACTCGACACCACCTAACAAGGCAATCGTAAAAGCAACGGGAAGGAGTGTGATAATGACTTCCACTGATAGCTCCGGCACTTGAAATTCCGGAAAACCTTTCGGAATCGCTCCATACGTGGAACCAATCGTAGCCACCTTATCGGGAAATAAAAAGTAGGCTGCCATTGTTGATATTAGCAGACCCAGAAGCGGTCCTGGCACTCGTGGCAATAGTCTAGGTGCGAGCAGTATGACGATAAAACATATTATCGCAACTATCACACTATATAGATTGATCGTGTCTGCTTTAATCACCAGTTCCTTCATGTTATCCATGAACGCTTCATGTTTTTCCACTTTCATACCAAAGAAGTTGGCAATTTGCCCTGAAAAGATTATTATCGCAATTCCTGTTGTAAATCCAATGATGACGGGACGGGGAATGAACTTCATCAAATTGCCTAACTTAAGCAGACCCATCACGACTAACATCATTCCGGCTAAAAACCCGGCAATAAGCAGGCTTTCATACCCATATTGCATAACGATTCCAAATAATAAAGGAACGAACGCCCCGGTTGGCCCTCCAATTTGATACTTGGAGCCACCCAAAATCGATATGAGGATTCCTGCGATGATGGTCGTATATAACCCGTATATCGGTTCGACGCCTGAAGCAATTGCAAAAGCCAATCCTAAAGGGATGGCTACAACACCTACGACCAATCCTGCCGTTACGTCCTTTTGAAAACCCTTCATATTATATCCTTGAAATCTAGAATCTTTTATCATCTTTTTAAAACTCACATCCTTAGTCGTTTTTTTAGTTGGGATCTGCCATCATCAGGAAAAATGACATTCTTTCATCTTAGAGGGAGTTGCTTGATCGAAATTAATCTAACTATTGTAGGCTTTTTCAACGGGACAAACCATGCGGGGGGACTTTTCAAAGCTAAGAAATAATCGTCATATGTAATCTCCTTATGTTAAGTTATTTGACATGGTCTCGACCACGCTTCAACATTATACAGTAAAACGTAAAACTGTACATTGTTAGTAACGTTAACATTTGTTTACATTTTTTTGAATCTTTTTACATTAACATTACAATCTGGGACCATATTTCCAGTCTAGTTAATTTGAAGCCTGAGATTCAGACTACGAATCAGGAGGTTTGAACTTTGGACTAATTCCCCATATCAGAAAACTTGATTAATGACCAATAGAAAAAGCATGTTTTGAGAAAGATCGCTCAAAACATGCTCTATAAAAACTCAAGGCTCTATATACGTTTTCTTACAGTTTACAGCTCTTCTCCTCTCGTCTCGATAATATGCTTATACCAATGAAACGACAGCTTCTTTTTCCGGTTTAACTGATCATGATGATCCACGTAAATAAATCCGTATTGCTTCTTATACCCGTTTAACCAACTTAATAGATCAATGACAGACCATGCGTAATATCCTTTTAAATGGATGCCTTCTTTGATTGCTCGCTTAATCACTTTTAAGTGTTCCTCAATATATTTAATACGGGGAACATCCACTATTTCACCATCGATAATTGGATCCTCATCACCTAGTCCGTTTTCTGTAACATACATTTTAATATCACCATAACGCTCTTTTAACATATGCAGCCCATCTAAAAATCCTTGAGGTGAGATTTCCCAGCCCCATTTTGTATATGTTTTATCTTCCATTTTTACGGTCCGATAAAAGCCATCAAAAGACGGGTTTCCTGGAGCTAGAGTAGATGTTTCTCTTGAATGCTCCATGTTTGAAATGGCTTCCCGATTTTTTTCCACACGAATGGGCTGGTAATAATTGAGTCCAATAAAATCATTTTTCCCCGCATTTCTTTTTAGCGTATCCAGTTCTTCTTCGGTCCAACTTGGCGTCCAGCCTTTCTCCTTTAATTGCTCAACCACATAAGCTGGATATTCACCTTTTAAAATTGGGTCATAATACCAAAAAGTTTCATATTCATTGGCATGCCGAGCAGCTAATACATTCTCATGTTTATCATCAATACTATAAGCTGGCAGGAATACATGGGTAATCCCAATTTCACCGTAATGATTCAGTGCCTTGTATACCTCTACCGCTTTGGCATGTGCATAAAAAACGTAATGTGTCGCTTGAAAGTATTTATTTTTATCATTTTGGATTCCAGGCGGGTGCGCTCCTTTTAAATAGCCCAAACCGCAAAACATAACCGTTTCATTAAACGTGATCCAATGTTTGATGCGGTCCCCGAATGCGCGAAAGCAAATTTCCGCATACTTGACGAATGCTTCAGCCGTTCGCTTATTCGTCCATCCCCCATCTTGTTCAAGCGTCAAAGGCAAATCCCAATGGTACAGAGTAACAAATGGAACAATCCCATATTTTAAGCATTCATCAATAACATTATTATAAAATTCCACGCCTTTTTCATTTACTTCCCCGTCACCTGTCGGCAAAATGCGTGCCCATGAAATGGAAAACCGGTATGATTCAAGTCCCATCTCTGCCATTAATTTAATATCTTCTTTGTAACGATGATAATGGTCTATCGCTACATCCCCGTTTGTACCTTCATATGTTTTCCCTGGAATCTTTGAAAAGACATCCCAATTCGTTATACCTTTTCCATCTTCGTCCCATGCTCCTTCTATTTGAAAAGAAGCAGAAGCTGCTCCGAATAAAAAATCATGTGGAAATTTCATTACAAACCCTCCATTTTTATACCCACTTATAAAATTGATAATAATATATTTTATTCATTGGTACAAATATCAATATGATTATATTACTTTCATTCATATTTGACTACATAAACTTTTCATTAAAGATAGTATTTACTATGAAGAATGGATAAATCCAGAATCAATAATTCACGAAATTAAATGACGTTAATTCCGCAGAATCAATCTCGCTTTTTAGCAAAAGGTGAATAACTTATTAGTTGTTAGTTTCATATGAACAAATACAAAACCCGTCCTCCTTTGGAGGACGGGTAACATATTATTCAAGACATTAACAATCACTCCACAACCGGGAGCCAACCTTTTATCCCAATCAACTTTTCCCAAAGCGGATCTGGAATGACCAGTTCATCCTGATCTTTTTTTGAGAGGGTAGTCCGTATTTCCGCTTCTTTTCCAGACCTGATTTTTTCAATCCAATGCGGTTCCATAAGAAGCTCACGGCCAAGGGCGATAAAAGGGACACCCGTTTCCATAGCTTCTGCAACTTCATCAGGTGTATGCAGTGATCCTACGCCGACCACAGGGATACGATTACCTACTTTATCGTAAATTTTAACGATGCGCGACTTTGTCCTATCACTCTCACGGAATGAGCCATTCCAGAAGTGACCTACCGATATATGTAGATAATCCAGGTTTTGATTCGCTAGTCTGTCAACGAATTGGATCGTATCATCTAAAGTAATTCCAGGATTGCTGCCTTCTTCAGGAGAAAGGCGGTAGCCGATGATAAACGGCTTTTTCGCATGCTCGGCAACCGTTTTCTCGACTTCATTCACAATGGTAAGCGGGAAAATCAATCGTTTTCCCAGTGTCCCACCCCAGTTATCCGTACGACGGTTCGAGTGTGGCGAGAAGAATTGTTGGAGCAAGTACGTATTGGCACCATGTATTTCCACACCATCAAATCCTGCTTCGATGGCCCTTCTTGTTGCTTCACCAAATGCCTTAATAGCGTCTTGTATTTCGTCTTCACTCATTTCCCGCGGTACAGGTGCTTCCTCGTTTGAAGCAATGGCACTTGCAGAAACAGGCTGGTTGTCAGATAATAATTCCGGCGGACTTTGCCGGCCTCCATGATATATTTGCAGAATCGCTTTGGACCCGTTGGACTGGATCGTTTCAGCTAGTTTTCTCAAGGATGGGATAAAGGAATCGTCATCTGCACTAAGCTGGCCTGGGAATCCCTTTCCTCCAGCAGATACATAGGCACATGCCTTGACCACCGCACCTACACCAGCCGAGCGCTCAGCGTAATAGGCCAGTTCATCATCGGTTACAACGCCTTGATCATCCGAAGAATAAGTGGTCATAGGAGCCATCATGATACGATTTTTCACTTCTACCCCTGATGGAAATTTATATGGTTGAAAGATCTTTTCGTATTTTTGATTCATGCCAATCCTCCCCCTTTACTCTTAGTGGTGATGATGTCCGTGCGGTTCTTTAGAAGGGTTCGTGATTTCAAAGCCTTCTTCAGGTACATAAAAATATTTAATCCAGACACCATCTAGAAATTCCTCACGTGAATCAAGTAAAATATCGATATCTTTATCAGTTTTGACGATTTCATCATGTTCAGCCGGTGTATCTAGTTTCATGTCATAATAGGCATGATCGCCATGCATATGGGTGATATATACACGAATCTTCTTCCCTTCAGCTTCTTCAGTGCTCAGCATTTTTTGTAAGACCTTTGCTGCATTACGATTAATTTTGCATTTCATGTCCATTCCCCCAACAATAAAATTATCCCTGTACTGAATTCTACCCAATTACGGGTTATCAGTAACATCCATTTTTACCCTTCCTTATTGGCCATGTCCACTCAAATGCTTAGCGGTCTGAAGGAAAGACAATGCCGATTTGCTTTCTTGCTTCATCCATGATTTCCATAGTCAATAGTGAATTCGAATATGAATTTATATCGGACTCCATTTTCCCCTGCTGTATCAATTCAACAAATTCTTTCGCTTCATAATACATGGTAGGCATATCCTGTTTAACCGAAATATTTTCAGTGGTTCCATCCCGATACTGAATATCCACCGCTTGCGGTCCTGAAATTTTCTGAATGATGATGCTTCCAAGTTCACCTTGAATTTCCGAAGGCAAATTGGATTCAGTAATTTTGGAGAATATGACGACTGCCTCCATTTCATCATAGGAAAGCAGAATCGTACCTTGCCCATCGACCCCTGATTCAAGCAACGTTCCTGATGCCTGTACCTTATTTGGTTTTCCGAACAGGACAACAAGCGGATAGAGTACATAAATTCCAAGATCCATTAAAGAGCCACTGGAGAATTCAGGATTGAATGCATTCAGCACAGTGCCTTGTTTATACGAATCATATCGAGATGAATATTGGCAAAAGCTTCCCGAGAAACGCCGTACCTTCCCGATTTTATCCAGATTCCCCTTTATACTTTCGAAATTCGGCATGATGGTAGATTTCATCGCTTCCATCAATAGCACATCATTTTGTTTTGCAGCCTCAATCATTTCCCTTACTTCTGCCGCATTTGAAGCCATTGGTTTTTCACATAATACATGTTTTTTATTTTGTAAAAACAACACGGCTTGCCTGCAATGATGAGAATTAGGGCTTGCTATGTATACAGCGTCGATTTCATTGCTGGCGGCCATTGCTTCTAAATTCGTAAAAGTCGTATGTACTTCGTATTTATTGGCAAATTCCTTGGCCTTCTCTTCTGTACGTGAGTACACGGCTGTTAACGATAAATCCTCTACATGCTTTGCAGCCTCCAAAAATCGTTCCGTGATCCAATTTGTACCTATTACCCCTAATCTTATCAACATCCTATCCCCTTTCAAGCTAACTTAATTATGTCCTCAATATACAGACATTTCACTGAAAAACAAAGTTTAATGAACACTCGCAACTGTTTAAATTGGATTTTTTAGGCAATGTTCGTTTATAATTTTTCTATAATACCACTGCCATGATGTTTCTACATACTCCCTAACGGGAAAGCAAACTTAAAAGGAGCGTGTGAAGTTTATGACAGAATTAATGAAAAACAAAGTTGCCATCATTACCGGTGGAGGATCGGGAATTGGCCGGGGTGCCGCACTGAAACTAGCTGAAAACGGCGCGAACATCATCTTTTTTGACCGTACAGTTGAAAATGCCGAAAAAGTGAAGGAAGAAGTCGAAAACCTTGGTCGAGAGGCTTTAATCATTAAAACGGATGTTTCCAAGGCTGAGCAAGTTGAACATGCCTACAAAACGGCCCATGAACATTTTGGGAAAATTGATTTTGTATTTGCAAACGCAGGCATTAACGGAGTGATTGCCCCTATAGAAGATATAAAGCCAGAAGATTGGGATCAGACACATACCATCAACCTCAAAGGCACCTTTCTCACCATCAAATACGCCATTCCCTACATGAAGGAAACCGGTGGCAGCATCGTAATCAACAGCTCCATCAATGGAAACCGATATTTCAAGAATTTTGGTTTTTCCGCTTATAGTTCATCCAAAGCTGGTCAAGTCGCTTTTGGGAAAATGGCTGCACTCGAATTGGCAAGATATAAAATCAGGGTAAATACCATTTGTCCCGGCTCCATCGATACGAACATTCACGATAACACATTCCCGGAAGATGAAAACTTAAAAAAAATCAGGATTCCCATTGAATATCCGCAAGGCTCTCAGCCCCTGGCGAAGAAGGCGGGGACTACCGAACAAGCTGGTGATCTCGTATTGTTTCTAGCATCAGACATGTCTTCCCATATTACGGGCACGGAAGTTTATATCGATGGAGCAGAATCACTATTATGATTCATACTTACGCCCCCTAAAGGAAAAAGCTGAAATCCACATCAGGGATTTCAGCCTTTTCTAATTAAACTCGCCTTAACCCACGACGGGCAAGGATTAAATAAGTGCACATGGCGATGACATGACAACTTACCATCACAATTCCCATCGGCAAGGGTGACTCACCTGAACCTAGTCCCACCAAGGGAGCCATTAGTGATCCTAATATGAAAGGAAGCAGGCCAATTAAAGCCGAAGCACTGCCTGCTGTTTTTTTATGATTTTGCATCGCTAAAGAAAAACTCGTTGTACCGACAATACCGACGCTGGAGACGGAGAGGAATAAAGCGACCAAGATTCCTGCCAACCCAATTTCGAGAAGGACTGAGGCAAGAAGTAATATTCCCCCAAACAAAGCTAGACATAATCCCATTTGAAGCAGTTTTTCTTCTTTAACCTTCCCTGCCAGCTTCCCGGCAACTTGTGAAGCGATGATGATCCCAATTCCGTTTATTGCAAAAATCAGACTGAAGGTCTGTGGGGAAACGCCATAAATGTTCTGGAGAACAAAAGGTGATCCGGAAATATAAGCGAACATTGCGGCACTTATGAATCCTTGTGAAAAAGCATAGCCCATAAACACACGATCTCTCAATAAGTTTCCAAATGTCCTGATAGTATCATTTACCCCACCTGCACTTCTGAGATTAGACGTTAAAGTTTCCTTTATCCCAAAAAATGCAGCCGCAACCATAATGATACTTAATACTGAAATGACAACGAAGACTCCCCGCCAAGACGTGAACTGCAAAAGTTGACCGCCAAAAACCGGAGCCAATATTGGTGCCGCCCCATTCACCAGCATTAACATGGAGAAGAACTTGGTCAAATCCGATCCTGAAAAAAGATCACGAACTATCGCCCTTGAAATGACAATGCCCCCCGCTCCCGCAATACCTTGGATAAATCGTATTAATAAAAGCAATTCAATGGTTGGAGCAAAAGCGCATAACAGAGAGGAAATGCAATAAATGGATAAAGATATGATTAACGGTGTCCTTCTTCCTTTTGCATCACTTAGCGGCCCTAAATAAATTTGTCCTAAAGCCAATCCTAACAAGCAGGCAGTCAAGCTCAGCTGTGCTAATGACGTACTGCTTTTCAGATCCTCTGCCAGTGTAGGGAGACCCGGTAAATACATATCAAGTGACAGTGGTCCAATCGCTGCAAAAGACCCCAGCATAAGGGCCATCAACAGCCTTTTGGATTTAGTCATTTCGTTGCCTGATGATATCGTTTCCTTCATTTCAATCATTATTACCCCTGTCCCTTTCAACTAATTGTTTTCCCTGAAAACTCGACTTTCTTTATTTTACAAAAGATCCGAACAATTTACGATAAGTATGCTTCCCTTGAATGGGATTCTTCCCTCCAGCACTCTATTAAGTAATGCTTCAAAACCCAGAAATCTTCTAAAAAGGAAAAATCTTAAATGAGGAAATATATTTGAAGATACTACGAACCAAAACGAATCCCCATAAAAAATGACCCCATTTCAGGGTCATTTCGATTTATTCAACAATACTAAATTACGCGGAGTATCACCAGATAATCCATCCATCAAGTTTTGTACCGCAAGAGCTGCCATCTTCAATCTTGTGGCAATGCTGGCACTCCCGATATGCGGCAGTGTAACGACATTGGGCAATGTTAGCAGCGGGTGATCCACAGGGACGGGCTCTTCTTCGAATACATCCAATCCAGCCGCCCAAATCTCTCGGTTTTCCAGCGCCTGGTACAAAGCCTTTTCATCGATAATCCCGCCTCTTGCGGTATTTATGAGCACAGCCGTCCCTTTCATTAATTCCAGCTGCTCCTTGCCAATCATATAAGTGGTTTCCGGTGTGAGCGGCAGCATGACACAAACGAAATCTGATATTTGGAGCAATTTTTCAAGGGGCTGATATTCGATACCTAATTCTTTTTCCTGTTCATATTTACGATTTCGATTAAAATAAACCAAGTTCATATCAAATCCCTTAGCTCTTTTTGCAAGGGCTTCCCCAATCCTACCTAATCCGATTATACCAAGTGTTGCGCCGTGTACATCTTGTCCAGTCAGCTGCATCGGCGACCATGTTTCCCACCTTCCGCTCCTTAAATAATCTTCTGCCTCCATCATCCTTCTTGCTGCTGCAAGCAGTAAGCCGAAGGTTAAATCAGCTGTCGTTTCCGTTAAAACCCCCGGTGTGTTCGTGACCATGATGCCCCGTTTTGTTGCACTTCGAACGTCAATATTATTATGTCCCACTGCCATATTCGCGATGATTTTCAGGTTAGGCGCCCTCTCAATCAGTGACTCATCGATTTGCTCCGTCAACAAGCAAAGCAGCCCCTCGACTTCTTTCATTTCTTCTTCAAGGACTTCTCTAGGGACCGGTATATCCTCTTGATCCCACATCCTGACATCATAATTCCGACTAAGACCTTCGATGATTTGTTCCGGTAATTTCCTTGTAATATAAATTTTTGGCTTCAAACCATAACCTCCCATACCGTTTCATTCCATGTAACCCATTTTTCACCTTCAGTTTTCATTCCCAACAATTAATTTTAAGAATATTGGCTAAATTACTAGCTTGTTTATTCAATTTTAAAATAAACTAGATAAATAGACCATCCATTTCCAATCATTCTTCTATTAATTTTCTCGTTTACAAGGTGGCTGCCGCTTGACAGTTTTAATTCATTCAACTAATCATAGAATAATAACCCTTTAAATCTATTCGATCATTAGTAATGCAACAATTTTCCAGATGAAGTTTATCTCGATTTAGGAGGATATGGGACGTTCATGAAAACGAAAACAACATTTAAAATTTATCCAATCATAGCTCCAAGCGCTTTATCTTTAAAAAGTATAAACTTTTATTTAGTTAAACAGGATGAATCTTTAACATTAGTCGATGCAGGCATGAATGATGACATCTGCTGGAATGCACTTCAGCAAACATTAAACGAAAATGGATTTACCGTTGGAGATATCACGGAAATTTTATTAACCCACCACCATGGAGACCATGTTGGTTTGGTCAATCGGATTACCGAAATCCATCCGATTCCCGTTTATGCCCATTCTAAATCCATTCCCCGTTTAAAAAGGGACCCTGACTTCTTAAGTATGAGAATTGAATTCTATAAGCAGCTTTACATTGAGATGGGCTGTGGTGAACTTGGAGATAAACAAGTGGCTTACCTATTCAACGCGGTCGATAATAATAAAGATCAAAAACTGAATGGTGACATCATCGCAATCACGGAAAAACAATGGCTGAATTTCGAAGTGATCGAATTTCCCGGGCATGCCCCGGATCAACTTGCTTTCCTTGACCAAGAAGGGAAACGGCTTCTTGCCGGTGATTTATTGATTGAACATATATCAAGCAATGCCTTGATCGAACCTGATGAAAACGGTAATAGAATGCTGACTCTTGTAGATCATATCGATTCATTAAAACGCTGTTTAGCATTACAGGTGAATCTCCTCTTTCCTGGTCATGGAAACATCATAGAACAGCCAGGATATCTGATTGAAAAAAGACTCAACAGCATAGAGAGAAAATCACAAAAAATCCTGACCTTGATAGAATCCGGAATTTCTACCGGCAATGAACTGGCAAAGGAGTTTTATAAACAAAAGTATATAGCGGAATTCCCGCTCGTCATGTCAGAAGTCATTGGCCATTTGGATTATTTAGAATATCAGGGGAAGGTCACGAAACAACTCGTTGAAAATGTAGTTCAATATCAAGCCAAATGACATCAAAAAAGGCTGGAATCATTAAAGATTTCAGCCTTTTCTTGCTGATGAAACTCACACACACACTACAACCTCTCTGGAAAAAATGCCTTTCCTGGCCACACAGCGATCAGCAATTTCAAAACCTGCTTCTTCAATCATATGATCCATCGTATCGATCGTTACGACGACGACCTTGTCAGCAAAGCTTCTGGCATGTTTAAGGATTGATAGCTGATCTTCCGGCGTCGCATGTGTATATAAATTGTAAGGCATATCGATAATCGCTACATCATATTTACTGGTGACCTCCGAAATCGGACCTGTAGTTACATCACCTTCGAGTCCGAAATAGGCAATGTTCTCCCTGGAACCGTCGGTAACAAGCGGGTTAATATCCCGGCCATCAATATTGATCCCCATCGACAGGGCTTCTACCAATACCGTTCCAATTCCGCAGCATGGATCAATTGCCTTCACACCATCCGGATGTGGAACGGCTATGTTGGCGATGGCCCTTGCCACTCTTGTGCTAAGCGCTGTTGAATATTCCCGGGGCTTCTTCATATGTTTTAACCAAACCGCTTCAGGCTTGACATACTTCCCAAAATACCAACGTCCGCCAAGGGTCACGACTCCAAAGACCTGATCTGGATTACGCACATCGGCATTTCCCTGAATATGCCAGCCAATCTCCCGTTCAATTTCACGCTGTCCATCATAATCTATTTTTGCGTCTTTATTCAAATCATTAATTTTTACGAATAATACTTTGAACGTCGAATCAGGCAAATGAATACCTTTCACTTGCTCAACGATTTCGGATATGCTTTCCCCTTCAAACATGACGTCGACCCGCCCTTTTATAAAAGGGCTTCTGCTCGGTTCAATTGCTATATCACTTTTCAAAATATTTCCTGAAGTCTCAAAGCCAAAGAACGAGCGCATCTCCATTTTAGATAATGAGCGTTCGTCAGGGCTGCATGTAAACGTATATATATATGCCGGTTTGCGGCTATGATTAGTCAATCCATTCCCATCCTTCATTACTTTAGATTATATCTTTCTATCAAACATATCTGTAATAGTATAGAAAAGCAAATGGAATCGTATGAAAAAAGCAGGAATGCTTTTCTTTCAACACTCATGCTGTTATATTTTTCATTGTTCCATCACTAAAGGAATGGAATTATTAATCCAATTTATGCAGCCGGCTATTTATATACTTTGCACGGGCCTCAATGAATTTCAGGATGAATTCGGGCTCATTATCAAATTTTACAATATCCCCCTTGATATATGGATCTTTTGAAACATAAGGTCTTATTTGTTCATGCATTTCCTGAATGATAGGTTTCATATAGCCCACGTTAAAATGATTGTTCAAAATCTCCTTAAGAAGTTCTTGGTACCGGACACGAAATCCCCTTACATCAAGGACTCTAGCAGTCAATGTATTGAATCCCTCGATTCCCACATAATCCTCTTCCATCACTTTCCCGTTAACATCCCTGCCCCATGTCGCATCATAATCCCATGGAATCATTTCAAAGAGTCCAGTATCTCCATTTCGATACAAGGCATAGTTATGAACGAACCCATCATAGTTTTGCGTAAATATGACACCGGCCAGCCAGCGCAAGTACTTTTCTACATCGACATATTTTACGATTTCCTTTTCAAAATCCACTCTTGAAATTGTATTGATTTGGAGGATCAACTCTTGTAAATATAATTCATCCTTTGCTGTCCCGCATTTTTTTTGATAGCCCATCTCCAATGATTTTTTGATTCCTTTATCCAAATCGCTCATCAATGAGAAATTGGCATCACCATCCACTGCATAGAAAATGGCACCCTTGGGCAGCCCCCTTTTCTTCAAATAATATTCATCCACCGATTCCAATTCTAGGTATATCCCTTCGTCCTTTCCGTTCAGATTCAGGAAAACGAACTGGGAGTTCGGTGATAAGGTGCCTATATCCGCAAAAAAGTCTAAAGATAATTTATTTCTTAGTAAAGATTTATCTTTATATTCGGCATTTAAATGAACTTCCTTGGCATTCTTATAAGTATTAGGTTTATAAAAGACTACATTATAGGATTTTTTGCGAAAACCGCGGATATGTGAGCCACGGTAAACAATATCAATATCCAGTTTTTTTCTGTTAAGTGTTAACTTTGCCGGTAAAGGATCATTGCACCATATATCTCTGCGAAGTTCCATTAAATTAACTGGTGGAATAAAAAGCTGGTACACAGGAAGCTTCTTGTCAGCATTCATATAACCCTTCCCTTCACTTTCACTTTCATATTAAATTATGAAAAAAAGCGAGGGGTGTCACCAAAAACAAATTTTTATTAAAAATGTGCTATTATCTCTGGCATATTACGTACAAGCGCATAGTTTAACGTATAGAAAGGGGGATATATAAATATGTCTGACATCAATCGAAATATACAAAATGCGGTGGATAGAGCCAATTCCTTCGGGTTAGGCGATTTCATGTATAATGACCCATGTTCAAAAGGCCGTTCTTCACGTAGAAACAACAAGAACAGGCGAACTTCCCGCAAAAGCACTAAACGTCGCACTAGCAGGAGGAGGTCCACTTCCAGTACGCAAAGGCGCTCTTGCTGGAAACAGAGATCTACATGCAACACACAAAGGCGCACTAGCAGGAAGAGGTCCACTTCCAGTACGCAAAGGCGCACTAGCAGGAGGAGGTCCACTTGCAGTATGCAAAGGCGCACCAGCAGAAACCGGTGTTCCATATGCAGCAGACAAAGGCGCTCCAACAGAAACCGTTGTTCCTCCAACCACTGCAGTTGGCTTTGCGGCAATAACTTTCGCAATAAACGGTGCTTCTAGTTTCATGGTTCCGTTTTAATGTACAACTAATATTTTTTACTGGATATTAAGCTTTACTTTAAAGTCCAATTTCTATAAAAAAACACAAACTCGTCGTAAATGGGGCGAGTTTTGTGTTTTTTAAAATTATCACGATCGTTATATTCATTCATATGTCCCGTTCCTTAAACAATAAAAAACACTGCCATTTATAATGGCAGTGGATTTTATTGCCATGTACCTGAACCTATAAAAAGGGATCCTACCCTTTTTACATACGGTAGGATCCTTCCAGTTTCGCTTATTTAACGGAGATCAATTCGAACTGTGCATACACATCCTTCAGCCCTGCTTGAATGGCTTGACCAGCCTTCCCACGATAATGCATTTGTACACGATCAATCAATTCTTCGATACCATCTTTCAGGCAATAACCGCGCAGCAGTTGACGAATGAATTCCCTGCCATGTTCTGTAGCAAGTGTACAGGAAGCCTCGACTATTACACCATATTTAAAGTCAAGCTCTACCGTGATCGTGATGGAATCATATATATTTCTCGCTGCCATCCCTTGTGGAAGTTTTGCATGCCCTGCAATAAGGTATGTGTTCATCATCTGATCTCCTCTATCTATAGTTAATGGACGGAAACTTGCTCGAATGGCCATGCAGGCAATTGTTTACGAAGCTCTTTATCTTGTCTGTAGCCAAGTGCGTATTCGCCCTGCATTACAGTATGAATCTCACGGGTTCCTTCGTAAATGACCGGGGCTTTTGAATTCCGCAGAAAACGTTCCACTGGATATTCATCCGAGTAGCCGTAGGCACCATGAATTTGAACAGCATCATTGGCCGCTTCGTTAGCAGCATTACATGATATCCACTTTGCAAGTGATGTTTCCTTCGTATTCCTTTTTCCTTGGTTTTTTAAGGTACCCGCTTTAAAGACCAGCAATCTGGAAATCTCTAAATTTGCGGTCATCTTGGCAATCATCTGTTGAACGAGCTGATGCCTGCCAATCTCTTTTCCGAAAGTACTTCGTTCATGGCAATATTTCAAGCTTGCTTCCAGGCTTGCTTCTATTAACCCTACAGCACCTGCGGCCACTGTAAACCGGCCGCTGTCCAATGCCGACATGGAAATTTTAAAGCCCTCACCTTCTTCACCTAGCCTATTCTCAACCGGAACTTTTACATCCGTTAAAAAGATTTCGCCTGTATTCCCGGCACGAATTCCTAATTTCCCTTTAATGGCTTTCGACTCCACTCCCTCGAAAGTCCGTTCCACAATAAAAGCAGTGATTCCCCTTGAACCGGCATCATGATCCGTCTTGGCGAAAATGAGGAAATGATCTGCATAATCACAGAGCGAAATCCATGTTTTTGACCCGTTCAAGATATAATGGTCCCCAACACGTTTTGCTGTTGATTTCATTGCCGCAACATCAGACCCTGCATTCGGTTCAGTCAGCCCGAAAGCTCCAATCTTGATCCCTTTTGCCTGGGGTACTAAATATTTCTGTTTTTGTTCTTCCGTCCCCCATTGCAGCAAGGTCATGCTATTTAACCCTGTATGTACAGAAACTGCAGTTCGGTAAGCCGTATCGCCTCGCTCTAGCTCTTCACAAACGATGGCAAGGGTATTATAATCCATTCCTACTCCACCATACTCTTCGGGTATACAAACGCCCATCAACTGCAATTCCGCTAACCTTTTTAAAATATGCGGCTGGAATTGACCTTGCCTATCCCACTCTTGAATGTATGGGATAATTTCCTTATCCACAAATTTCCTTACCACTTTCTTCACACTTTGCTGCTCTTCTGTTAATTCGAAATTCATCATTAAAATTCCTCCTAAATAATTTTATTTTCCTCGAATTTGCTTATTTGGTCTGGACTATATCCAATTTCAGCCAAAATGGAACCGGTATGCTCACCATACAGTGGCGGATGCTTTCTCATCGTAACCGGCGTTTTTGAAAGGTTCAGTGGCGATCCCGTCACTCTAAGATCTTCGATTGTGGGATGTTCCATGTTTACCAACATGCCTCTTGCGATGATTTGCGGGTCCTCGAACATCTCTGCGATATCATTAATCGGACCATTGGGTATCCCTGCATCATCAAATAGCCTTTTCCATTCTTTCTTTGTCTTTCCTTTCAACAAATCCTCTATTATCGGTATTAATCCTTCCTTGTTCAGCAAACGTTTTTCATTATGCTTAAACTGTTCCTGCTCGGCTAAATCAGGTCTGCCTATAACGGCTGAAAACCTCCTGAACTGATCATCATTTCCTACAGCCACAACAAGCTCCCCATCAATTGTCCGGAACGTTTGATATGGAACGATATTGGGATGTTGGTTTCCCATTCGTTCAGGGGTCTGGTCACTGAATAAATAGTTGCTGGCGACATTCACCAATGAAGAAACCTGGCAATCCATTAACGAAATATCAATTTCCTGTCCTTCCCCCGCATTATCCCTATGATGCAAAGCGGATAAAATGCCAATGCATGTATACAAGCCAGTCAATATGTCAGCTATGGCCACCCCGACCTTCACGGGGCTTCCATCTTTTTCTCCTGTGATGCTCATCAAACCACTCATTGCTTGAATGATATAATCATAGCCAGGCAAATCTTTATAAGGTCCGGTTAAACCAAATCCCGTAATCGAGGCCATGATCAGTTTGGGGTTGCATTCCTTTAAATCCTCATAGCCTAACCCCAGTTTTTCCAACGTGCCCGTCTTGAAATTTTGAATTAATATATCCCCTGAAGACACCAACTTGCGGAAGATCTCTTTCCCTTGTTCCGACTTTAAATTCAAAGTCATGCTTTGCTTATTTCGATTGGCACATAAATAGTAAGCGCTTTCTCCTCGGGCGAATGGCGGACCCCATCCTCTCGTTTCATCCCCTGACTCATGATGCTCGATTTTAATAACCTCGGCACCCAAATCACCGAGAATCATTGAACAAAACGGCCCCGCCAAAACACGGGATACATCGATAATCCTGACTCCTTCCAAAGCTCCATTCATATCATCACCCCTTTCAAACTGTCGGGATACACAAAAAAGAGCCAGTAAAACCAACAATGTCATTACATTGAATGTTTCACTGACCCTTATCCACGAACTGTCTTCCTGCAAAGGAAGATCAAGTGAACCAAGTCAATTTTTATGGATTCCAGTTTTATGACAAGCCGGCCATGCAGCAAGGTAACTTGCTGTCATCGGTTTGGTAAATTAAGTATAGTCTCATTTTTTGAATCTTGCAATAATTATGTTCAGGTGTTTTCATTACATCCCTAAAATACTCATTAGCATACTTCCCGTTTAATATAAAAATACACCCCTCAATCCAGAGTAATCGGAAATTGCCTTTATTCGTGAGGCATGTGATGATTGAATATGCATAACTGTCAATATATGAATTTTTCATACTATCAATTATCGCTCGACAGAAAAGGAAAGATTAAAAGGGAGATGGCGATATGGACAATAAAAAAACGGAAATAATCGTAGCGATCAAGAAATACCAAACAATCATCATTCATCGCCATGTTAATCCGGACCCGGATGCATTGGGCTCACAAATCGGTTTAAAGAAGCTATTGAAGCTTTCCTATCCTTCTAAAGAAGTCTATGCGGTAGGCGAAGAAGTGGATAAGCTTCTATTCATTGGTGATATGGATGTCATTTCCGATAACAAATACAAAGGTGCCTTAGTGATTGTTTGTGATACTGCCAACATTTCACGGATCAGTGATTCCCGATATGATCACGGGGACATGCTAATCAAAATTGACCACCACCCCGATTATGAGCAATTTGGTGATCTTTCTTGGGTCGACCCCTCTTATAGCTCTGCCAGTGAAATGCTTGTTGATTTATTCTTGGAATATCCAGAAGGCTTTATCATGAATAAAGAAGCGGCTAAATCATTTTATACAGGAATACTTAGTGATACAGGTAATTTCATGAATGGGAATACAACTCCAAGGACATTAAAAATGGTTTCGCTCTTAAGAACTTATAATATTCATCCAGAAAGAATTCATAACAACCTTAATATAAAGACGAAAAACGCTTCAAGACTTCAAACAGACATTCTCATGAGCTTTAATGTAACCGAAAAAGGGGTAGCTTACTTCATTATTACGGAGGATCTGTTAAATATGTATGGTGTGGATCGAATTGAAGCTTCGAATTTAGTTAATACGCTATCAAGTGTCAGGGGCAATAAAATCTGGGTTTTCTTCATCGAATATCCTTCTGAAATCCGTGTCAGGATACGTTCACGGAATATTCCCATCGCTTCAGTCGCACGTCAATTCAATGGTGGAGGTCATTCACTGGCTTCAGGCGCTACCATCCATTCCTGGGATGAGGTTGATCATGTTATCCAAGCATTGGATCAAGTCTGCCCATAACAGGGAGTTCATGACCTGCCGTGGTTATGTGGATGATTATAATCCCAGGCGCAATACCATGAAATAATTCTGCCTTGACCTGATTACAAAAAAAGCGCCAAAGCCAGGATGGCTGAGGCGCTTGCTTGTTTCAATTTATTTGGACACTTCTTCAAGAATTGATAAATCGATCATGCCTTTTATATCATTGCTAGGAATATAACCAGCTTCTTTGCTTATGTCTGCCATTTCCTGAATGACTTGCTCATTAACTTCAGTTGTCACTTCAAGGCGTGAAAATGCTGAAGCCACTTCTTCTTTACTTAATTCTTTTCCAGTCAGTTCCTTCAAATGCTTAATAACCAATTCTTGGCTTTCTTCAGGGTTTTCTTGTATAAACTTCACCGCTTTTTCATGCGCTTTCAAATAGGAAGCAGCTAGCCCCTTTTTATCCAAGAACTTCTGGCTTGCAGCCACTACCGTGTTAGGTGAGTCTTTCCCCCATGCAAATTGATCCCAGTCAAGCAATAACTTTCCTTTTGCCTGGTTTTCCAATACATAACCCCATGGTTCCTGAGTTGCTGCTGCATCGACAGATTTTTGGACAAAAAGGGCTGTTGTGTCAGCAGGTGCCGCCGCATACAGCTCAACTGTCCCCCCATTCGTAGTCGGTTTTAAGTCAACATCTTGAAGGGCCTTCCTAAGCATGACATCCTGTGTGCTTCCAATGACGGGAATCGTTACCTTTTTACCGTCCAAATCTTTTAAATCCTTAACTTTGCTGCCCTCGCTAGCCACAAGTACGGCACCTCCATTAACAGCCCCGGAGATCAAGTGGTATTCAGGATTTTTTACGTAAAAGTTAAGCAACGGACCAGGCCCGACCGTTCCGACATCAATGGCGTTTGTAGCCATTGCTTCCATGAATAATCCGCCATTGGCCACTGTTTTGGTTTCAATCTTAACATCTTTACCGAACTCTTCTTCGAAAAAGCCCTTTTCGAGTGCAATGATTGTTGCACTGTGGGTTAAGTTAGGAAAATATCCAATTTTCACGGATTTCCCCCCTGAACCTTCTCCTTCTTCATCATTGCTGCTGGATTGAGTGCATCCGCTTACTATTCCGATTAACAACACAGACAGAATAAGGGCAAAAAATGATTTTTTCAGCATATTTTTCTCTCCTTTAGAACTATTATTTTATTAAACTACCGTTACTTCACTCCCCATTTCAGTTGAACATTACGTTCAAGGCGGGAGAAGACAACATTATCCACGATTGTTCCGATGATTGCGATGATGATCATCACGGAGATGACCAAATCCATTTGTCCCAGTGATCTGCCCATTTCCAGCAATTGTCCAAGACCGCCCCCCCCGCCAAGTAATTCACCTGCCATCAGTGCACGCCAGGAAAAGGCCCATGCAATTCGGAGACCGGATATTATTTGCGGGACGGATGCTGGTAAAATCACGGTGCGAAGAAAATGAAACCCGGTCGATCCATATGTTTTGGCAACCCGCTGATACAACTGGGGTACATTCCGAAAACCACTTGTTGCATTAACCGTCATCGTCCAAGTTGCGCCGATGGTGACAATAAAGAGAATCGAAAAATCATTCAATCCAAACCAAATGATCGCTAAAGGGAACCACACGATACTCGGGATGGACTGTAAGGCAGTCACGACGAATCCTAAAGTATCTTCAACCAATTTAAAGCGCCAAATGAAATATCCTAATATCAGACCTACTATAATGGCAATCGTAAAGCCGATCAGGATACGGCCAAGGCTTTTTGCGATGGCTTCAGTTATTTGTCCGCTCATCAGTCCATTAAACAGAGTTTCCAAAACCTGGGTCAGGCTTGGGAACATGAATTCCGGTAGACTGGAAAGTCTAGATGTGACTTCCCATATCCCCGCTATCATCGCGATGAATATGATTCGTCTTAAAGCTGTAATCATTCCCCATTTCCTCCTTCAGCACTTTTTCAATTTCCTCCTGTAAAATCGATAGAACCCTTTGTTCTGTATGCAAAGTTACACTATCCGGCATAACTCCATCTTTCATGGAAGGGACGGAAATCGTCTCTTTAATTTTCCCGGGACGGGTTGCAAAGACGATAATTTTTTCGGAAAGCTGAACAGCCTCACGAATATTATGGGTAACGAAAAAGATTGTCACTTTAGTTTTTCTCCAGATTTCGAGCAGTTCTTTATGCAAGACCATCCTCGTTTGCTCATCCAGCGCAGAGAATGGCTCATCCATCAACAGGATATCCGGTTCCATCACCAACGCTCTTGCGATGGCCACCCTTTGTTTCATGCCCCCTGATAGTTGATGTGGATAGGAGTCAACATATCGGCTGAGGTGAACCATTTTTAAAATGTCCAATGCCTTGGCTTTAGCCTCTTCATTGGGAATTTTCTTTAACTTCAATCCGTATGTAACATTTTCAAGTACCGTCAACCAAGGGAATAACCCCGCCTCTTGAAATACTACGACCCGTTCCGGACCTGGCTTCATCACTTTTTTCCCAGCTACACGTATTTCACCTACATCTGCCTTATCAAGTCCGGCAATCAGATAAAGGAGTGTGGATTTACCACATCCTGAAGGGCCGACGATCGAAACGAAGCTTCCTTTCTCGACCTCTATGTTTATCTTATCAAGCACCTTTATGCTTTCTTTCTTTTCATTCTTAAAACTTTTTTCAATGCCATCTATTGTTAAATACATAAAGTCACCCCACTTTTATATCGCATCGATTTACTAAACATTATTTCTTAATAATGATTAATCCAATGGTTTTTGTCAACTATAAAAATGCAAAAATTCTAATTTATCGGTATCTTTCCATTCAACTGTCAATGTATTGATAAATATTCCAAACTTACACAAAAATACATACGGGCAAATTCCATTCCGAAATAAAAAACCTGAGCCCTTTTAAGGGTTCAGGCTAATTTTAATATCCATTTTTATAACCTTAAAAAATCCTGCTTCCATACAATTTATCCTTCATTTTTTGTGTCCTTGCATGCAGAGGCTTTTTCAAAATGATACCTAATATGAGCGTGATTACCAAAAAGAAGATCAAGATAAAAATGTCCTTGCCAGCTACGCTCCATGTTATTCCCCCTACAGATTCACGAAGTAAACCCACAGCATAGGTGAAT
Source organism: Bacillus sp. ISL-4 (assembly GCF_018613275.1). NCBI lineage: Bacteria > Bacillati > Bacillota > Bacilli > Caryophanales > Bacillaceae > Bacillus > Bacillus sp. ISL-4. Next base: position 429,338 of record NZ_JAGGQN010000012.1, read on the forward strand.
GGAAAGAAAGGGTTAATATGTTGAAAAAAGGGCGGTGTGACTTGAATGGGGAAAGTGCCGCCAGAACTTGATATTTGAAGGACCATCAAGACGACGCTTATCCCTTTTCCAACATTTCCAAGAACGGAAACGAAGGTGTAGACAATGAGTGTAAATACTGTACTTATCAGTACAGAAAACAGGATGTACTCAAATTTATCCGCTACATAAACACCAATAAGGAGGATATTCCCAATGGAAACACTAAGAGCCTGCATTACCCCAATGATGAAAAATATAAGATACCTCCCGATATAAATTTGATACGGGCTGTAGACTTTTTGAGAAACACCCACGCTAAGCATGGAAATCAATATTGTACCGCCGACCCAAAGGGAAAGTGCCGTAAAGAAGGGGGACATGGCAGATCCATAGTTTGGAATCGGAAAGAGACTGTGTTTATTAAGCAGCACTGGTTCTGAAAAAAATTCACTTTCTTGTTCAATATCATTCCTTAGGAAATCGATCACTTCTTCCATATCATAAGACTTATCGATTTCCCTCATTTTAGAAGCTAGAGCCTTTATTTTCGTTTCGATTTCCGGAAACTTATTCATTAACTTATCGATATCCCCTGTACGTGTTTCCAATGTTCGATTGGTCTCATTCAACAGCGTCCTCACCTCAGGAAGAACCTTGGTTCCCTCCGCCATCGTGACCTGGACATTATTCAATATTGATTCCGTTTCGTTCCAGATTTCATTGAATTTTGGCCCTGTTTCCTTTGAATAACTTTCCTGGAAGCTTGCCAAGACTTGATCATTGTTCCCGCCAAGTTCGATAAGATTACCGTAAGCTCGGTCATTTAGCGCTTGAAGTTGGTTCGAAGTATTATCCCTTAATTCATCAACTAGCTGTATTTCTGGCTGAAGCAAGTTTTTCTCATTAAATTGATTGACTCTCACCAATAAATTATACATACTGTCCAAAAGGTACAACTCTTTATTTATCCTCGTTACCCCTTGTTCCACTAGCTGATTCGACTCATTGTCTGGCAAATCCTGACTCGTTAACCGGTTCGCCAGTACTAAAACGGATTCATTATCGCTCCTGATGTTCATAATATCATTTTTCAAGAGGGGATTGATTTCTTCGAATGCCTGCCTTGTTGAATCTACATAACTAGAAACGTCCGACACCAATTTGTCCTTCTGCGACGTTATTCCTTCTATTGAATCCAATCCATCATTGACCTTCTTAATGATATCTTCAGCCTTTTTCACATGTGTTTGAACGGTTTTAATATTTTGTTCAAGCTCAGGCAGTTGACCCTCTAATAAATACACCATATTCTTCATTTTTTGGATTGTAGGCAACTCGTTCTGCAGGGTGATTCCCAGTTCATTAAATATTGCAAGGATACTCCCACTGGCCGATTTGATAAAGGTTTTGCTCACATTGTCCACAATGCTGTTTGCACCCGCTGCCGTAATTTTAGGAGCAATGGAATTGATTTTTTCATTAACATAGTAATCAATCTCCGCCTTTTTAGGGTCATCGGTCATGATTGTCGCAATATGTTCGGAAAAGTTCTCGGGAATGATGATGGATGCATAATAATCCCCCTTTTCCACCTTAGCTTTCGCCTCTTTTTCCGAAGTGAATCTCCAGCCTAAATCCTTATTCTCCTTTAACCCCTCTATGACTTCCTTGCCTATGTTCACGGCTTCGCCATTTAACTCCGCACCTTTATCATTATTGGCAACACCAACAAGAATTCCTTCCGTATTTGCATACGGGTCCCAAGATGCGACAATATTAAACCATGCATAAATGGAAGGGATGAACATGAGAAAAACTACTACGATACAAACAAAGAAATTTTTATAAATGCTTTTTAAATCGTCAATGAAAATTTCCCGAATATTTCTCAAAACATACCCCCGTGCAAATGTATTTTGATACTATTATTCGAAGAAATTTCTTAATCGATACTAAGTAAACATATCCATGGATTTATTGAACCAAATAAAAAGAAGCAAGTAACGAACTACTTGCTTCTTTTTGTTTGATTAATTGTTCATGATCTATCGCACCCATTGAATCCATCTATCAATTTATGCTAGATGGATTCAAATTCAAAGACGGTTTTTTAGTTACAGAATAAACGGCAAGGTGCAAGAACATACTATCACAAACTAACTGCACGGAGTTTTGTAAGGGAGAAATAGTCATGTCAGACGCTGTTGAAATCATCTTTCGAACATTTACCTCTTTTATTTTGTTATGGGTATTTGTCCAGCTCCTTGGTAAACAGACAATTGCCCAGAGGACCTATCACCTTTATATAGCTTCAATTACGATGGGGACAATTGCAGGAAATCTGGCATTCAATATTAAAATTAAATTCCTGTATTTTATCATAGCAATTATTATTATGGGTACCGTCGTTTTTATGCTGAATCTTCTAGCGGTTCGAAATCCGCGCTTCGGGAAATGGATCGCTGGAGAACCTGCTACCTTAATTCAAAAAGGGAAAATTCTCGAAGAGTCAATGGAACGAATGGGGTATTCACTGGATTCTCTTAAACAGGCTTTGCGTGGAAAAGATGTCTTCAACATAGAAGAAGTGGAATGTGCCATTTTAGAGATTAATGGCTCCCTCTCTGTATTAAAAAAAGAACAATACCAAAATGCCACCAAGCAGGATTTACCTTTACTGCCCTCTGCAGGAACTGTACCGATTGAACTGGTCTATGACGGGAAGATCTTATATGAAAACTTATCCAAACACACCTACGATGACGAATGGTTAATGGCTGAACTCAAAAAAAGAAACCTTGCTGTTTTTGACATCTCGTATGCTGTCGTAGGGACAAAAGGAAATTTGTATATTGATTTGATTAAGGATCAATCAAGGGAATAATCCATTGCATTTCAGCGAGAATCATAACTAAGATTAAAAAATATCATATCAATTTTTGTTAAATATATCGCATTCGGGTAATTGGATGGCAGGAATAATAAAAGTGGTTTTTCCAGAAGAAAAAACCACTTTTTCAGCCTATTATGAATTAACTCTTTTCAATCACGTTTATCAATTCCCTCAAATAATCCGGTAGATCAGGCGGACGCCTGCTTGATACAAGGTTACCATCTACGACGACGGGCTTATCTATCCAAGTCGCCCCTGCATTTTCCATATCATCTTTAATGCCCGGTGTACTCGTTACATTCTTCCCTTGTAAAATTTTAGCGGAGACCAACACCCAACCAGCATGACAAATTTGCCCGATGGGTTTTTTATTTTCTTCCATGCTTTGGATAAGTGATATCACTTCAGGAAACCGGCGAATTTTGTCAGGTGCCCATCCCCCTGGTACAAGAATGGCATCATATTCTTCAGCTTTAATACTGCCATACTCATAATCAGATATAGCTGGTACACCATATTTTCCAATGTATGTTTCATTCGCCTTTTCTCCAGCGAGGTGAACAATCGCTCCTTCTTCTTTTAAACGTAAAATCGGATACCAGAGCTCTAAATCTTCAAATTCATGGTGCACAAGACTGATTATTTTCTTTCCTGCTAATCTCATGAAAATCTCTCCTTTTTTCGTTCTATTCCCCTTTACCATTCTTCCCTATTACTTCCCTTTATCTACTGCCTATTCACTTTACATGCGTTAACCGATACATCAATATTTGGTCTAAAAATCAACCTTTACCAAGTACAACCCAGCTGCCTCCGCCATACGGCCCGTTTGGATTCTTTCTTTTGACTCTAAAATGCTTGGTATATTTCCAGCATCTATTTCACCCAACCCAACTTCTATCAACGTCCCGACAATCTTTCTAACCATATTATATAGAAATCCATCGCCTCGCACTGTAATTTGGATGAATCCGGCATTTTCTTCTATATCAATGGAATATATTTCACGCACCATGGATTTTTTCTTAGACTTTGCATTTGAAAAAGCCGTGAAATCATGTTCACCTATAAAATGTTGACATGCTTTTTTCATTCTTGTGATATCCAGCTTTTTCTCTACATGCATACTGTATTTTCGCATGAAAGGATTTGTATATTGCTCGTTCCAGATCTTATACAAATAGGTTTTATCCTTAGCATTATAACGGGCATGAAAACGCTCAGGAACTAGCCTAACCTCGACAATGCTGATATCTCTTGGTAAATACCTATTCAAATAATTCATGATTTCAGCTTCAGTCAGATTTTCACCAATCTTAAAATTGGCGATTTGAGCAAGGGCATGTACACCGGCATCCGTTCTGCTGCATCCGATGATCTCGATTTTTTCCCCCACCATTTCCGTTAATACATTTTCTATTTTTCCTTGAATCGTATCATCACTATTACCGAGTCGTTGCCAGCCTTTATAGCGCCCGCCATCATATTGAATGGTCAATTTATAATTGTTCATTGCTTCCTCCTTATTTTATTACTGTATAGTCATCTAAACAGAAAATTCTTGATTAAATACAAGCCCCCATACAACTCCTGCTGTATGAGGGAACAGATGGTCTTTTCTTAGAAACACATTTAAATTGTTAAGTTGTTAAGGTTTTGTATCATAATGTAATGAGTTTTGTCCCTTTATCCCCTTACTTCCACAAGTCTGCAGTGAATGCAAAATGGAGTTCCGTTGTCCTATTTCATTTGGGAGCACCCACCGCTTAATGATTTATGTAAAGATCATACATCTTATCTATGCCACTCGATAGTAAATCCTAATAATCAAAGTGAAATGCACTTCTGCATAGTGTACCAAAGTGGGTAACGTCATGCAACGAACGATTCACCGTCACGCGCAGTTTCTGTACAACTTTGTGCAATGCATAAACACACAGGAATAATAAATGGAAATGAAAAATAAAAAAGACCCAAACCCTTTTTATATCAAGGATTTGAGCCTTTGATAGTTGATGACCTGTGAGGGATTCGAACCTACGACCCCTTCCCTGTCCATTTTGTTTCATATAATCAAACTGGTTTAACTGAATTAAATAAGTGTAAAGAAGGTTGATTTCTCAAGGTTTTGTAAGGTCTTTAAATCAGTCCAGTAAAATAAAATAAGCTAAATGAAATAATTATGTTAGCAGGTGGTCTGCAATAATTATCATTGTGACTAATCGTTTAATTTTCAAACCACTGACCAGTTAGGAAACCGGATATCATTACAGTTTAGTGTTTTTTTATCGGAATGGCGCTCACTATTTGGATTACAAATAATAACATCTGTTCTGTCTTTTCCTGTGCTACTAAACTTAAATCAACTTGGTTAGTTTTTAACTCTTCTAAACTTTTGAGGATGCCTGCCTGAACAACAAACAATATGTGTGGACTGTAATTGACAACACAATGGGATGTTGATGGGTTTATCAATATTCATTGAGTAAAAAAGCTGCCTTAAAGACAGCTTCGATCTTATTAATTGCTCTCAAATAACAACTAATTGTATTTGAACTATAACGTAAATTACTTTTTCAAAAACTAAAAGCAGTTGTTTATACTCCTATATGGAAACCTCAAAACCAAAAGGCTTACCTTTAAGGGTAAGGAGTTTATGGAATCATAACTTGATAAATCCATTGAGAAATTGATATAACTCTTCTAATTCACTTTCTTTTGCCCCATTGCTCGCCCTGCAAACAAACCCTTCATTGCACTTTTTCCACCTGTTCTTTCTATTACTATTCTACTTTCATCTATTATTACTTTTGTTCCTGACTTTAATTCAAAAGTTTTCATCTTCTCAACCTCCTACTTGTCCTTTAATATTACAACATCCTTGTATGGAACTGGCTTATATATGTCATTTGCTTGAAAATAATCTTCAACTAACATGCCCAGTTCTTTGAATAAGAAAAAGGTTGCCGCAACACCCCATTGTTAAAGTGTTATTATAAAGATTCATCAACAAGTTCTTTTTGGGAATACGGGAAATATTTTGGTTTAATCATAAACTTACTCCAATTTTCCACAGTATACATCTAATGTATAGAAGTGAGAGTTATGAGTTTAGCCTTTTTAATGAAGGCTTTTTTCGTAAAGTTAAGATTGTTGCAGAAAAAGTTAGGCGATTCATTTACTGAGGAAAGTTTGTACAAGAAAGAGCCGGCAGATCAAATAATAATTAAACATTTATGAGGTGAATTTTTTGGTAAAAAGTATATGGGAAGCAAGTATTGACGAGCATATGTTACAACCATTAACAGACGAAATCATAAAAAAAGCAGAAGAATTATTTAATGTAACGTTACCAAACTCGTACATTGCTATTCTTAAGCAACAAAATGGGGGACAACCCATCTGTAATGCTCATCCGTCTCCTGTTCCTACCGTCTGGGGTGAATCTTTTGTTATAGTGGAACACATTAAAGGGATTGGTGCCGGAAATGGAATCCTTGAAAATGATTATTACATAAAAGAGTGGGAACTGCCGGAAGGACTTATTTTATTCAATGGAGACGGTCACACTTGGCTCGCATTTGATTACCGCAATGCCACCTCTGCCCCTCCCATTGTTTATGTAGACGTTGATTTGGAACAAACTATACAAATCGCAGATAGCTTTGAAGAATTTCTAAAAAACCTATACCTTGAAAATGAGGAATTTGATTTTGAGGGAATGGAGGTAAAGGTATACAGTAAACAAGACTTTGAAAAGTTTATACAAGAAGATAATGTAGAGGAATTAATATATGCTATACCGGACCTAGCACAAGGCGATGTGGATTTGAAGTGGTTTGGAAATCAACTTTTAACTTTAAGTAATTATCACGACAAAAATGTGAGAAGTTGGGTTGCTAACAGTGTTTGGAATTCTCTTACATATAGATTGGATGATGAAATTCTACATTCATTGATAGAAAATTTTAAGAATGATGTCGATAGTGAAGTTCGAATGTATGCTGAACTTGCTCTTGAAAAAATAAACTATTCCTTCGAACAACTTAAAGAGGATGTCTATAACGGCGAAAGGATCAGTCTTGCTTTTCAAGATAAACTTTATCACGTTATTGAAGATTCCAATCAATGGCATCTAGCTGACTACGAAACAGATACACAACAGTCGTTTGATTCAGCAGATGAATTATTAGAACAATCCAGGATCGACGGGAAGTCTCTACAAGAAGGATGGAGCCATATTAAAAAGGCGTATTAGGCTATTCGTTATCTGTTGGCTAAGTCTCTCTATCGAATTAGTCTTATATTACTGTGGTATATGTAGAGTGATCAAACAAAAAAGCTTTCCGGGTCCGGAGAGCTTTTTACTATGGTTTATAATAAGGACATAATCATTAACAGTGCCTAGGAAATGGACCGATATAAACGGTCTTGGTTAGTTCAGCAAGCCTTATTTCTTTTTAGAAGATTTATACCCAATAATAATAACAACGGCAATAATAACGGCGAACCATATATATCAATCCATTTCATTTCCTCCTTTACTGACGAAACAATATGATGATTTGTTATATAGCAGTAACATTTCAAAAAAAAGCCATATACTAAGAGTTATGCTCTTTACACCAGAATATTTCTTAATCCATTAATCTGCCCCGTTTGTTACATAAGAAAAGAAGCTGCTGATCAGCTCCCGGTAATGAAGTAAAGCACCCGTTAGCCATCCATGAATCGCAAAGAATAAATGGTTAGGAAGTGTCAATACTGATACTGACCTTAATCCAGTCAACCCTAATCCATAGACTAATTAATTAACGCTCTCCTCTTTTTTTAAACGATTGAGCAGTGTCTTCTTAAGTATTGTCATTTTTCATTTTGAAACTTATTTTCATGGTAGTTTAAGTAGAAATCTTCACAATATTAATTAACATAAATACAATCATTTTCCCTTTAAATTAGATGCTTATTGTGTAAATGGGTTTAGTAATAATAATATCAGGGTAATTGTAGTTTTGGCATATAAAAAATAGGGGGATTAAATTATGAAGGGTTCACTAGATGCATATAAATTACTCGAATTCATCCAAGAAAATAAAGAGGATTTTGAAGATTCATTATTAAACGAAGCATCTAATGTGAAAGAAAAAATTGAAGAAATATTAACGATTGGTAATATTAACCTGATAAATAATGCCCATATTCTGATTCAATATATTATTGAGGGTAAAGAACAAGAACTTCAATCATTTGCTAAACAAGAAGGTATAGCTTGGGCGACACACGCAATTCCATTATCTTTCAAATTAGAGTGGGTGCAAGCCATTCGAAGAACCTTGTGGAAGTTCCTACAAGAATATAACGAGGTAACAAATAAGGTTTTAACTGAAGAATTTTTTTCGGTAGAAAAACAAGTAAACACTCAAGTAGACAGATTTTTAAATGTTTTTTTTATCACATATTCTCAATACAAAGATTCATTGATAATGGCTCAAAAAGAATTGGTTGAAAATCTTTCGGTGCCTATAATACCAATAACCCCCACTATATGTATTTTGCCTTTAATTGGTGCGGTTGATCTTTACCGAACGAATATTCTCGAGGAAAAAGTTTTAATGGAGATTGGAAAATTACGTATTCAAACATTGATTATGGACTTATCTGGAATTATGGAAATGGAGACTGAAGTAATTGATCATTTAATGAAGATTATTGACGGCACTTCATTAATGGGATGTAACACTGTGATTACCGGGTTAAGAGCTGAAGTGGTTAGAAAAATGATAAACGTAGGAATGAGATTAAATGAAAAAGCACTAACATTTGGAACTTTACAACAAGCATTGAATAAATACTTATTAATTTAAACACGAAGAATCTTAGAGAGGGTCGCTTTGCCGACTCTTTTTCTAATTCAATATATTCTGACCAACTGTCTAAATATTTGTTCCTGCCCAGCAGTTACATCTTGGTAAAAAACTATAGTTAGGTATTTAATTCAACACCAATCAATTCATTTTCATCTACAACTAAAATGCCCGGTAGCATAAAGAAAGAGCTGCCTTAAAACAGCTCCAATTTTCAGCTACCGCACCCGTTAGATGAAGAAGAAAGTTGACAAAACAAACTGTGAAACAAAAAAACCTCCATTAATTAGAGGTTTTTTTAGAACTATCTTGCATAACTTTATCAATAGCTGAGATAGTAGATTTTATATCGTCACAGGTTTCGATAATTTGTGTATCCAAATGTGTTAGTTCATAACAATTATTGTCATAGCATACAGACAATAACGGTATGCTATTTTTGTTTTTGAATGTTAATGTTATTTCACAGTTATTATACTGTTTTAAGGTTTCTAACATTGTTTTAATGTGGTCTAAGGACATATCGTCTTAGTCTCCCTTCTATTACAGAGGGAAGATGACTAAGAGAAGTCAGAAGGTGCCCCATATAATTCTAATTTCACTTAACTATAACATACTAATGATTAAGTTGCGGAGTCCATTATTATTTTTTCTTTTTCCCATGCCCATTGATCCGATCGGCTAGGACAGAACTCTATAACACTCTCTGCTAGCTTACTCTCCCCGGCAGTTAATACCGCCTCTGAAGTGGGATATTCCTTTAATAAAGAAACCCTGGAATATAGATCCCCAAAAACCTTCCGGTATTCAGGAAACACTTGATCTAAAATGGTGTGAAACTGAAGTTTAGCCTCCACATACATATTCGTTACGATTTCCTGTTGTCTTGACAAATTCCGAAGGTCTAATAGCTGAATCCCTCTAATTTTATGAGGTTCAAAATCCTCTTTGTTATACAGCACACACAACTGGTACGCATCGATAGCGTCTGTTTTTCCCTTCCGTAAACTGGTCTTCTTTGCCTGATAAGAAATAATCGGATTTAGTAAGATATATAGAACCCCTTGTTCCTCCAAGTATTGAATAACAGGAGTTTGGTAATGTCCTGTAGATTCTAAAATGACCATAGGCATCTGCCCTGTCACCTCTTCAATCTCTTTTAAAAAGTCTAAAAAATGATCTAATTCCTCTTTGATGTTGCTTCATTGAAAAGCTCGTCCCATACGGTTTAGATTGATCTAAAAGTGCCTGAACTTGACTCTCTCCTTTTGCCACATCCAGACCAACAACTGGATTCATCGTTTTTTCCTCCTCAACTTACTAACCAGTACCCCTTAGTCCTCCATGTAGTGTCATAGCTTCGCTTGTTATACGAGATCTAAGTCCCAACCAGCTTCAAACATGCTTCTACAAGTAGGGGGCGGACAGTTTAGTTCATGGGATCCAGTCCCACGCACCCGTACGTCCTACCCTGGCTACTGATATAATAGATTCTATTAAAAAAAGGTCAACCAGTAATTTTTACTGGTCAACCTCCCCATTTTCTTAGAGTACATTAATTTATTAGCATTTTATCTAATTCACGAACTTTATCATATGACTCCAATAGTTGTTCAGGTATTAATGTTCTCCCATAATCCCAAGCATTAGTTTCTATTTCAGATTTTAGCTTTTCTTTTTCTTCTTCGTGACCATACATTAAAATCCTTAAATCATGTTTGTTTTTCTTAAAATCTAAATAATAACCAATCATACGATAAAGAATAATTTTAACAAAGTCTTCCTCTGTCTCTTTAATTCTAATTTTCCCTTTATAACCGTTAACTTGAAGGTAATTGAATTTTATAGTATTGGTCGATACGTTATAACTCATTGGTGCACTTAGATTATTGTCAAATTCATAAATAATTTCCAAATTGTGCTCATTTAATGTGTTATTAATTATCTTTTCGATATCGCTTATATAAAGCATTTAACTATCACTTCCCTTTTAAAGACTTACTTCATTATAGTAGTAGATTAAGTTATTCTTCCTTTATCAATATAATAAACTGTTGATATATTAAAATCACACAGTTAAAAATAAAGGAAATATTTACTATATAATACTGAAGTGAAGGGTAAGTCCTACGAGAAGTGTGATTAATCCCCTAATAGAATCCCTAAAAGGAATTTGCTTTTAATTACTCTTCCATACATTCCTCCTTCTATTTATTTCACTTTAAAACTTTCTGTCATTGGTTGTAATTCTTCTTGATATTGTTCTACCATCATTTCTTGTGAAGGCATTGTATTATACTTTTCAAGCCAAGAAACGTAATGAAGTGCTACATTATGCGCAATATCAAAGTAGGGGACAGGTTCGTTGTAACCACTCTCTCTGTGAGCTGAAAATTTATCTCTGAAGTCTTCCATCGCTTTCCAATATTTTACATAGTATTCATGCGTCATGTTCAGAGCTTCCAAAAAGTATTCCTGTGCATGGTATTTGGTAGTAAAGGTAATCAAACACATTATAGTAAAGTGGATTTTACCGAAGAATATGATTATATACCTTTTAATGAAAAGCCAAATAGATGGTCTTCTCTTTAACCTCCATCGTTAGCTGAATAAGCGAAAGGCTTTGCCTTGTCCTGTAATACGTTTAAATGCTGCTCTATCAGCCAACAATTGAGTAAATAATACATAATGAACTATATCTTTAAAAACAAAAAAAGACCCAAATCCTTGTTATATCAAGGATTTGAGCCTTTGTTAGTTGATGACCTGTGAGGGATTCGAACCCACGACCCCTTCCCTGTCAATTTTGTTCCATATAATCAAACTGGTTTAACTGCATTAAATAAGTGTAAAGAAGGTTGATTTTTCAAGGTTTTGTAAGGTGTTTATATCAACTCAGTAAAATGAATAAAGCTCAAAAAAATAATTATGTTAGCAAATGTGTGAGCAGGTGGTCTGCTATAATTATCATTGTGACTAATCGTTTAATTTTCTACGCCACTTACCAGTTGGGGAAACAAGATTAACACTACATTTAAGTGTTTTTTTATCGGAATGAGGATATTATTTGGATTACAAATAATAACACCTGTTCAGCCTTTTCCTGTGCTACTTAACTTATATAAACTTGGTTTGTTTTTTTATCTCTTCTAAACCTTTTTAAGGATGCCTGATCCACAAACAATATGTGTGGAGTGTATTTGACAACACAATGGATGTTGGTGGGTTAATATAAAAGTTTGGTTACTTTAAAGTGATTTTAACATAAATATTCAACAAAAAATCTCCTCACCTCTGGAACTATCGAGTCAGATGATTTAACTAATATTATTAATGATTTATATCATAAAAAAACAATTACAAATTACTATATAGGTTCATTTCCAATGTATAATAGGCTACCATCTGATAAAATACTTAAAGCGAAAGCTTCATCTTCTATAACCAATTCATCGTAATATAATTCCGACAGTTCCGATAAATCCCATTTTTCGAGCAACTCAATAACTTTTTTATCAATACCATATTGAATGTTAATTTCATTGTTTTTCCTTTTTAAACTTCTTCTGGTATAAAATTGATTGTTACCTATAAAAATAAGATCCCCTATTTTTAAAACATTACTTTTTAGTGGAGTATTATCCCATATTCCCGATTCCTCAAATTTTTTTATACGCTTTTTAATTGAAGAAGACAGTAATGTTAAACCGACTTTTTCTGTAACTCTTTTGTAATGATTTGCAATAACATATTTTTCATTATAGTCTATTGCATTATCATTTACAGGAGGATCAAATAAATACAGACATACAGGGTCACCATTTCTCGGTAAATGACAGATTGTAGAATACATAACATTAGCACTATAATTACTCTTTTTCTCTATGCAATCTTTTAGAGCAGTTTTAATATCCTTGGAGTTTTTCCTACCCTTGGCTTCAAATATAATTACTTGATTTTTATATCCAAACCTATAGTCACAACGTTTTTTAGCCCCACCTATTTTTTCAACTTTATTAATATTTACCCCATACCATTTACACATAAAAATATTCGATAACCCTATTCCTAAAACTTCTGAAGAATCGCCTTGTAGCTCTGACTCTTCTTTGTCAGATAAACATAAATTATTACCTTCATCTTGAATGGTAGCAGCAGAATTTAATAAAGCATTGAGAAATCTCAATGGGTAACTTTCCCATCGAGTATTATAATGAATTGAGGCATAATGAAATATTTGTATACTCCTTATATACATCCCATTATCCAACATATTTTTCAGTTTTACCTTTAGTTCACCCGAACTTGCTCCTAACCGATTATCACCATCAACTATATGTATTCTTTTATTAAACAATAATTTTTTAAACAACTTCATTTCCCCCAAAAACCATATCTTCATCTATATTTTTATATCATACTATTTTGAATTATACTCGTAGTCAAAGTGTATTAAATGCTTCTATAAAAACAGCTTCACTTTATTCAATTCATTACTAATATATAGAGTATTCGAAAAGCAAATGTTAAATTTCGTTAATTAGGGTGACCTTACTAAAGATAAGTGACATAGACAAAATAAAACATATAAGCAATGAACAGCTATCATTAAATAATCGTAAAGATGAGTTGAAGGTTTTATTGAATTCAAGAAAAAAGACCCGGATAGTAACTCCCGTGCCTCTGAAAACAAGTAAGTACATTATTTCATTTATAGATTCAAGATGAAAAGATATTATGTAAATAATATGTTTTAGGATAACCATAGAACAATTAAAAAGCCTGTGTTAGAAAAACAAATCTTAGGACTGCGGGTAGACTTGAACTCAAAGTATAAATGCTAGTTTCCTGACAAAGAGTTTCTCAGTTCCTAGCCTTCACTAAACTTTCATCCTTATAAAAGTTGATGGCAACGTTTATTCTAAAAAATATTGAATTAATTTACTCCTTCTAAGTAAGATTTTACTTTAATTATTATATTATTAAAGTATGAGTTAAATCGGTTCCTCGCCACTACTTTATTTTTAATGATTGCTGGATGTAAGGAAAAAACTAAATCGTAAATATTTTCATCATCTAATTGAGCTTCTTCAAAAGGTAGAATATATCTTTTACTCAGTTTAAAATGAGTCTCTACATTACTTGGTAACATCTCTAGCAGCAAGGTTAATTCTTTAAAATTACTGCAAGTAAAAGAAATCTTTGCTGAAAAAAATAAATCATAATCAATGTCAAGGGCTCCTAAAATCTCATTCCAATTAAACTTATTGTGAAATTTATTAATATCTTCAATAGATGAATTAACAGTTCTTATAATCTCAATAAAATCAATTCCTTTAAAAGCATCGACAAGTTCATTAAATTTTTTGTTTCGGAACACTTCATTTTCGGTTTCTTCTGATATCCATAATTCTTTATTTCCTGGCAACTTCATAGAGTATTGCCCAGACCTTTCATTTCCTATCAGAAAATCTCTTAAAAAAGGAATGTAATAGTTATAATGGTCAGGATCATAATGATCACTATGTATGTAATATTGATATGATCGAACGTCAAAATTATGAAACTGCCCATCATCTAATACATAGCCGTCTCCTAGTATTCTTTTTACAGAGTAATTGGTAATATGTGGTTCATCATCCGTTGGATATAAATAGTCAACATACCATTGGTAATTTCCATTTTTATCATCATAATATAATGCTCTTAAACGTAATAGATGATTATCCGGAAGAGAGATATTCTCAATTTCACTTATTCTATTACATATGCTATCCAAATGCATTTCAGCAAATGATTGAATTCTATTCGCAATATGGAAATAATATCCACGATAATTCACTAACCAATGATTTGGTGATTCCGTTGCGTATACTTGCCATCCTTCCTTATTAGCTGATAAAGGAAAAAAGCGTTGAGCTATAGGCCAATTTTTCGGCGTTTTTAACAATCTTTCGATAGTAACACTATCCCAATAGGTTGCTTCAACCCCGCCTCTACTTTTTGAAATACCTTCGAGTCTATTAACAACGGAAGAAGATGGATAAGTAGAACAAACTAAGAGGTAACCTGTGGCATCGTGTTGAACACAGGAATCCACAATATCATCTAGATCTCCAGTTCCAACCGCTCTTTCTGAGTGTGCTGAATGCTTACATTGAATTAACCATTTACGTTCTGATGGCATTATAGAACTATAATATTCTTCGACACATATTAGATCTCTACCACCATCTGGCCCTCTACCACTCCAATAAACCCGAAAACCCATTTGAAATAACAATTCTCTTATAAGCAATTCAAAATCGTTTCCATCTTGCGGAAGCTCCTTGAAGTCTAGCATAAATACCCTCCCTATTGCCTATTACAATATCTAATTCTATACTCTTATTAAGATACCACAAAAACCCATATTCTACCCTTACTTACTACTACCGTATCAAAAGATTCCCTATTCATATGATTTTAAAAGCTTAATTTCTTCAAATAGAAAATATTAAAGGGGGAAATAACTATGGAATTTGTTTATTACTGGATTGATGATTTTAGAGACGTTATTAAAGAGCAGGGATACAACTTTGGAGACCAACTACTTTTTGATTATGACCACAATAAAAAAGAATTAAAAATTAAAGAGAACAAACTTTATGTAAAAGATTTTTTTAACTTGAATGGGGAACAAAAAGTTAAAAATCTTACTGCAATAGTGGGTCAAAATGGAGTCGGTAAAAGTACATTTTTAGATGCTCTTAAAGGCTTATTAATTGATGGGGGCATACTAGCAACTAATAAAAATGGTGAACTAACATCCCATTATTATAAACGCATTCTAGTACTTAAAAACAAGAATAAGTATAACATTATATATCACATTGACCTGATTGATCATAATAATGGTGTACCAAATATAAAATTTGAAAGTAACCGCATCAAAAATGAATACAACATTAATCCCATTCCATACGGAAATGGAGAGAATATTGATCAGTTAAATAATAGAGGAGTATATAGGGTAAAAGGAACAGAAATATTAAATAACACCTCTTGTATATATTTCTCTCAAGCATTTGATAGTAGTTTTTATTATGAAACTACAATGGAGAATCGAAAGTACTTTGACATATCTTCTAAAGGGCTTTTAGCAGAATTAGAAAAGGAATTTGAACCTAGTCAAATCTTCAGTAGTAGTGAGCCAAATCATAGAATTCAAAGAGATACTCGATTTAACAATGGTTTAATAAAAGAGTTCAATATAAGTGAAAATAAGAAGAAATTGAAAATGTTAGGCGATGAAGAATCAAACAAAATTATAAGAAAACATTCATTTTTCCCCACTAAAATTTATTTATTTCTTGATTATATAATTTATAAACAAAAAAAAACAAATTTCCTTGAAATAGATCGAACTCACTTATTAAGAATTGAAAAAAACACCGAACAACTAAACAAAATAGAGAAATATATTTACAATTATATTGAGAATAATACACTTAATGCAGACAAACCGGATAATTTCTCTTTAGTAAGACAAACCTATCTGCGAAGAGTCCTAGATTCATATTTTGAGGATGTAGATCGCTTTTTGTTCTTTAAAGAAAGAAAAGATTTTCTGAAGAACACTCTAGAAAACTTAAATGAAAATGAACTCAAAAATAAAAATCTAATTCAGCTATTGGAATTATTTCTTAAATCTACTATTCAGATATTAAGCAAATCTTCTAAAAATAACAAATTCGATAAGGGGTTTAATGAAAAGCAATTTAACAATTTGACTAGAAGTTATATTAATTTCATAAGGTTTTTAGAAAAAGAAGTTTTCACCTCCTCATCATCGGCAAAAATAACACCCAATGGTGAAATGGACTTTATTAAAACAGATGGGAATGTTCAATCTATAAGTATTAAGGATTTCTGCCTTCTTGAGATTCCATTAGATAAACAAGGAATAAAGTTATTAGAACAAATATTTAAGCACTATGAAGAAATAGATACATCTACTAACTTTTTAAAGTTCCAATGGGAAGGAATAAGTACAGGGGAGGATACATTATTAAGTATTTATTCAAGGTTCTATTCTTTAAAAGATATAAACCTTGGAGAAAATGTCATCATATTGTTAGATGAAATAGAGCATTCCTTACATCCAGAATGGCAGCGGCACCTTTTAAAAAATCTTTTTGAATACTTACCCTATGTATTTTCGAACTGTATATCTATTCAAATTATATTAGCATCAAATGTCCCTTTTCTAATTGCTGATGTCCCTACTCAAAACATAGTTTACCTAGAAAGGGATAGAAATGAAAGTTTACAGGAAAACTCACAAGTAAATATAAAAGTAAGTAATAAACCAGGACTGATCACCCAAACTTTTGCAGCTAATATTCATACTTTGTTAATTAATAATTTTTTTATGAAATCAACTATAGGTGCTTTTTCAGAGAAGAAAATTGAAGAGGTAATACGTATATTAAAAAATGATGAATTGGATAAATACTCCTATACAAAGAAAGACGTGTGGAGAATCATTCAGAATATTGGAGAACCAGTAATACAAAACAAGTTGAAATCTATGTTTATTGAAAAATTCGGAACCCCAAATACTGAGGAAACGATTAAAGACAAAATAAATAAGTTTATACAACAAGAGGATTATAGTCGAGAAAAGGTTGATAACTTATTACAAACAATAATCAAAAATTCCTATGAGGAAATGTAGTATGATTATAATTAATTTAACTAACAAAAGTAAAATAAAAGCTAAACATTTAAATGGACTACAAAGTTTTGTTAAGAACCAGATCATTAGTAAAAGGAGTGTAACAACTGATTCAAATTTGATAAACTTTTTAGACTTCTTAGAGTCAAATGTTGAAACAATCCTATCCGGCAAAAAAAGTGAACTTCAAAGCATAATACACTTTATCGAGTCAAATTATTTTATTTCAAATTCAAAACTCTCTAAAATTCTTAGGAATAGAAAACGTGGAATTAGATCAAAAGAACTAAATAGTTATTTAAATAATTATGCTTTAGAAACACAATTAGTGAATCATTTACCTTTAACTGCTTATTTTAGGGTACGTGACTTTGAAGAAGAAGTTAAAAATCTAAGTATACATAAATGGCCTGGATATGAAAAAGTGCTTGAAGATATTTTTGATTATAAAGGTTTCACGCAAAGAACTAGTGGTTGGTCAGCCTACGACTTAGTATCAGAGTTAGATGTATGTGTGTGTCCGTACTGCAACAGATCCTACGTTTCTATATTAAAAAGTGAAAATAAAAGGACTAGACCAGTACTTGACCATTACTACGCTAAAAGTTTATATCCCTACTTGGCTTTATCCCTTTTCAATTTAATACCTTCTTGTTATGTATGTAACAGTAGCTTTAAAGGTGATACAGATTTCTATAGGAAAGAAGCAATATACCCATATGAAGAAGAATTTGCTGAATTTGCCATCTTTAAAACAGATTTTAATGAAACTGAACCTTATGACTATAGGTATTTACTGGGAATCTCTAAAGAGTTTCAGATTTCTATAGTTAATAATGCGATTGATAAAGAAATTAGGGATAAAATTAATACTTCGGTTGAAACTTTTGCCTTAGATTCCATTTATAATAAGCATCAAGACGTCGTTCGGGACTTAATTAGAAATACTATTATAAATAACACTAGTAGGATTGACGAGATATACAATTCATTTCCTGATTTATTTAATAATCGAGAAGATGTAATGCAAAGTCTTTATTTAAATTACTTAGATAAGCAAAATATTGGTAAGAGACCTCTTTCAAAGCTTACACAAGATATCTGTAAAGAAATGGGACTACTTAGTACTTAAAACTCGTACTTAAAGTTACAATTTATGCTAGTAGAAATAAACAATTATTTTTTCGTGAAAAATCCTGATTAATAAACTAGATAAATATGTATTTTATATTAATAAATGCTATAAACAGTAGTATCTTTTATGAATGTAAAAAGAACTAAAAAACTAACTAACCTGATATGTGTTGGTGAAGCCTTAAATTCACCCTTCACTTAAGGGGGAGAATTTGGCATTAATAGAAAACTCCTGTTTTGCGTTTGGAGCCGCCGTTACTTTGTAGTACCAGCAAGTGCATCAAATGCACTTCTGAGTCGCCCAGGTCTCGCTTACCAACCGTTTCACCACGAAACGTACCACAAAACCCATCTTGCAATTTGCAACGAGCACGGTATGTTTGAATTCTAATAACTAAAAATGGAAGACCCTATCTAGGAACAATCTGGGTGATTTAATTCCCTTTTAACGGGATGACTTCACGATGGTAAGTCGTGAGCGAGGTTGACGGAAACTCTAACAATTTTTTTACGTCTTTTCTGCATTATCCAATCGCCTACCGATAGATGAATGAACACACTGCCAGTTATATTAAAATATTTCTTGGATGTTAAATAACCAAAACCAAAAAGGCTTTTGATTTCCTCTACAAATTTTAATGATTTCTAATCCTAATGTTAATTTCCAAAAAATTAATTGATCCCTTGCTCGATAATCTAAAAAGGATTTTTTAATCCTACTAGATTTGGATACCATATAACATTTTTGGGTATCTTCTCAGAGAAATTGGAAAAACAGGATTGATTCTTACTGTATGTAATTACTACCAGAATCTTTTACTTCCGCCGCGAAGGAATATTCTGATCGATTGAATATTGAATTGATTGAGTTATTAAAAAAAGCTTCAATATTACTACTAAAACTTTACAAAATAAAGACCCCGGCCTATTAGGTCGGAGTCTTTTTCAGTAAAGAAAGGATGGTCTAGCCAATCAGCCACACTGGGTTAGTTGTCTTTTCTAAAAATGTGTTGAGAAAGATACTATTATGTATCTGAATAACTCCTGTTAAGAAGATTAATAATATTACGGGTTTTATTAATAGCAATTAACATTTATCAGATTGGACAAAATAAACTTATAGTATTTAGCCATTCTGGAAAAAAATATTTTAATTATCCTATACTTAAAAGATCTTTTTCAAAATCCGAATATGTTTTCCATTTTAATAAACTCATAACTACGTTCTTTGCGAAGTTCTTTGGATCTTTACTTCCCCCATTTGATTTAAGATCGGCCTTTTTTATTTCTTGAAATAGCCGCGGATTTGCATTTTCTAATGCTTTAAAAACCTCAATGTTATGGTTATTTTTATTTGATAGACCTTCCTCATAATGCGATGACTGGTTTCGAGCTGCTATTATAAGGTCTGACACTTTAAGATTGACAAAACCCACTAAAGGCTTATTCCACTGTATTTTCTTGTTACTACTGTTTTTTATTTCATTTCCACAACTGGATTCAGGTAACAAATAAGGATTAGAGTTAACAATGGAAACACCTTGTTTTGCTAATTGTAATAAAGCTCCACTGAGAACCGTTATAGAGGTTTCCTTTACGGCACGAACACTAATTTTTTGATTTAATTCTTGCCTTAATTCTTCACTTAAATTTAGTTGGAATATAGTTTGCTCTGAATACAAGGTGTACGCTTCCATTGTACCGCCTTGAGGCATCTTGTCCCACCATTCATCAGCCTCTTGCTTGGCTGCTTTTATACCCTTTTTTAAATCATCAATAGCTCTTTGTTCAGTATTAATTATTTCGATTAATGTAGTTGCCGCAAATTTTACGGACTCTAGGTATTCCATCATATTCATTGTTTAATCATTCCTTTTAAGAAAATATTTCCAAACCACTATCCATATAATTTTAAAAGTATGCCACCCCAAAGTCTAGACTAAATTCTACTAGATATCAGGAGTGCTATTAAATTAATCTGTCAGTATAAGTTTCTATGATCGAACCTATAAATTTTTCTTAACAGGAACTGAAAGACAAAACTTAGGAATGATACATCTTATAGAGACTCCTTGATTTATCTTTAGCCGTAACATTTGAATAGACTAAGCCTCACGACTAAATTGTTTTTGTGCAGGATAAGCTTACAGACTCTATAACCACGTCGCTTTTTGTGGGTCAAAAAAAAGAAAGTGGTCTTTTCAAGTATAATTCCTAATTTCTCCTTAAAAACCTATGTTTCCTTTCATCTTCTGCACTTTGCCTTAATTGTTCTATTCTGGTTGCTACGTATTTTTTTATAGGTATTAATTTTATTCCTAAGTCGATTCCATTTATTATATCTAAGATTTGTCTCCAATCAGTAGCCTCTAAATCGCTCATCAACTGATCTCCATTAAAACTTCTACTTCTTTCTAGCCACCAAATTTTGGAGAATAATTGCAAGTCTTGATTATGGCTTATAAAAGTTTTAATTACATCTTTGAACCATTCATTTCTAGTATTATGAATAATATCCATAATTCCGTTCATCTTTTTGATATTTTGATGATTCTTTTTTATATACTCCAAAATAAATCCTCTAGCCCGTTCTATATTTTGACTATCTATACCATCAAAAAACACATTACAAAAATGCTCTGTACTACCAAAGTAAAGTTCTTTTTCTAAAGTGAAATCAAATATCTTTTCTAAAGAATTCTCTATATATTCTATATCCCATATAAACCCTAATCCATTTCGTTTTTTGAAATTCCTATCTTCTTCGGAATAAAGTTTGTTTGTAAATTTAGTAAATTTAAGTAAATAATCTGGATCTTTACTCAAGATATACTTCAATACTTTACCCTTATAATCAAAATAGGAATCCAATAAAAATTGTTGAATATACATTTCCTTTATAGTTTCAATATTATTAATAGAATCCAGATATAAGAGCAGAGAATCGTCTCTACATTCAATTCGTACTTTATTATTTCTTTCTCTATTTTCTATAGTGACTGTTTCCAATAGAAGGTCATAAAAATTTTCTTTTATATTTTTGAGATGTGTTAACTTTCCTAAATAAATATATACAGTTTCATCTATAGTCTTTATGAGTTCAATAAATCGATTAACTCCATCTATTTCCAAATATGACTGGTCTATGTTTTCATAAAAAGAAAGTACCCATTTTAATCTGCAAGTGAATGATTTTTTTTCTAGTAGATTCAGAAATTCTTTTACTAGATCCGATTTATTTAAATGATTATTAAACACTAAATAAGGCACATAATTTAAATCACTATTTCTCTCAATTATTAATTCAAGTAGTGCGTGTCCGATTGGACTATTGTTCTTGAAATTTTCATCAACAATAATATCCAATACCCTATTTTGATTCCAAGTATTATTTATAAAACCAATTAGGTACAGATATTTTTCAAAGAAATCCATAACTTCTACTGTTGCTTGAAACTCGAACGATTTCCGAATTTCTTGCTCCTTTAAGTCCTCGTACTCTCTAAAATCATCAAAATCATACATATCTTCATCACGAATTCTTTCCCAATCGATTCTTAAATACATTTCATAAAGTTCGTTACTATACTTTGCTTTTAGTGTATCTATACTAGGATCAGTTATAGAATTTCTGTTTAAAAACTTTGAATATTTTTGTACAAATAAACAATGTTGAAAAACTTCCGGATCTAAATGCTTCTCAATTAAAATTAGGATATACCCTTTGTCAAAAGAAACAATATCTTTATTCTCCGTATACTCTTCACAATAAGTTAATAATAAATCTAAACTCATTATATTATTTATGTCGAAATAACTATTTACACTATCCCATATATGTTTTCTAAACGATTTCAATTTTTCTATATTAGGTAATTTATATTTATAAAATGTGATTTTATCCCCTCTTGCAGCCTTGACAACTTCAAAAGTAAATTTGAGAAAAGTTTTAGCTAATTCATAAAATGCTACAGAATATAAAGTATCTCCTCTCTTTACTCCATTTATTAATAACTCGAACAATGTTAGCTGTCTGTAATAACCATAGCGTTCATCTTCCATTTCAAATGAAAAGGTTTCACGAATTTTGTTTATTAACTCCGGTAAATGTTGGGGTTGTTTTCTAACAAATTCAAAACTTAGTTCAATGCTGCTTTTTAATTCCGTTGGGATAAATTTAAAATAATTCCCTATTAACTCAATTACATCATTTTTATTATAAGCAAATTGATTTTGTTCATAAGATGTATTGTATTCTTGAACATTTACATCGGGCAATGCAATTATTTTTTCATATAAATATTCTAGTGCTTCATTTTGTAAATAAAACCAAAAAACTTTTAAGAATTCCAAACTTTGCTCAGGGCTTACTTTACTATTTAAATAATTTATAAGTGATGGCCTTACTTTCTCCATTACTTTTTCTGCTCCAAACGAATTGTTTGCAGCAATTACACACTCTTTAAAGCGTTCTGCGTTTGTAGCATAAAAATTTTCAAGCAGGAGTCCAAAAGATAAATAATCTTTATCAATAAAAGCCAAATAGAAAAAGTAATTCGAGATATTTTGTTCAGGTACCTTCACATAATCAAACTTTATTTCTACCAATTCCCATTTTTCAAGTTTTTCTATTGTCTCTACTAATTCATAATAATTGATGTCAAATTCATTTATTATGAGTTCTAGTAATTGTCTATTTTTATAAGGTAGCGTATGAAAAAACGAAATTATTCCCAAACACTGGATGGTGAATTTATTTATATTTATTTTATCGTTAATAAAAGTTGTAAAGTATTTCTCAAAAAGCTCAGAAACATTATGTAGTACAGACAAATCCTGTTTTTCAATTGCTATTAATGCCGCCATTATAGCTAATCTAGGATTACCATCTGCAATTGCTATTATTTCATTTTGATATTTTTCATTTAAAATGTTAAAAGGTTCTGCTTTTATTATATCTACTATATGTTCCTCATTAAGTTTTTCAACATACAATTCCGTTTTCGATAAGTTATTGCATAAATTTTTTATCTCATTCAAAGCATAATCTCTTACAGTAATAACAATTTTTAATTTTCCTTTCCTAGCGACCTTATAAAAGCCTAATATCTGATTAAAAGCATCTATCCTATTTGCATCATCAACAAATAAAATATAATCTTTATTAGGATTAAAATAATCATATAAGTCTTGTAACAAATCACAATTTTTATACGATATACAGTAGGCTTTATAGTGGGTATGCTCTATTAATAATTCTCTTATTGTTTCTATGGCTAATTTTGTTTTCCCCACACCTGCAGCACCGTTTAATATCACAAAATCAGAAGTATGTATTGCATTTTTCAACTCGATCTTTTCTTCTTCTCTGTGTAAAAAAGAATTATCTAACGGTGTCGCTATGCCATTTGAAGCTTTAGTATATTCTTCAATAAATAATTCCAGTGAAACTATCTGGCCTGTATCAAATGCTAAATCTAAATATTGATGGACTAAATCACGATGTTGTAAGTGTAATTCCAGAGCCAGTAAATCCAAAGTAATCAACGTTAATGTAATATCCTTGTTTTCTATTAAAGAATTTATTTGATTTACACTTCCACTATTTAAATTAAAATTCATACACAATACAATTTCTTTAATATTGTCTAAGGCTATACCAGTTTTCTCTTGATTAAGACACTTTTCGATGTCCTCTTTTAATTTTTTTATCCCTGCTGATATGTTTGTAGAATATTCAACAAACATATATTTTCCATCCGGTAATAAAAAAAATGAATCTGGGGTCCCCTTAGTAGTCTTTTGTTTTCCTGTTTGACTTCCTGTCCTTGCAAAAGATGCATAATTTGAATTACGCAAAATTAAATAGGTATCGCATAACTCTTGAAAAACTGTTTCATTTATTTCCATAAGTCTATTTTCAATTGTTTGAAGTCTACTCATTAGATTTCCTTTCTATTCATTATTTTCACATACATTAGTTCTTAATAAATTGAAGGATAACATTTTAGTTAATTATACCAATTCCTGTGCTAATTAACTTATATAAACTTGGTTTGTTTTTTATCTCATCTAAACCTTCTGAACCACAAACAATATGTGTGGGTTGTAATTGGCAACAAACTGGATGTTGGTGGGTTTATCAACATTTTGGTTTTGGGTGATATGCTAAATTAATTTATGTATTTATTAATCAGCTCGATACAACACTCTTCTGTCATAATAGATGCTGTCCATAATAAAATGCAGACGGCCACATAAAAGCTCCGCCTTTTGCCCTTGATTCCTTACTTTTAGCTTCTTTATCAGATAACCAATTAAGTTGTTCTGATTTAAGTTTGTTGAAAATTGTTTATTTCATAGAGTTTTGAATTGACAATAAATTAAAAAACACGAAATGAATCCCACAGTAAAGAGATGGATTCATTTCGTATTAATTACATTGAGATTAATTTAAAGCCGGTTGTTTTACTAAAGAAAGAAAATCAGTAATCATTTCAGTAAATTCATAATGAATTAAACCGCCTTCGAGTGTATATTGTTCCATCTCCCTAATTTGCTCAAAAGTCATTTTAGGCCAAAAATGTTCAAGTATTTTACCTTTAGCAACTGAGGTGTGCTGATTTGCAATAACTTTAACATCATCTAAATCGGAGTATTCAAACTCTACACCAAAACAGTCACGGTGGATGTAGTTTTCAGGTTCTCTTTTCCGAGTTAAATAGGCTTTGATACCTGTTTGATGTAAGTGTAATTGCGTATCAATATTTTTTTGAGCTTCTGGAGTGGGGTTGTCTGAATCTAGTAATACACACCAAGGAACGTTGAATTGATCAACTAATTTTAATGTTTTCCACGCTTTTAAATTTCCACAACCACCAGTAGGAATAAAGGCAAATCCTGATTCTTCAAGAGTTGATGGTATAACCCCTCCTTCCTTTAATTTATTGCATAAATGACGAATAAAAATAACATCACCTTGACCTTCCAATAATAAAACTGCTCTAGTTGATTTTGAAATAGGGTCCGGCAATAACCCCAATGCATTTGAAATTTCTTCATATACAGATTCATCTTGGGATTTCACTAGACGAACACCATTCTCTTTAGTTACAAATCGTAGACTTTCCAATGGAAGTAGTCCAGCTAATGCTGGTGTATGTGTTGTTAAGACTACTTGAGAATTTGTATTGAATGCTAATTGTAAAAATGAATTTATTAGCATTTCTTGGTGTTTGGGATGTTGGGATGTCTCTGGTTCTTCAAAAGCAAAAATAACATTTTTGGATGAACTTTCATTAATTCTTCTTTCAACTTCCGCTCTAAAGAAGTTTAATAAAATGAGTCTTCTTACTCCACTTCCACGTTTATTTATTGAAATACCTTGATCAGATTGAATACTTAATTTAAATAGCGAATCGAATTTTGGTTCAGATTTAAAATCAGGAGTTAAAGAAGATGCTAGCTCACTATCCATTTCTTTTAATTTAGCTAAAGTTCGTTCAGCTGTTTCTAACGCCCTTTTTTGAACCTCTTCTTTTATTTTTTCAATTTCTGGGGTTAAATCTCTTAATGCTTGTTGAATAGCTATTTTCATAGGATCGGTTACTTCTTTATCATCATCTTTACTAGATCTATCAGATTGGAATAAAGAATATAAAGGTAAAAATTGTTCTAGAGATTCATAAATTTTCTTTGAGTCTTCTTTATCCACTATTAACTCACGAAGTTGTAAATTTAAGTTATCGGAATGTTCCCATATTCGCTTTCTCATACTAGCGTTATTTGAAGCATTGTATTCGCTAGAATCGATATTTAATTGACGGGCTATTTTTTTTAATTCAGCTCTTTTTAATTCTAATAAATTATTATAACCTTCCGCAGTAGGGTGATTACATATTATGTATGTTTTTGATTTAGGCTTAGCAGCAGTAGCTGAGAAAACTTTTTTTATTTCAAGTTCATTATTTAAATTTAATAGAAACTCATTATGAAGTGTGGTTTCAGAAGAAGTATCTAGTGTGATAATTCCAGGTAAATCTTCAAAAGTACAAGTAATTTCAATATTTGTATCAGTTGCATCAACACTTAGATCTTCTCTTTCACATACAACTGTTGAATTATTGAAGAATATTTCTAGTGCCTCTAAGATTGTTGATTTTCCAGCATCATTTTTTCCTATAAATGCGGTAAGTTCATTAAATTCAATTGTAGTTTCATTTTTGTAACCCCTAAAGTTACGGATTTTTACACTTTTTAATTTCAAAAAAACCCCTCCGTTTTTAATAGCAATAATATTGAATACATTACCAAAGTCGTAAAAACTTTATATCATTAAAAATAGGTAATAATATTCAACTAATCTCTTGAGTTTAGGTTATCTATATTCCTCCTATCAACAATAGTACTTATTATTTTGGTAAACTATGTAAATCATAGCATATATCGCTTATTAATTGAATTATGATTTAAATTTCCTGATAAAAAAGAACCACTAATATATTTTAGTGGTTTAAATACACATAACTAAATGGAAAACATCAGAGCGATCCAATTCAAGGTGCAAAAGTAACTATTACTGAACATCGTAATAGAAATAAGATCATTAAAACTCTAGAGAAAAATGATGCAGGACAAATAGATCTTATTGAATTGGAGGCACCAGGACCCACATTAAATGATTCAACAGTTCCATATAAAAAATACGATATGATAGTAGAAATACCGTCAATAGAAGGAAAATAAATGGACTTGGAAATTATTTTCCAAGTCCATTTTTAATCACAATAATATTTTTTATTTTAATATCTATAGGGAATACTTACAATCGTAGAATTCATTTATTATAATAATCTACATATAAAAGCTTATCTTTATAGATAAGCTTCTATTTTTAGTTCAATCTATTTGCCCTAACTACTGCTACTTCATTTCAATAATAACCGGCTCTTCTTTAGCATTGGCAGATGACTCTGTAATAAAAAGCTTATGAGCTACTTTCCCTATAGTGTTTGTAGACAGTGCATCAACCGTTCCACCAATTAAACCTCCTGCCAAAGGGACCATCTTCCCTAAGTTAATAACTCCCTTTTCTCCGAATTTCGTCAATAGACGGAATCCTACTGCTTGGTTTATCTTTTTTATAACCTCAAAAGGTATTCTTTTTATACCGGTGAATGCAAGCTTTTTCCCAATTTGGATTCCTGCATTTTTAAGAATATCTTTAGCCCCATTTCCTGCTAAACAAGCATAAACAAAAGACTTTACTTGATCATCTTTTAAATTATATCCTCCCATATGAGCAATAGCCGCTACCATTCTAACTTGTACCAAGATTACACTAGCTATATTCGCTGGGATGGCAATTGGTAACGTAATGACTCCACCTACTCCTGATAAAAAACCACTTGTGGCACTTTTTGTATTTTGCCAAAGAATTAAAGCTTTAACTTTTTCATCTAATGTTCCACTTTTTTGCAAGTAATTATCTGCTAACTCTATGGCAGTATCCATTCCGGGGATACCTCCGTTAACCGCTTTATCATATGACCAATCTAGTGCTTTCATTATTGTATCGTGCGTTATAGATTTTTTCTCCCTTGCCACTTTACCCTCACCTTTCTTCCACTCGTTGATGGTAATATTATACTTTAACACCATCAAATATCATAATTAATTTGCAACTCACCAATTCGCAATACCGTTATAACTTTATAGTCTCTCTATAATGGCACAGACAAAACTGATATAGGTATGCATTGGAACTATGTACCCTGATGAACTTAAGCCATATTATTTTAAAAATTTGACCATAAAAAAGGCCAAACCATTAAGGTTCAGATTTTAGTTTACTTATTTACGATTTTTGAATAGGCCAGATGGATAATAAAACTATGTCTTCTTTAATACCCTCTTCCTCCACAATCATCACAATTTTGTTTCATAAATTCAAACTGGTGTAACCGCATTAAATGAGTGTAAAAAAAGTTGAAGTCTTAAGTCTGCTTCTTTTTATATACAAAAAAGAATAAATGGTTTTTGTCACTAAATAGAAATATAATTTAGTAGATAAATGATACGCAAGTATGAAAAGGTGGAGTTTTATTGGATATTTTATGGTGGGGATTAACGATCGTCTTATTTGCTTTAAGTTTTGTAGGAATTATCTATCCTATTATTCCTTCGGTAGTTGCCATTTGGGGAGGATTTGCAGTTTATCAATTCCTCATTAATCCTGATGAGTTATCGTTATGGTTCTGGATCAGTATGGTTGTGTTGAGCGGTGTATTAATCGCGGCCGACATTATCGCAAACAGTTATTTTGTTAAAAAGTATGGGGGGTCAAAAACTTCCGAGACAATAGCAGCTATTGCCACGATTGTTGGTTCATTTGTCTTTCCTCCTTTTGGAATAATTCTCGTACCATTTTTAGCAGTCCTCGTTTCGGAATTAATCATTCAAAAAGATATAATGAAGGCTACTAAAGTTGGGTTTGCAACTATCATCGGTTTTTTAGGCGGCAGTTTAGCCAAAATATTAATTCAATTATTGATGATTGTTTGGTTTATTTTAGCGGTAATTTTTTAAATTTTTCAACGGCCACATTAAGAAAAAGCTGACTTTCAACAGTCAGCTTTTTCTATTTAATTTAAGTTTAAGCCATAAGCTCTTGTTCCAAGTTTATCTTTATATTTGCCTTCTTCTCTAAGAACTTCATTTTGGGTTAGTGTTCTTGGTAAAGTCTGAAGTATCGTATATTTGAATGTATGTATTCGTTTCGGGTCAGCTTCAATCAGCTCTTTTAATTTTGTATTATTTCCGTGACCATTAATCGCGTATTCTTTCCACCTTCCGAGCAAACCCTCTTTTTCGGAGGCGGACCCAACATATTGCTTCCCTTCTTTTGTATCGACAATCAGGTAGACAGCCCCAACTGAAGAAAGCATTTTATGCCAAATCGCATTAGCGTTAGGATCATTAACTATGCCCTGTAGTTCACGGAAAGATATATTGATAACCAAATAACCAGGGAAATCTCTTACAAACCCTTTGGGCAGTAATTGAACAACCTCATTAGCAAATGTATCTATTTTGACACACCATCCCTGGGCACCCCCCGCCCACTTAATGACCAGCCTATGTTCCAAGTCCTCAAATCCAGGTACTTTTACTAATTCATATCTATATTTGCTTCAAAGCTTCGCCTTGCCCCTAAAAGGGACATCTACGTCCTCTGGAATGGTCGTGTTATGTTATTTCTACTCCACTTAAATAGTATATAAAACCTTTCAAACGTTTGTGATACTTAACTATATTTTTAGATATGCTTTAACACCTTTGCTTTAAATATAAAAATATATATCAATTGAAAAAAACTTTTCTTTCATATTGTTTTTTCGAAACTACAAAGAATATAATCACTTCGTATAAAAATAACTGTTGTAATGAGGGATTTTAATATTGGAAAAGGATTGTAAAGAAACGGAATGGATCAACTATATATATGAAAACTGTGAGAATGTTGGAATCTCCAAACAAATTATCGAGCGTTTCTCAAATTATTTTCTTAAGGAAGGGGTTGTAATAGATGACTGATTTATATCAGTTAATGAAAGAATTGAAGACACCGGCAAGTGAACCAAAGATCTTTATAAAGCCACACGGCAAAAATACAGATATTTCAAGCGTTTATCAACTGGAGCTAGATTTAGAAGAACAAGAGGAATGATATAGTATAAGTTTTTATCCTTTCGTCAATGATTATATTATTACTTGATGAAAGGATGAAAGCAATGTCTCATAAACCCGTAGTAAAGGTTTCTTTTAAAGAAGATAATGAGGAAGAGTCAATTTATTTTTTTAAAAGATTGGTTGAAAAAATCGTCATAGACCAATTAGAACTTACACCCTTTATGAAAGGCTCATTCCTACTTAATAATAAGGATTTTATGGATAAGGGGTAAATATGTCGTACATAGATGTTAAAGAATTATATCAAGAATATATCGGTATATATTGCAGAGTTTCAACCGGAAACCAAGACATTGAAAAACAGATAAGTTTAGCTGATATTTACCTATCTCGTAATAATATTAATACTGAAATGGTACTAAGGTTTATCGATAATAATGTATCTGCAAATAAACTATCTTCTGAAAATCGGCCGCAATTTCAAAATCTTTTAATAGAAATCAAAAAAGGGAGGATAAAAACAGTCCTTGTACAAAATAGGGACCGCTTGGCTCGTAATTTCTATGAATACGTTGATCTTGTAAAAATATTATATAGATACAATGTGAATCTCATCTTCACAGATTATAGTCAAGCACAATTTTCAAAGGTATTGTCAATAGAAGCACTATACGGTATTTTCCCCCAGTTCGATGGCCGGAATATTTCTCAACGTACCACTCTAACAAGATTACAGTATCCTGGTTCAATATTCGGTTTTAATATAATAGGGGAGAAATACAACAAGAAATATATACCTAACCCTAATGTGGAAACTGAATTAAAATCCTTTATTTTTTCTGTGATAAACATCAATTCTGCTGATGAGCTGCTGGAAGAATTCATCAAATATAAAAAGCTTTTTAAGGACCATAAGAAAATACTAAGCTTTCTAAAAAATCCTTTTTATTCGGGTCACATAAAGATTCAGAATGAATATGTGGCTCTACCGCACGTTTCCCCTATCATTTCTCTAGAAGTTTTTTTAAAAGTAGAGGAAGTTTTATCGAAGTGTGAGCAGGAAGTACAAACGGCCCTATCATTTTCTCATAATAAAGGATTGAAAGTTCCGGTATGTAGTATTTGTAAAACACCTATGAATTTCCGCTCCACCAAATTAGGGGAAAGCGGATACTATGTCTGTTCCAAAAAACATCCTAGAATTGAAATTGGGGTCTCTCAGTATGATCAATTAATCTCTGAACACCTCAAATATGTACTTAATAAAATTTCAGTTAATGAAATTAAAAAGGACGTATTCACCCATTTATACAACTTAGAAAAAAAACACAAGCAAGAAGTTACTTTATTGCAAAATACTCTAATATCAGTTCACGAAGAAATTACAAAGTTAGTTGGATCTCAACAAATATCAAAGTTAAAAAAATTAGGTCAGCAATCAAAATCTCTCAAAGAAGAAATGAAAAAAATTCACACAATATTAATCAAAATCACAGATACAAGGATCGGAATCAATTCTTTTGTTGAAGTTGTAATAGATAGCCTTACAAATGAGTTGCAAAACTATCAAATTAACCACTTGGTAAATCTTCTCATTTCAAAAATCGAAGTAAGTTCTAATACTCTGATCTACCACACTACATTTGGGAAATATATAGAGGGGAAGGATGAATTAGATGAGTTTCCTGCATAAATATATTTATAACGTTAATGGTATATATTTGGTTACTGAAGAAGAAAGACCAGAACTTGAAATAGTAGAGTTACCTTGGCATATGTATAAAGATCCGGTAAAACTAGCTACCGGATACATACGTTGGTCAGATGAAAAGCAAACTAAAGGGTTCTCTCTTTCTATACAAGAAAGGGAAATAACAATCAAAGCTAAATCACTGGGGTTTTCTGTAGTTGTTATATTTGTTGAGGCAGCAACCTCTGCTTTTCATAACAATGCTAATAAACGTGAAAAAATGAATGAAATGAAAGAATTCATTTTAGGAAATCCAAATGCAAATACAGTTATATTCTATGATGAATCACGAGTAACTAGATTGATTGCAGATTTCTATTTAGACTTTATTTTGCCAATTAGACAAAAAAAGCCGGAACTCAAGTTATTTTCCACAAAAATGGAGGTTGAGTGGGATGAAAATAATCCTTTAGTTCAAATGCGACTTTCACTAGATTATGATGAATCCCAGAAAAAGTCTTATACTGCGGCCAAATATCACGTCAATGTAATTAATAAACCCGTTAATGGTAAGCCCAATCGCCCCAAAACTCGTGTGCCATATGGATATTCCAAATCGGGAATAGACGGTGAAGATGAGTTAATACCGAATGAAGCTGCTTCCATTGTCCAATTTATTTTCTATTTATATAGTTTTGGATATAGTGAAAGGAAAATTGCAAAATTACTTGAAAGCTCCAATGTACCTTCTCCATCTGGATATAGCCATTGGAATGATTCAACTATTAGATATTTATTAAACAATTTATGGTATAAGGGAGACTTGGTGTGGTTTGCCCGTACAAGTTACTCTGATAGCAAAAAAAAACCTCTGGAAGAAGCCTCATTGTTTTCAGACCATCATCAAGCCTTAATAGGTCCTGCACTTTGGGAAATCACTCAAAACTTTAGAAATTCAAAGAATAAGGATCGAATGGATAGCCCCTTTATATTAAGAAATATTATATTTTGCAGTGATTGTGCGGAAGAATTAAATACAAAAAATCAAACATCCGCCAAATCAAAAAAAGATGGATCCATTTATTTTTGCCCTAATTGTAAATATAAAATCCAAAAGGATGTCCTTCACCAAAAAATAATTAATGATTTTACCTTACGTTGGTCCAGAGAATTAAAAGCGAATAAAACTATGTTTAAAGAGATTTCAGCAACTTGGAAAAAGCTATGCAATAAAGAAGTTCAATCTTTAAAAAAAGATATTGAAAATCTCCGGTATAAAATACAATTACTAAATCCAGTGATGGAATATTACGAAGAATTTCTGCAAGCTTTTAAATTACAACTTAAATTAAAAGAGGAAAACAAACTTCTTTACAATAAGGTCCTTATACAAATTGATTGTTTATTAGAAGATCAGATGACTTTAGAGTTGATCGACCGTTATACACTAAATGTGCAACAATATAGTAATGAAGAAAAACGATCCATTATTCTTTTAGCTATCAAGAAAATCGTTTGTGATTTCAAACGAGATCATTGTGCTATTGAGTATCGTTTAAGCCCATATATTGACATTGAATCGATAATGGATTCCTTTAAATAACGTAAGACTAGTTAAACTGTTGTTTTAACAACAGTTTTTTTATGGGGCAATCTCCTTAAAAATATACTACTTACATTACCGAAATGTTTTCGTCCATACTGCTTATATTACCGAAACATTCTATATTACCCTTGTTATTTTTTTGTGAAAGATCTAGAAACCCTTTGATACCAAGCTTTTCGTGGGCCTTTTTTTCGGTAAAGTGCTTATCGAGGGATCCCTAGATAAGCACTTTACCGAAATCCTTTTTAACATTATGCTCACATTACCGAAAGATATACAACGAAATGAGAGTTTTATATCCTCCCATTAATTATAATGGAACATTTGATACTTTAAGTTCCTTTAACCTGAAATGTTCCGTATTACTCCTATATAACAGGTATTCACCATCCCAGACAGATTTAAATAGCTTTTCATTGCTTTGACTATGGATAGGCTTTGTATGATTGCAAGTAAAACTCTTGAAAGATTCTTATTACGAAACTTTCCTTGGCTATTCAATAATTTTCTATATCTTTTGTAGTCAGAGGTCAGAGACTGTTTATTTTCGCCTCTTTCACTTACTCCGCTTTGGAGTGATCAATAGAGGAACAGCCTGTAGAAAGTGGCATTAATAATTTAACTTCACCCTTCATTCACAGTTCTCACTTAATACTTAATATCAAGGATAAATAGCTTGAGAACACGAATAGAATACTCATAAAGAATGATACCAATGTAGATGTTTTCTTGATAAATGAAAATATTGTTAAAGCTAAAAAAAGGATGGCTAAAACAATAAGGATTGCACTTGTTGCATTAAAACTGAAATCCACAACCATATCAGGGTTAAAGGAACCTTGGTATAGTGTTGTAAATAGTTTAGAAGCCCCTTCACTTTTAACAGTTGTAACAATATCGTGAGGTGGTGATTGCTGTCCTAATGCTGCCGTCGCAGAAAAGATAAGCAAGATTACTATACTTTCCACTCTTGCCCAAGGTTTTGGGTTAAATGACGTATTAGTTCTAAGTTTCTTTCTAATTAGAATACTATTGATTATTGCATAAGCTAATAAAGGGATTATTAACAAATGCTTGATTAATAGAGTTTGACCATAAGAAAGTAACCAAGCATTTACATAGTCTTTTATATCAACTACAAATGTCATTAGTATTATTCCTGTGATAATAGTTACTGTTAAGCAAGTAATCGCAACAGGGCTAAACCATCTTAAAAAGTTCAGCCAATTGGAATGGTCTTTTGAAAACCACCCCACAACAAGAAAGATCCCTACCCAAACGGAAACTGCAATAAAATGTGAAGTATGTGTTAATGATCCTTTCCACCCTTCAAGGGAACTTGCGTGACTTGCCCACCCTAAAGCTAAGATTAGAATCAAGGTAAAAAGCATTCCTATAATTGCGTATAGAGGTTTCTTCTTATAATCAAACCAAACGATAAAAATGAATAATAAATTAGAAACAAGATAGGTGAAAATCCACGCTTTCCCCACTTCGAAGGTAAATAGAACTGATTGGAACGTTTGTCCTACACCTATATCTTGATAGAGGTGTAAAACCAATTGAAGGACAGGAATAAATGAAAAGATAGCTATTCCCCCTACAGCCGTCAGTAATGCTCCTTTAGGAACAAAAATATCAGGACGTTTAGAATTTGGGACAAGATGTAGGATTAAGCTCCCTATTATAAGAGAAAAGCAAAGATATAATAATACTTCACCTATCATTCCGACGATTAACATTAGTTATTCCTTCCTCCTCATTAACATCAACAAACTTCCCAATCCAATAATAATCAAAACTGCAATAACCGAAGGAATCAGATACGATGGCAATTTTTTTTGTTCATCTTCTTTGTTCTCCATTGCTTTTTTGTTTTCTTCCTCTTTAGGTTCTTCTTTTTGGGTTTGATCTTGCTCAGATTGTGTTAGTTTTTTGGGAATATCAACAGAGAAAGAATACTGCCCTTCTATTTGATGGCCATCTGCACCAATAATTTTAAACATTGTTTGATAAGTTCCATTCACTAATGGTTTTAGTAAAGGCCCCACCATTTCGTTATCGTTTAAAGTGATATTTTCTAAAGGTATTGTTTTACCATTGGAATCTGTTATATGAAATGTGCTCCCCTGTTCTACTTTTGTTTCAAATGATAATGTAATATCTTGGATGTCCTTTTTGACAATTTCTCCATCTTGAGGAGAAGAACTTTCTAAGCCTGTATGAGCGAAGGCGTTGTTGTTAAAACCAATAAAAAAGAACAATGTAATAAACAATAATTTTTTAATCATATGTATCCTCCAAATCGTAGCAACACTTTAAATATAATCAAATTTTTTTATTACCGTTCAAAAGGGTATTTGAATAAGTTTTGACAAATTAGCAAGCTCGTAATAACTTACCAAACAAAAGCAGTTATAATAAACGCCCTCTAAATAACGAGAGCGTTAGTAGACTAATATAGTGTAATTCTTATTTTGTTTCATTCTTTGATGCTTTTAAGAGAAACATAAAAATAATGATTAAAGTGAAGGCTGTAAATGCTAAAAATGGGATAGTAATAAAACCTCCCCAGTTAATATACTGGGCATTACAAGGCACTCCATTAGCACAAGGTTTTATTGGTGCAAATCCGGGAACTTTTTGTAGCAAGTAATGATAAGAGGAAATAAACCAACCTGTTATAGCCATTGGTAGAACAAACCGTTTAACGGAAGAATCATTTTGAAATGTTCCTATTCCAAGT
This sequence comes from Bacillus sp. ISL-4, assembly GCF_018613275.1. NCBI lineage: Bacteria > Bacillati > Bacillota > Bacilli > Caryophanales > Bacillaceae > Bacillus > Bacillus sp. ISL-4. The sequence continues at coordinate 465,702 of NZ_JAGGQN010000012.1, forward strand.
ATCAAAGCTAGTGGGTACATAAGGATACGTTGATACCAACAAAGTTCACACGGGGTAAATCCACGTATTTCACTAAAATAAAGGCTTCCGAGAGTCGCTATTACTGACACTAACCAAGCCCCATATAAGTATATCGGTTGCTTTGTTTTTAGATCGCTCATTAATCTTTACCTTCTAGCTCTTTATCTATAAGGCTTTTAACTTTCTCATAGTCAAAAGGATCTTCAAGCATTGTATCATTTACCATTATGCTTGGTGTTGATTCCACCTTAAACTCCTCAACCAACTTATTGTCTTTGTTAACTTCTTCCACCACTGATTGTTTCTTCATATCTTCTTGTAATGTATTAAAGTCAATGTCGGGTATTGTTGCAGCAACTTCTTTAATTTTCTCACTTGTAATCCATAATGCATCGTGGTTTTCACTTGGCTGTGCCTTAAATAACGCTTTATGGAATTCCCAGTACCTATCAGGATTTTGTTTATAAACTGCCTCCGCAGCAAGTGAACCCAATTTAGATTCTTCGCCGTGAAATAACACGTTTATAAAAGAAAATTTAACCTTCCCTGTATCCACATAGTCCTTTACTAACTGAGGATAAATGTTTTCTCCCCACGCTTTACAAGCAGGACATTTAAAGTCTCCAAATTCCACTATTGTTACAGGAGCATCTGCCTTACCTAAAGTCGGTTGCCCTTCAATAGGCGGTATTTTATCATATGTAGCATCTTTATCAGCTTTAGAGTTCGAATTGTTAATAACAACTAGTGCTGTCAATACAGCAAAAACCAGCAATGTTGCGATTACTATTAATTTAAACGGTGAGCCTTTACTTTTTAAATTTTTACTTTTTGCCACCCTTACCTCTCCTCTTCTGCATTATGCAAATATTTTTTTATAATTTTCTTGAAATTTGACACACAAATTAGTGCTTGCTAATATGATAATATCAGAACATATTAGTACTGTCTAATATGATTGGAGGAAAAGTTTATTATGGTTAAAACTGATTTAGATATGAAGGTTAAATTCCTACGTGGTTTTTCAGATAAAACGAGGATTCAAATTCTTGAGTCAATTAAAGAACAAGAAAAAACAGTTTCAGAGATTGTGGAGGATATAAAGGGTAAGCAATCAAACATATCTCAACATTTAGCTTGTTTAAAAGGCTGTAGACTTATTGTAGGTAGACAGGAAGGTAAATACATTAGATATAGCCTGCGAAATCAACAAGTACGAGATCTACTCACAATGTTCGATATGGTATTCGAAGAAGTGCATACTGATATTGCTTGTTGTGAAAATCATATTGATTAAGGTGGTGAAATCCATTGGCCGATGAATGTTGTAATTCAAAAGGAAAAGAAAATAATTATAAAGACGAAAATAAAAGCTGTTGTAGCAGTACTTCAAAAACATTACAAAATACTAATGAAACAAAGAGCTCTTGCTGTAGCAGTGATTCTGCCGCTTTAGAAAAGTCTAATGAAGCAAAAAGCTCTTGCTGTAGCAGTGATTCTGTCACATTAGAAATACCTAATGAAGTAAAAAGCTCTTGCTGTAGCAGTGATTCTGTCACATTAGAAAAGCCTAATGAGGCAAAAAGCTCTTGCTGTAGCAGTGATTCTGTCGCTTTAGAAAAGCCTAATGAGGCAAAAAGCTCTTGCTGTAGCAGTGATTCTGTCGCTTTAGAAAAGCCTAATGAGGCAAAAAGCTCTTGCTGTAGCAGTGATTCTGTCGCTTTAGAAATACCTAATGAGGCAAAAAGCTCTTGCGGCAGTAGTAAGGTTGAAGGACATATAACAGACATCCCACTTTCATCTTCCGCTTCTGGAGAAAAAGTTGTATACCGTGTACACGGAATGGATTGCCCTGCTTGTGCTGTTACCATAGAAAAAGGTTTAAGTGCTTTAAAAGGGATCAGAGATGTAACTGTGAACTACAGCACAGCAAAACTACAAGTCGTTGGAGACAGTGGTTCGTTTGACCAAATTGAAGATCACGTTCAAAACCTTGGTTATACGCTTGAATCAGTAGAACAAAACCAAAATATGAGGACTTACAACGTCGAAGGAATGGATTGCGGTAGCTGTGCGAAAAGTATCGAAAACCATTTAAATACTTTACCTTCTGTAAGAAATGTTAGTGTGAATTTTTCTACGGGGAAAATGAAGGTTGAACACGACAATAGTGTTGAAGATATCGTGTCCGAAGTGGCTAAAATAGGTTATAAATCGTCTTTGGTTTCGAGAAATAGTAAGGCTACCCAAACTTCTACAAACAAAGATGGAAAAGGGTTAATCACCTTGTCTGGGATTCTAATTGCTCTAGGGTTTATTGGTTCATACAATGATGTTTCACCTTTAATGAGCAATTTGTTATATGCGATAGCAATCTTGTTGAGTGGATATAAGCCTATGAAGAGTGCTTACTACGCTATAAAAAGCCGTTCACTTGATATGAATGTATTAATGTCTGCTGCGGCAATTGGAGCTGCTTTGATTGGTGAATGGTTAGAAGGAGCAACAGTAGTTTGGTTATTTGCTGTAGGGATAGCTTTGCAGAATCGTTCTATAGAAAGAACAAGAAATTCCATTCGAAATTTAATGGATTTAGCTCCACCAGAAGCGTGGGTTCTTACTGGCTCTGAACTGGTTAGAAAGCCTGTTGAGGAGATTTCCATTGGTCAAGTTATTGTTGTTAAACCCGGAGACAAAATCCCATTAGACGGAGAAATCATTCAGGGTATATCCAGTATAAACCAAGCTCCAATTACAGGAGAATCAATTCCAGTTGATAAAGAAATTGGTGATACAGTTTATGCAGGAACTATAAATGAAAGTGGTTCTCTTGAAATTAAAGTAACCAAGTTAGTTGCAGACACAACGATTTCGAAAATTATTCACCTAGTAGAAGAAGCACAGGAACAGAAAGCTCCTACACAAGCGTTCGTAGATAAATTTGCAACTATCTATACCCCCATTGTCTTTGTATTAGCCCTAGTTGTAATGGTCCTACCTCCTATTCTCGGCTTTGGGAATTGGGGAGAATGGTTTTATAAAGGACTTGAATTATTGGTAGTTGCCTGTCCTTGTGCATTGGTTATATCGACTCCTGTAGCTATTGTTTCAGCAATCGGAAATGCGGCTAAAAATGGTGTTTTAATTAAAGGTGGAACATTCTTAGAAAAAGCAGAATCTATTAATGCAATTGCTTTTGATAAAACGGGTACATTGACTGAAGGAAAGCCAAAAGTTTCGGAAATAAAAGCTCTAGGCATTTCAAATGACGAGTTGTTGTCCGTTGCTTTGACATTAGAAAATTATTCAACTCATCCAATTGCTAAAACAATTGTAAACTATGCAAAAGGCAAGGGCATACAATCAAAAAATGGTCAGTTGTTTAAAAGCATCGTTGGTAAAGGGGTTCAAGCTACTATTGATGGAGTTATTCATTATGCAGGCAATCTTAAACTGTTTGAAGAAGTGAATGTATCATTAGGCAATGTAAAAACAAAATCAGAAGAGTTTCAAAGACAAGGAAAAACAGTAGTTATTATTGGTACGGAGCAAAAGATAATGGGTATAATCGCAGTCTCTGATACTATACGTAAGACAACGGTTACTGCCTTAAATGGTTTAAAACAAATTGGGATTAATCAAACCGTAATGTTGACTGGCGATAATGAAGGCACAGCTAAAATGATTGCCTCTGAAGCTCCTATTGACCGTTATTTTGCTGAATTAATGCCCGAAGATAAAGTGAGTTCTATTAAGCAACTAAAAAACGAAGGTTATAAAGTAGCAATGGTTGGTGACGGCATAAATGATGCACCAGCACTTGCAACAGCTGATTTGGGGATTGCAATGGGTGGTGCTGGAACAGATACAGCAATGGAAACAGCTGATATTGTTTTAATGGCTGATAATCTTGAAAAGCTGCCTCACACAATCAAGCTCAGTAGAAAGGCTTTACAAATTATTAAACAAAACATTTGGTTTTCTTTAATTGTAAAGTTTATTGCACTAGCTTTGATCTTCCCAGGATGGTTAACATTATGGATCGCTGTTCTAAGTGATACAGGTGCTGCCATAATTGTAATTTTAAATGCACTACGCCTATTGAAAGTTAAAGGATAAACACAATAATTATTCATTCTATTAAACACAGAACAAGACACCCATCATATGATTAGGTGTCTTTGTTTTAAATAAGAAAGATTTACCTTTCGGTTTTACGTTCACCAAAAGTGACTATGAAATTCATTTGGTGGTTATTCTTAACCCGTGAATAAAGAAAAGGTAAATGAGGTAATATATAGTAAAACACTTCAATTCCTTAAAAATGGAGGTTATAGCCTTATGTCTAAAGTTCCAAACACTTGGCAAAGTATGACTAAAGAAGAGGCTGAGAAGTATTGGAAAGAAGGCATCGGCTTTGAAATGGCCCATTACGATTCCAATATGGAAATGGATAAAGAAATTGACACTAAAGAGAAGTTATTGAAGAAATTGATTATTTCAGGCAAGCATACTAAAGATGAAATAAAAGACTTGATTGACTTACCGGCTTCAGCTTTTGAAATTATCTATGCTAGAAACAAAATGTAAGGACTTCTGTCAATTATAAAAAATCTATATTAAAAAGTTCTTCAATTTTGAAGAGCTTTATTTATTTAAAACTAAATAATATTTACTTTTATTCTTCTACAATCACACTAATAATCTCATCGAACTGAATATACTCAAAGGAACTATCTTTCTTCTGAATGCGTAACTCTTTCGTAACAGGTTGTATGTACACAATACCCGTGCAATTCTTGTGGATGTCCCTCGTTATGCAATGTAAAAATTATCGGTAAATGATATTCCATTGCATAATGAATGTTGTTTTCAAACTCTTCAACCTGGTATTCATCAAGGACGGGTTTTTTGTTTAGGAAATTATCTTCCTCACCCATTTTTTTATTCAAGGCCTTATGTTCAGGTAACAACAATGCTGCTTGCCATTTAATAATCCCTCTATCACGAATCGTACCCATCAGAAAGATCCCTCCTTTTTATTTATTATATACGAACAAGGGTTCTTATAAAACCCCAAAAAAATTCCTCTTTCCCTAAATAAGTTCAGGCCAAAGAAACAATATTTAATAAACGGCATTGTTTATTTTTGAACAAATAAAAGAAGACCACCTATATAAGTGGTCTTCTTTAGTACATCCTATGGAACTAACGCACCCGTTAGTTTAAGTACAATCCTTCACAAATATAAGAAAAAGAGCTGCCAATGCAACTCCCTTATTGAGTAAAGCACTTGTATTGAAGGTCTCCTAAAATGTGTAACTTATTCAACTACTTCTTCTTATAGACCCAGATAAAATAATATACTGCAAGTGAAGTTAATCCAACATTCGTATATATGAAAAATATTCCAGCATACCATATATTTTTTTCAGCAAGTGGGTCGAAAATATAATGTAAAAAATGATATATTGCCACATACCATATACAAACATACCAGAATACTTGCTCTTTTCCTGAATTGAATTTTTTAACAAGTTGAAGAATAACAACCCAAAGCACGAGTATTAATGATGTGCCTATTAAATTGAAGGGGTAAGTTACAAAATAAAAAATGTAAGCACTATAAAACGCAATAATGGACAACAAAAGCATTAATAGTGATTTTCTGGATTCTTTTCGTGTAATAAAAATATATAAACCGACTAAAATACCAACACAAGAATAAATGTAGTGAAATAAATTTTCCATTTCAAAACCTCAAATTTAGCAACAAACTTTTATTTTGTTTCGATAAATAACGACATTCTTATACTATTATAGGTTAAACTGCTCGGAAATAAAGAACTTTCAACAATCATTTTACTCACTGTTTCGTTAAAATCTTAAATACTTTTATTTAGTTCTATACTATTTCTTACATTTTCAGTGTTGTTCCTATAATTAAACTTTTCTTTCTGTTCCGTTTTTGAATTAGCACTATTCGTTTCCAAATTAGACCAGTTCTTATTCAACTAACCTGCCCCTTTAGTTCCATAAGAAAAAGCTGCCTTAAAGACAGCTCTGATCTTAAGCTAACGCACCCGTTAGTTCATTAAAGACATACCTAATGAATGAATTTCCAGTTGTAAAAATGAGTAATACACCAATTCCGATTAAAACAATCCGCCAGAACCAATAACTACTTATAAAAGGTAAAATATCGATTTTTCCTTCTTCAACCTCCTTTATACCCTTATATAACCACTTGTACTGAAACAAACCAAGCCACAGAAAAATAACTCCCGTTACAAAAACAAATGCACCACCTATCATTTCATCCATTTCCTCGAACTCCCTACTTTTTCATCTACCATTATTTTAGTATATATTACTCTTGAACTATCCTGCCCCGTTAGCTAACGCACACGTTAGTTCATTAAGGATTAAGTTGTTTAACTAATGAGTGAAATTATATTGACACATCAGGATCAGTAATGAAAAAACACTGAGTGACAAAATCAGAAGGAAAATTAGAAGTAATTGAAAACATATCCCTGCAATACTACAGACTCTACCTGAAATAGCCAAACGTCTACCTTTTTCATTTGATTTATCAATTTCTATAATACTTTTATTCGAGGTACATATATGTACCTTATTGACCTACATAGTAATTGCTTATTATGGGTTCACCGAAAACAAAACCCTGTTTAACATATAAGCTTTTTATTCTTATGGTCCTTCCCTGTTCGTCTTTTTCTATCCATTTATAATGTTCGATGCGTCGATCTGGACGCAAAGAATCATAGTTTACTTCTCGTTCAATTTCAGTGGGCGGGCCCCAAGAAGAGTATTTGATATTAGAGGAAATCATTCCCTCGTAAGGTTCTATATTTTTTAATTTTTCTCCTTGTTTTGCTTCTATCTGTTGTAAAGCCACATTAGCTTGTTTGGAGTATTCCGGAACATCTTTCACCATTTCAAAACATTGTTTGGCTTTTACCATATTCCTTTGGGTCAAAAATTCCGTGCAGTCTTTGGCGACGATTGCATAAATCTCTTTAAGCTGTTGGTCAGAATCTCTAAATCCGGGTATCATTTTAAAACGGTTTGCTGCCAAATAATAATCTCCATCAGAAAAAGATTCCTCTGCCCTAGAATATATCTTGTTTTTTTCTACTAAATCGTCGATTCCTAAATTGTGATATAAAACCCAGCAAGTCAAGAAGCCTCCTACTATAGCTAGTGTTATTTTACCTTTTTTAGTTTGGAGCATTAATTAACTTTCCTTTCCAACGAAGTATATATATACCATCTTACTAATTTAATAATGTAATAGCACTACACAGGAGACTTGGATTCCTGTTTTTTTCTTTTTTTTAAAGGCTGTTTTCGTATAGATTGTTGTTTTTTCCACATACTAATTGAACGTTGATATAATCCGTTTTATAGGAGGCGTTTAGTTATGTGGGAAAATTATACGAAGGTTTCAACGATT